>CAMYKC010000008.1 GCA_947258865.1 uncultured Lysobacterales bacterium
CCGTCGTGGCGTCTCCGCAGGCGTTGGTGATCTGCCGGATGAGCTGGCTGCGGCAGTCGCCCGCAACGAAAAGCCCCGGAATATTCGTTTCCATGTTCTGATCGGTGATGATGAACCCGCTTTCGTCTTTTTCAACGGGATCCTTGATCCTGGGGTGTTTGATGATGTGCCGGGATGATTTCATGGTACTGCTCCCTTGGATAATATTTCGTATATATTCTAATCCTCAACACTATTTTAGAATAAAATATTCTTTATATGATCAACTACGAATAATATTCGGATAATGCGAACAATGAAAACACTGGATCGAATCGATTACAAGATTGTGCGCCTGTTGCGGAATAATGCTCGGTTGACGAACAAGCAGTTGGCGGAAATGGTTGGGCTGGCGCCTTCGACATGCCTGGTGCGAACGCGAATGCTGCAACAGTCCGGCGCGATCACCGGCTTCAAAGCGGAAGTCAATCCGGCCGCACTGGGCGTCGGTCTGCAGGCGATGATCTCGGTCCGGCTCAAGCGGCATTACAAGCCGGACGTGGAAGCGTTCCGGCAGCATGCGCTGGAGCTACCCGAGGTTGTGCGTTTTTATCACGTGGCGGGTCCGATTGATTTCCTCGTGCACGTCTGGACGCGGGATTCCGAACACCTCAGAGACTTGGCGATGACGGCCTTCACTTCCCGCCAGGAAGTTTCACATATTGAAACCGAGTTGATTTTTGAACACATCAGCTGCCAGGAGTTGCCTTCTTTTATCGACGATGAAATCTGAAGCACGGCTTCATTCAGAGAATTGTGCCCTGATGTAATTCACGATGGGCGCGCAACCGCCGGTCAGGGGATCGATACAAGGCAGCCCGGTATCGGCCGACAAATCCGCCAGGCAGGGTGCGCGTTCCTGCTCCGGAAGCATGGAGGTATTGACGCTTATGCCGACACAACGAATCTCCGGATTGGTTCGGCGGCCCAGTACTTCGTGGAGTTCGATGCATTGTTTTACGGAAGGCACCGAGTAATGTTCCCAGCCGGACACGTTTTTGCGGGCCGCGTCGTGGCAAACGACGAAAGCATCAGGCTGGGAACCGTGCAATAAGCCCAGGCTGACCCCGGAATAGCCGGGGTGAAGCAATGAGCCCTGGCCCTCGATCACATCCCAGTGGTCGTCATCATTAGCCGGCGAGAGGAGTTCCGCGGCGCCGGAGATAAAATCCGCCACGACCGCGTCGATCGGTATGCCTTCACCGGCGATCATGATGCCGGTCTGGCCGGTGGCCCGAAAGGTGGATTTCATCCCGGCTTCGCGCATCGCGCGGTCGAGCGCAAGCGCGGAATATTTCTTGCCGACCACGCAGTCGGTTCCAACCGTCAATAATCGTCTGCCGCGTCGCTTGATTCCGTTTCCCACGGGTAAATTGGGCGGTGATTCACGAACATCGACCAGGCGGGCCCCGGATTTCTCCGCGGCTGCGGCCAGAACCGGGTTATCGCTCAGCTTCACATGCAGTCCGCAAACGATATCGAGGCCCGCCAGGGCAGCTTCCTCGATAACGTCCCACCATCTGTCGGGAATCGTGCCGCCCACTGGCGCCACACCGATGACCAGGCTCCCGACATGGGCCTGAGCTGCTTCCCTCACCGTCATGTCGGGTACGCCCAAATCCAATGTGCAGCCGGGAAACCTCAGCTGACCCGCCACCCGTTCCGGCTGCCACTGGATGATTCCCAGGCCGGTCTTGGCATAGCTTGCGTCATCCTCTTCACCGATCAGGATGAGATACGGCGGCTTCAACTGTACTGTTGTTAGTTTCGACATTCTGTATGATCCCAACGACGACGTATCACCTTACGACACCGGAACAGCAAATCAATGTCAATTGATAATGTTACTTACCAGGATATCGCGACCATTTCGGGCGGCAAGCTCAGCGATATCAAGCCGGAGCAACGCGACGGCGCCCTGCGAGGCGCCCAGATCCTGGCCCGCAGCCTTCAATTGGAAGGCGTCGATGTGGTGTTCGGCTACCCGGGTGGCGCCAACCTGGAAATTTTCGATGTGCTGCGTGAATATGGAATCCGCTGCGTGCGCGTCGAGCACGAGCAGGGCGCGGCTCATGCCGCACAGGGATACGCGCGGGCCAGCGGCAAGGTCGGCGTCTGCCTGGCGACCTCCGGGCCCGGTGCCACCAACCTGGTAACCGGCATCGCGGATGCCAACAGCGATTCTACGCCCATCGTCGCGATCACCGGCAATGTCCCGACGCAGTTGCTGGGACGGAATGCCTTCCAGGAAGTCGACATCGTGTCGATCGTGAAACCCATCACCAAGCGCGCCTACCTGGTTGATCGCGTGGCCCGGATTCCGGCGGCCGTGCGCCTGGCCTTCACCCATGCGGGCGGTAACCGGCCCGGGCCGGTGCTGATCGACATACCCAAGGACATTCAACAGCATTATCCGCGTGATCCCGAGGGCAACTACACCGAGCCGCGCATGCCGGCTGTGATCGAAACGCCCGAAGAGCCGGTCGGCGGTATGCACGAGGATCAGTTGCAGGAATGTCAGCGCCTTATCGGTGAGGCAGAACGGCCTGTTTTATACGTGGGTGGCGGCATCGTCTCGGCGGGCGCCGAGCCCGAGCTGCTGGCTTTCGCCGAGCACCAGGGCATACCGGTGACCACGACGATCATGGGCCTGGGGGCATTCCCGCCCGGTCACGAGCTTTGCCTGGACGTGCTCGGCATGCATGGCGCCCGCTACGCGAACATCGCTGTCAACGAGGCGGACCTGGTGCTCGCGCTGGGCGTTCGTTTCGACGACCGGGTGACCGGCAAAGTCGACGAGTTCATCAAGCACGGCAAGATCATTCATATCGACATCGACCGCGCCGAGCTGAACAAGAACAAGACCGTGACCCTGCCGATCTGCGCGGACATCAAGGCAGCGCTTGCACAGCTCAACTCGATCGAAGAAGCTGACACTAAAGCCTGGCGCGAGTACTGTGCCGGCCTGAAACAGCAATACCCTTACCCGGTCGCTGAAACAAAGGGCATCAGTCCGCAGCGGGCGATCGCCCTGCTGAGTGAGATGACAGGGGGCGAGGCTATTGTCAGCCTGGGTGTGGGCCAGCACCAGATGTGGGCCATGCAACACTACCGCGCCGCCCGGACACGCTCTTTCCTGTCCAGTTCCGGCTTCGGCACCATGGGTTACGGATTGCCGGCGGCTATTGGCGCCAAGGTCGCGCACCCGGAACGCCAGGTCATCGATATCGACGGCGACGGCAGCCTGAACATGACCGTGCACGAACTCAGCACCTGCCGGCGTTACGGCATCGGGGTGAAAATCGTCGTCATCAACAACCAGTGGCTGGGGATGGTCCGGCAGTGGCAGGACATGATTTATGACGGCCACCGGTCCAATTCCGATCTGTCCGATCCGCTATCCGAGGTCAAGGCCGCCGGCGAGGAAGGTGTTTACCCCGATTTCCTGGCGATTGCCAGGGGATACCGGGTGAGAGCCGAGCGTGTTTCGAGCTTCGAAGAACTGAAAGACGCATTCGGCCGGTTGCTGGCTGACCCCGATGAACCCTACCTGCTCGACGTGGTTGTCGAGCAGGAAGAAAACGTCTATCCAATGATCCCGGCTGGTGCGACTTACCGGGACATCATCATGAGCGATGACGATCTGAAGGGAACTTCCGGGGACTCGCAGGGCTCGAACGTTTGACCTGCTTCCGGGTTACCGTTCATTTTTGATTCAGACTCGCTGTAGTATATGTAGTTTGACAAAAGTTGGGAGAGACTCTCCAGAGATGTGCAATGCGGCGTAACTTGATTATCCCGTTCGCGGTCGTGCTCGCGGCTGTTTTGTTGCTGAGCGGTTGTGCCGGCACCGCGCGCGGCAAGGCTTCGTCCGTTTACCAGCACGATGAAAACCTGTCCGTTGTCGACCTGAGCAAGTCCCAGGCCGACGCGATGGTGGTCATACGCTATCCGGCGGTTATCGATGAACAAGCCATATCGGCGTACTACCATTCCTTCGAACAACATTCGATTGGCGGGGAAGTCAAGCGGGATAGCCAGATTCGCCAGGATACCGACCGGATTGCGCAGTCCATTATTACCAAATCCAATTATTTCTCGATGTCGCTTTACCGTGAATTGAGAGATGACCTGCCGCCGCACTCGGTGTTGCTGTCACCGCATGTCGTTGAACTGGACGATGAGAACAGGTTGACCAGCCGGCCGTTGCTTGCTTCGGAGCAAATACCGAGCGTTGTCACCATCGATTTCAACGTCTACAGTTTTCCCGATCCGCGAAAGATGATGGATTCACAGCCACTGACTTTTGGCGACATCGTTACACCACTGTTCGTCGTACATGCCAACCGCTGGCTTCGTCCGTCCACTCACGGTTTGCTGTTGTCCAGCGAACCGCTGGTCGGATCGGCCTGGAGCCAGTCTGACATGCAGGCAACAGATCAGGTGACTGCACGACTCAATGATTCAACTTTCGAATTCAACCGGCCGCTGGATTTCGTGGATTTCCTGGACAAGGGCAATGAGGGAATCCCCGATATACCGTTGAAGAGCGCCGGACAGTCCAGGCGCGACGTCGTGGCGGTCGAAGTGCATCCGCTCGAGAAAATCCGCATGGACAGCGAGATCATGGCCTCATTGACACAAGACCATTCGATCGATCCTTTCGCCGAGGATTTCGTGAAAGGGGCGGCCACAAGGGTCGTCACCGCCCTGAATAATGTGAACCACGACCGTTCTACTTTTTTCGCCCGCCAGATTGCGTTGTCGCGCTTCGACCCCGTACTGGGTGAGGCGTTCCTGTCCCGCTCGAGAAGCGAAAACCTCAGGGCCAGGCTGCAAATGGGCGAAGCCCTGGTGACGGCCGAGAAGAAGTTCCTTTCCGCCCAGTCCGAGAGCCTTTATGCGGGCACTTTCGAGGGCGTTTACGGCGACCAGATGCGCCAGATGATCGCGGCGGAATATCGTTTGCTCGAAGACCGGCGGGATCTGGCGCGCGCCCAGAACCTCAGTACCGCGCTGGCAATCGTGGCGATGGCGGGTGCGGTCTATGCGGGTTCAAACAGTGACAGCAGTAATTTCCTGCATTCCTCGACCATGAGCAACGTGATGATGCTGTCATCCCTGTGGGCCGCGAATTCCGCCATAACCAGGAACGCGGAGTCGAAAACCATAGGTGAAAATTTCCTCGTGCAAATGGCGCCGGCGATCAATCGGCAGGTCTCGGTGCAGGTGGAGTGGCTGGAGTCCAGGGAAGAAATTACGGCGCGTGATTTCCAGGAATTTCGTAATCAGACGCTGGGGCTTTACCAGCGCAGCGTGAGATCGGCGTCCACCCATGTTTTCGATCCGGGCTGTGAATTCAGGCACCCATCCCTCGAGCAACGGGGACGGTGGTTTGGGCTGTGCAAGAGTGGGCTGGGTTTCTCCGATGGCTACGGCCTGATCATCGACGGGCAGGGCAATTTTGTCGAATTCGTCGGTTCGGTTAAATCCGGCATGGCTGAAGGCACAGGAGCCATGATTGTCAGATCTTCGCAGGAGCCAGGGGCAATTTACTACGAGGGAGATTTCAGCCGGGGCTTGCCTCACGGAGTGGTCATGGTCGAAGAACCGGGGCGCAAGCCCAAAGTGCGCAACTTCCGTGACGGGCAGGATGCAGGTTCGGCCGATGCCGATCTGTTACAGCGTGTTCAGTTCTGAGCGCAATGATCCAGGTGCAGTCGTGAGGAAAGTCCCCGGCATTGTTCTTTTGCTCAGCCTGGTGATTGCATCGGCGCTGGTTTCGTCCTGCGCCGGAACGGCGCGTGGATCCGGGTCCTCCGTATTCCAGAATGCAAAAGAGGTCGAACTTATCGATTACAGCCTTTCGCGGGCCGACGCCCTGGTGGTGATTCGCTATCCGGCGATCATCCACGCGGATGCGGAGGAACCCTATTTTCATGCGTTTTCCATCAATGCCATCGGCGGCGAGGTGCCGCCTGCGAACCGTACCAAGAAAGTCACCCAGCGTATCGCTCAGTCGGTAATCGCCAAATCGAACTATTACGTCATGTCGCTGTTTAGGGAACTTCAACGGGAGCTTCCCGAGGACACTGTGCTGCTCTCTCCTCACATCATCCTGTGGGACGAGGAAAGGGGTGTTTACAGCCGCCCCATCCTGGCCGCGGAGCAAATACCCAGTGTGGTAACCGTGGATTTCAGCGTCTACTCTTTCCCCGACACGACCGAGTTGATGGAATCGCCCCCCGTGACCTTCGGTGACCTGGTAACACCGCTGTTCGTGGTGCAAAGCGATCGTTGGCTGCAGCCATCCACGAATGGCCTGCTGCTCTCCAGTGAACCGCTGATGCGAACGGCCTGGAAGCTGTCCGAGGAGCAAGTGAATAGCGAACTCGACAGCAAGCTGAATTTCGAACTGGTAAATTATCAGCGCTCGCTGGATTTTATTTCCTTCCTGAACAGCAGGACACGGGACAGCCGTGATCTGCCTCTCAAAAACGTCGGAGAGTCAAGGCAGGAAGTGGTCGCCGTTGAGCAATATCCGCTTGAGAAAATCAAGATGGACGGGGTCTTGCTCGAAAACCTGTCCAGTGATTACAGCCTGGATCCTTTTGCCGAGAGCTTCGTCAGGGGGGCAGCAAGGAGTATCAAGAAAACGCTGAATACCGTCGATCACGATAAAGCCACGTTTTTCGCCAGGCAAAATGCCCTGGCGCGGTTCGATCCGGATCTCGCTGTTGCGTTCCTCGCAAGGTCAGGAGGAGAGGGCGTGCGTGCCCGCCTGCAGCTTGCCGAGGCCCTGATCGAAGCTGAGCGCCGGTTCGTCTCGGCCCAGTCGCTCAGCCTTTACGAGGGCACTTACCTCGGTGACTACGGCACCAAGATGCGCCAAATGATCGAAGGCGAGTACAACCTGCTCGAAAAGAGGCGCAGCATGGCACGCAAGCAGAATGTTACGTCTGCGTTCGCCGCACTCGCGCTCGCCGGTTCTGTTTACGCCGCCACCGCCTCCGGCGCCGTCGGGGGTATTGGTCTGCAGAGTTTCAGCGGCGTGCTGGTGCTGGGATCTCTGTGGGCCATGAGTTCGACCCTCGAAACGCGGGCCGAGTCGGCCCAGATGTCGGAGCATTTTCTCACCCTGATTGCCCCAGCGCTCGAACGCCAGATTTCTGTCCAGATGGAATGGCTTGAATCCAAGGAACGAATTTCCGCTAAGGGATTTGCTGAATTCAGAAACAAAACGCTGACACTTTACCAGGCGCGAATCCGTTCATTCGAGGGCGAATTCGACGATAATTGCATCTTCACCCACCCGGGTTTCCATGCACAGGGCCGGTGGTATGGTTCCTGCCGGAACGGCCTGGCGGCCGAACGCGGATACGGCGTGATCAGGGATGATTCGGGAAATTCGGTCGAATATCTTGGTACAGCGACTCGAGGAGCACCGTCGGGGACTGGCGGCATGATTGCGCGTTACAGAAATGAGACCGGGGCATTTTATTTTGAAGGCACGTTCAGCGAAGGACTGCCCGAGGGCGTTGTATTGCTGGAAGAACCGGGCCGCAAATCCCGGGTGAGGGAATTCAGGGCCGGAAAAGATGTCGGAAGTGGAGCGGTAAGCGAATTGCAGAGTCTGGAATTCTGAAACAAGGCAGCCGATGAAGAAGTGGTTTGAAATACTGGTGATCACGCTGCTAATGGCAGCGGCCCTGCCGGCTTCAGGGCTGGCGTCGGTCGACTTTGAATCCATTGAAAAACTCACGCCGGGTGAACAGTATCGCCGCATGAGCCTGTTATTGCTGGTGGCTGGCGGAACGGATCCTGAGCTGCTGGACATGTTGCAGCCGATCGTCAAAAGGGAATCCGCCGCAGGGACGGCCGCCGGAAACCTGGATCTGGACGATTACGTGACACCCCTGATCCGGATCGTCGACCAGGACACGATGTTGGCGAGCGCCGCGAAGATGTTCCGGTTTGCGCGGGAAAACAACGCCGAAATCCAGGCACGGCTTACCCGGTTAGCGCGCGAAAACCCCATCCTGATCAGCATGGTCGATATCAACGATGCCGCTGCGGACGCGATTATCATAAGGAATGCCATCGCGGACAGCATCGAGTACTCAGATGTGATTGATGATCCCAACGCCGCACGCCGCCTGCGCGCTTTTCGCGGGCAAACGGTCTACCTGCGAAACATGATGGAGTACAACGTGTTTCAGGAAGACCTGGCTCGAATCACCAATGAAGCCATCATCGACCTCGGCGGCAGGCTGGATGCTTATCAGCGGATGTTTGACGACGATGTGGATCCGGAACTCATTCAGCGGCGTGTCGATTCGGCGGAAATCATGAACAGGCAAACCGGCGACCGCTTTGAAGAACAGGCCATGATGAGAAACACCGAACTCCTGATGATGTTGATCCTCATGGAAAGCCAGATTAATTAGAAAGCCCGTAATTTTGCGATTCCATCCCTTTAGCCAGATAATGGACCCCGGTTCGTCATTCGATGCTCACGCAGAGGAACATTCCATGCAGAGATTTCTGTACACGATTTTGTTTGTCTTTTTTACCTTCAGCGGCGCTGCCCAGGCGGGTGGAGCCGACGCGGCGCGCCTGGTTTCGGTGCTGGCCGCCCAACCGGAAGAGATGCAGGCCAGGTACGCCTATCGTCACCCCCGGGAGACGCTGGAATTTTTTGGAATTGCGCCCGGGACGGTCGTCGTCGAGGCTCTGCCGGGCGCCGGCTGGTATACAAAAGTCCTTTTACCCTACCTGGGTAGCGAAGGGCATTTGATTGCTGCCGATTATTCACTGCAGATGTATCCCCTGTTCGGATTTTTCAGCGAAGAACGCCTCAAGGACAAAGAAACCTGGACCGAGGATTTCCCCGCCGAAGCCAAAGAGTGGGGCGGTGAGAATGGTGCACCGGTCTCTGCCTTCGTATTCGGCGATCTGCCCGAAGAAATGAAAGGCCGGGCGGACGCGGTGTTGTTCATCCGAGCCATGCACAACCTGGCTCGATTCGAAAAAGACGGTGGATTCCTGACGGCTGCCTTGCAGAATGCGTTTGACATTTTGAAACCGGGGGGAACCGTCGGCGTGGTGCAGCATATGGCGCGGAATGAGATGCCGGATGCCTGGGCAAGCGGTCAGTTTGGATATCTCAAGGAGGCGTTCGTGATCGCCCGGCTGGAGGAAGCGGGATTCGAGTTCGTTGGTGCGAGTGATATCAACTTCAACGAGAAAGACCAGCCCGCGGATACGGATATTGTCTGGCGACTGCCGCCAACTTTAGCTACCAGCCGGGAGAATCCCGAACTCAAGGCACAGATGGAGGCGATTGGAGAGTCCAATCGGATGACACTGAAGTTCCGCAAGCCGGAATAAGCCCTCACAAATCTGAATAAATCTGGACGATGCAATGATCAAACTTAATGTTAACGGCGAAGCCAGGGAATTCGAAGGCGATGGCGACATGCCCCTGCTCTGGTACCTGCGCGACCTGCTTACCCTGACCGGCACCAAGTTTGGGTGTGGAAAAGGTCTTTGCGGCGCCTGTACGGTTCACCTCGACGGCCAGGCTGTCCGGTCCTGCAGTGTTTCCATGAATCGGCTGGAAGGTGCAAACATAACGACCATCGAAGGTCTGGCGGCGCAAGGGGAACATCCTTTGCAAATCGCCTGGGCGGCGCACATGGTGCCACAATGCGGTTACTGCCAGTCCGGCCAGATCATGCAGGCAGCCTCACTGCTCGAAGGTAATCCTGATCCGGACGATCTACAGATCGACGATGCAATGAGTGGCGTCATCTGCAGGTGTGGTACCTACCAGCGCATTCGCGCGGCGATCAAGTCAGCCGCGGGAGGTGGCGCATGAAACACACAAGACAACTCAGCCGCCGCGATTTTCTGAAAACGGGCGGTGTATTCGTGGTTGGTGTTTCACTGTTCGGCTGCGGAAAGGAAAATGTACCGGGTCTGGTGAAACCCGCTTCGGGCGTACCGTGGTCGCCGGACGTGTTCGTTAGTTTCGAAGCTGACGGCACAGCCCGTATCATCTCCCATCGCAGCGAAATGGGACAGGGTATCCGCACCGGTTTGCCGGCCGTGCTGGCCGATGAAATGGAAGCCGACTGGAGCCGGGTCAGGGTCGAGCAATCCGTTGGCGATGCCAAGTACGGTAACCAGAACACCGACGGTTCCTGGTCCGTGCGCGGTTTCATGCAACGCATGCTCGAGGCCGGTGCAACCGTCCGCCTGATGCTCGAGCAGTCCGCGGCTCAGCAATGGGGCGTTGACGTTTCGGAATGCGCAGCGGAGTTTCACACAGTTGTGCATAAACCAAGCGGCCGCGTGCTGGATTACAAGGACCTCGTGGCCGGCGCTTCCGAATTGCCGGTGCCGGGTCTGGAACAGCTTGAATTCAAGTCGCCGGAACGGTACAGGTACATCGGCAAGGAACTGCCCATCGTCGACATGCACGATATGACCCACGGCAGTGCAGATTATGGCGCCGACATCCGTCTGCCCGGCATGAAGTTTGCAGCGATCGCCCGGCCCCCGGTCGTGTTCGGTAAGGTAAAAACCTACGATGCCCAAAAAACCATGGCACTGGCCGGCGTCGAGCGCGTGATTGAGATGCCCGCTCCCGAGCCGCCAGCCGTGTTCAAGGCCCTCGGCGGAATAGCTGTGATAGCGGAAAACAGCTGGGCCGCGCTTCGCGGCCGCGACCTGCTGTCAATCGAGTGGGATGATGGCGCGAATGCTGACTACGATTCCGCTGAATTTGGAAAAGCGCTTCGTGAAACCGTGCGGCAGCCGGGTAAACCACAAAGGGACGAAGGGAATATCGATGAAGCGCTGAAGACCGCGAATCGCACTCTGGAAGCGGAATACTACGCGCCCCACCTGGCCCATGCGCCGATGGAGCCACCCGCAGCCGCAGCTTCGGTCACCGCGGACTTCTGCGAAATCTGGGCGCCCAGCCAGGACCCCCAATCGCTGATTCCAATGGCTGAAGCGATCACCGGCCTCAAGCCGGAGCAGATACGCATCAACGTGACCTTGCTGGGAGGCGCGTTCGGGCGTAAATCGAAATGTGATTTCGTTGAAGAGGCCGTGATCCTGTCCAAGCAGCTCGCGGCGCCGGTGATGGTCCAGTGGAGCCGCGAGGACGACATCCGTCACGACTACTATCACACCGTCAGCGCCCAGCACCTGGCAGCCAGCATCGATGAGCAGGGCAAAGTCACCGGCTGGCGGCACCGGGTTGCCTATCCCAGCATCATGTCGACCTTCGACGCGGCCGTTAAAGAGGCTGTGCCGTTCGAGACCGGGCTGGCTGCGCTGAATCTGCCATACAGCATTCCCAATATCCGGCTCGAGACCGGGGTGGCGGAATCGAAAGTACGTATCGGCTGGTTGCGTTCGGTGTGCAACATCTTCCAGTCCTTCGCGGTGAATTCCTTCACCGATGAGATTGCCAAGGCCAGGGGAATGGATCCGCTGGAAAACCTGCTCGAGTTGCTCGGCCCCGACCGGACGCTGGATTTCACCGAACTCGGTTTGGAGGCGACAGAGAACTATCCATTTGACACAGGTCGCTTGCGCAGCGTGACCGAACTCGTGGCGCAGAAAGCGGGCTGGGGCCGCAGCCTCCCCCAGGGTCACGGCATCGGTATCGCGGCGCAATACAGTTTTCATAGCTACGTGGCAGCCGTGGTCGAGGTCGCGGTGGACGGCGACGGCGCCTGGCGCGTACCCCGTGTCGACATCGCGATCGACTGTGGCCAGTACGTGAATCCGGATCGCGTCAGAGCGCAACAGGAGGGTGCGGTTGTATTCGGCCTGAGCCTGGCGCGCGACAGCCAGATCACGGCAGCAAACGGCCGGATAGAACAGGGTAATTTCAATAATTACCAGGTCCTGAGAATAGGGCTGACGCCGGATACCCGGGTGCACCTGGTGGAGAGCAGTGCGCCTCCCGCCGGTGTGGGCGAGCCGGGCGTTCCGCCGATTGCGCCTGCAGTGACCAACGCGATTTTTGCGGCTACCGGCAAACGGTTCCGCGATTTACCGCTCGGGCGGACGCTGGACCTGACCCCGGTATAGCCGCAGAAAATGCAGGAGCGCGTGAAATTTGATACCTCGGGGGGCGCTGCTCTAGCCGGCGCCCTGCACCTGCCCGATGCGGGAAGTCCGCGCGCCTTTGCCTTGTTTGCGCATTGTTTCACCTGCACCAAGAACATCAAGGCAGCGGTCAATATTGCCGAAGCGCTATGCAGCGAGGGGATCGCAGTTTTGCGATTCGACTTCACCGGGCTCGGTCAGAGCGAGGGTGACTTCGCGGATACCCATTTTTCCAGCAACGTTCAGGACCTGGTCGATGCAGCGGCGTTTCTCAAACGCGAGCACCACGCGCCGGAAATCCTGGTGGGTCATTCCCTGGGCGGCACAGCGATGCTGGCTGCCGCTCACCGGATCGACTCCGCGGTTGCCGTGGTAACCATTGCCTCGCCTGCCGACGCGGAACACGTTCTCCACTTGCTGACGGAGGATTTGGATTCCATTCAGGAGAAGGGCGAGGCCACCGTTAAGCTGGCCGGCAGGCCGTTTCAAATCCGCAAGGAATTCGTGGAAGACGTCTGTGCCCAGAAAGTCCGGGATGGCATTCGCGGCCTCAGGAAGGCGCTGCTGGTCATGCATTCACCGGTGGATGACCTGGTTCCGATTGAGGAAGCATCACGCATCTACAGCAGTGCACTCCACCCGAAGAGTTTCATCTCTTTGGACAACGCCGATCACCTGCTCAGCCGTGACGCGGATTCCCGATACGCAGGGCATGTGCTTGCCGCCTGGGCCAGCCGGTTCATCCATGATCCGGACGAGGAGATCGAACCGGCGGTTTACCATACCGGCCACGTGGTGGTTTCCGGCAAACCAGAGGACATATTCCGGGTTTCCATCAATGCAGACGGGCATCCGCTCCAGGGCGACGAACCCGAGCATTACGGCGGCACTGATACCGGCCCCTCGCCGTACGATCTGCTTTCGGCGGCGCTGGCCAGTTGCACCGTGATGACCCTGAACATGTATGCCCGCCGAAAACGATTGCCGCTGGCAAATGTGCGGGTAGATGTGCAGCACGGCAAGATTCACGCGCAAGACTGCATGGAATGCGAGTCGGATACCGGTAAAATCGATCGCTTTGAACGGTTGATTCATCTGGAAGGTGAGTTGAGCCCGGAGCAGCGGGAGCGGCTGCTGGAAATCGCCGACCGGTGCCCGGTGCACCGCACCTTGCATGGCGAAATCAATATACTCAGCAAGCTCCAGGATTGAGTTCAGATAAGTAAAAGGCAATGCTAAAATCAGTTGTAAGGTACACAACTAAGGAACGAGAACAATGAGTGAAACGCCATCCGAACTGCTTTACCGGGAAAGCCACGAATGGGTTAGACATGAAGACGGCATAGCGGTAATCGGTATATCAGATCATGCGCAAGCCGCACTGGGGGACATGGTTTTTGTCGAACTTCCGGAGCCCGGTATGAGCTATCAGCAGGGCGAACCCTGTGCCGTCGTGGAATCAGTCAAGGCGGCCTCCGATATCTACGCCCCCCTGTCCGGCGAGGTCATCGAGCCCAACAGCGCGCTGGAAGATTCACCCGAACTGGTCAATACCGACCCTTACGGCGATGGGTGGCTGTTCAAGATCCAGTTGTCGAACCCTTCTGAAATCGATGGCCTCATGAGTGCGGAAGCCTACGCGGAGCAGGCAGACAGCTGATTCCCGGCCTGTCTCACTGAGGCGGTTGTGCCGCCTCGCACGCAGGCACGTTATCCAGCACGATGCGCTCGATGGGTATTTCACCCATCAGGCCGAGTGCTGGCAGGTCATAGACCAGGGTCCCTGAATTACAGCTGGTCCACGTGATCGTGATGGTTCCAACCGCGAGGGGTGGCCCAACCACGGGTTCCACAGAATCGAAGGTGCCTCCTGACGACAGGAAAACATCGAGCACGGCGGTATCGCCCACGTAAGGTCCCTGCGCCGTCAGCCAGCGATGGCCGGGTTCGCCCAGGATGGCCATGACGTCTTCGGGCGGGCGCTCGGTGTCGTAGGTGAACCAGGACAGGAAAATCAGCTCAATGTCTTGCCAGACAATGATGAAGAAGCCCTGTCCAGCGGTCAGCGGGTCGAACCAGGCGTCGGATATTGCCGGAACGATCACAAAACTGGCGCCAGGTTCTGTCACGGTAACTGAACGATTCGTCGTGTCCTGCGCACCATCATTGTCCGTGACCGTAAGTGAAACCGTGTAGGTGCCGGCGGCTGCATAACTGTATGAAGGACTGCTGGCTGTGGAGGATCCTCCATCTCCGAATGCCCAGTCCCAGGCCGAAATCGTACCGTCCGGATCCGATGAAGCGTCGGAGAAATTACAATCCAGATCAAAGCATGTAAAAGTGAAACTCGCGTTGGGATCCTGATTTCCGGCCGCTGTAACGGTGACGTTTTTGCTGACGTCATTGGAGTCTCCGTCATTGTCCGTCACCGTTAGCATAACGGAGTAGGTGCCCGCAGCCGCGTAGGTATGTGATGGGTTTTGAGAGTTTGATGTGTCGCCATCACCGAAATTCCAGGACCATGATGAAATCGTACCGTCGCTGTCGGTGGACTGGTCTGTGAAGCTGCATTCCAGGTCCGTGCAGCTTGAACTGAAATCAGCGGTCGGGGGCTGGTTTGCGGTACCTTCGACAACGTTAATGCGGCCGTTCTGGTTGCTATTGATATTCTGACCCGGACTGCTGTGCACGGTGCAGTGATACAGCACTTCTTCTACGGTATTGAAAGTTCGTTCAAAAGTGAACGAGGAGGAGGTCTCGGAGGCCCAGCTGAAGTCATCTGCCGTAACGTCGTGTGTCCTGTCCGCATTGTTGGTCCAGCGCACCGTGTCGCCAACCTGGATGGTCAGGTCGTTAGGACTGAAGAAATTGTTGCCTACCGTGACGTCATGGGTGACTGCTTGAATCGAATTCGATGAAGCGAGCAGGAAAATCAGAGCCAGAAACGAGAATCGCCATTTGAACATTGTCCATCTCCGCGCGACAGTTTGGTGCAGCTTATTCTATTTCACATTAGACCTCCGCATCAGTGACTTTCTTACACAGAGCCCTCTGAAGTACTTGAAACCGACAAGGGCAGTTGAAGGCCGGGACCGTGGTCGCTCAAAACTCTGATTGATCTGGACGTGCCCCCGATTTTCTGCTGAACTAAAACGCTACCGAGTGTTTCCGGAGGGTATTCGTGATTGGCATGAGCTTACCGCAAGTCATTCAAAATGCCGCTGCGGTTTCGGTACCCTCTGGCGCAAGTGTTTTCAAACAGGGTCAGAGTGCTGACAATTTCCTGGTGGTGGCCAGCGGTTGCGTCAAAGTGTTTGCTCGCTCGGCGGAAGGCAAGGAGGTGGTTCTTTACCGGGTGCGCGAAGGAGAAATGTGCACGCTGACGACATCCTGTCTGCTTGGACAATCCAAATACCCGGCAGAAGCAGTCACCGAAACCGATGTGATTGCGCGTGCAATCCCTGCAGCGCAGTTCGATCAGTTGCTTAATGATTCCGAGTCATTCCGGCGCTTTGTGTTCGCCAGTTTTGGCCAGCGTCTCAGTGAATTGATGCAGCGGTTTGAAGAGATGGTCCTGGAAGGCATTCACAGCAGGCTGGCGCATTTCCTGTTGCAGCATGCAAACGATCAGGGCATCGCAGAAATCACGCATGAGCAGTTGGCGCAGGAAATCGGAACGGCCCGTGAAGTGGTCAGCCGTCATCTGAAATCCATGGAGAAAGCCGGGATGATCGGGATTCAAAGGGGGAAAGTCACGATTGTCGATCCGGCAATGCTGGAGGCCTTGTTCCCGTCCGGTGACCAGAGTCACTGAATTAGTTCGCAAATTGGGTTTAAATATTCTATCAGGTTCAGGCAAGGATTCCGGCAGGGGTCTCAAATTGATTCGATAGCCACGTCGGTGATCAATATGAGAGGGCCGTCATGATCAGAACCGCGTTCCGCCATTTACTCATTGCATTCGCCACCAGGCTCTGGATGTTACCGATCGGATGTCAGGCACGCTGATCATCGTGGGTCTGGCTCAATCGAGTATTTACGGTGATCCGCAAACGGGCGTTGTGTGGGAATACGACACCACGAATGGTGATGCGACAGCCACGGCGGTGGGGCAGCTGCCCGGCGGTGTCGCCAGCAGTCTCACCGACATCAACAACCTCGGGCTGGCGGTCGGAAAATCCATCAGCCTGGGTTCCCAGGCCATGGTGTACGATCATTTCGCGGACCCGCCCGCAAGCTGGGAGTTGGACCTGCCGGGCATCCCCAACGACATCAACGACAACAATACCGTTGCCGGTGGTGAATGGCGGGCCAGCCTGTCGATCGCCGCTGACGGAACCATCACGGCAGGGCCGGCGCAAGACTTGGGTACCCCGCCCAGCAGCTGGTGGTCGACCATCAGCGCCCTCAATAATTTCGATACCGCCGCGGCCTGGCCGGCTTTTCCGCTTATTCGAACATCGCGTCAGCGACCGCGCCATCGGTCCAGGCGGTCGGCGAATCAGTATTTGTAGCCGGCCTTGTCGTAGATAAATGACATCAGCCAGGCTGGGCCAATGAGCAGGAACTGGACGTCCTTGAAAAAGGATGGCCGCTTGCCTTCGAAGACGTGTCCAATGAACTGGCCGATCCAGGCCAGCACGAACACGGCGACCGCTACCAGCCACAGTGGCCAGGGTGATGCCTGATCCACCGCCGCCGTGAGCCAGAGCATCACCAGGTTATACAGCAGCAGTCCAAGGCCGAGCCGCCGGGAGAGCCTGAAATAGTAGATTTGCGCGAGCAAGAGCGCGATCACCGCCCAGTTGACAGGTACGATGCCGGAGCCAATCTCGATCGGGAACGGTATTGACCACAGGAGGGCGACCACGGTCCAGACGATCACCGGCACGCAGATCCAGTGGATCACTTTGTTGCGACGGTCCTGGTGGCTTTCACCGTATTCGTTCAGCAGGACTTCGATTTTTCGCATCGGTGGTTTCCTTTGTTTACTGCAATCGTGGGATTAGTGGCTCTGCGAACCACCGGCAACAGCTTCCTCCCTGGCTGTTGCCTTTCTCACGGCTATCCTGCCGTTCGGGCCTGCTCCTACTTGGCCCGCCCCTGTTTTGCGGGTCCCGTCAGGCGCTCGTAGGCTTCCCGGTATTTTGCCGCGGTCGCTTCGATGACTTCTGCCGGGATGGGTGGCGGCGGTGGTCTTTTGTCCCAGTCCAGCGTTTCCAGGTAGTCCCTGACGAACTGCTTGTCATAGCTTGGCGGGCTGCTTCCCGGCCGGTAGGATTCTTCCGGCCAGAAGCGCGAAGAATCCGGGGTCAGCACCTCATCCATCAACACTACGCGGCCTTCATCGTCCAGACCGAACTCGAACTTGGTGTCCGCGATGATGACGCCGCGCGCCGCGGCATGTTCGACCGCAAGCTGGTAGATCCGGATACTGGCCTCCCGGACCTGGTCGGCCAGCGAGGCGCCGATCAGTTCCCTGATGGCCTCGAGGTCGATATTGATGTCATGCTCGCCTGCCGCGGCCTTGTTGGACGGGGTAAAGATGACCTCGGGCAGACGGTCGGCCTGCCGCAGCCCCGGCGGCAGCCGGATACCGCAGACCTTGCCGTTTTCGAGGTAATCTTTCCAGCCGGAGCCGATGAGGTAACCGCGGACAATAGCCTCCAGCGGCAGCGGCTTGAGTCGCTTGACCACAACGGCCCGGTGCTGCAACAGGTTCAGGACTTGCGGGTCGTCGATCACCTCGGATACCGCGATATCGCTCAAGTGGTTCGGGATGATGCCGCAGGTCTTTTCGAACCAGAAATTCGAGATCCGGGTCAGGATCTCGCCCTTGCCTGGTATGGGTTCAGACATCACGACATCGAACGCGGATAGCCGGTCGGAGGCAACGATCAGCATATGTTGCTCATCGATCGCGAAACTGTCGCGCACCTTACCCTGGTGAATCAGCGGGTACTGCGTCACCAGGCCACAGTGGTAGGCCGGTGCCGATGGATTGGCCAATGAGATTCCAGACATTAAGAATTGGGCCCTGTGTCTTTTGGGTGTGGGAGATTGTCAGCCGCAATTATATACTTCGATTCTTCGATAATTAACAGGACCTGAAAAGGCACTCGATGTCAGGAACATCTTTCAGCATACCGAGACACTGGTGGGGCAAGATAATTGGCGGGCTGCTCGGCCTGTTCAAAGGCGGATTCAGCGGCGCCATAATCGGCGCCCTGCTGGGCCACATGGTGGACCGCTTTCTGGCCAACTTTGTGGGCGTCAGTTCCACCCAGAAGGCATTTTTCGATGCCCTGTTCTCCACCCTGGGCCACCTCGCGAAGGCGGACGGGAAAGTCACCGAGAATGAAGTCCGCATGGTCGAATCCCTGATGGCGCAAATGGGCATCAAAGGGGACGACCGGCAACGGGCCATCCGCCTGTTTAACCGCGGCAAGGAATTTGAATTCGACCTCTATGAGGAACTGCGTCCCTTTGTTCATCATTCCGTGGTTCGGCAGGACTTGCGGCAGATGTTCACGGAGATCCTGGTCGAGGCGGCCTTTTCCAGCGGCAGCGTTACGCAGGCGGAGCATGAAATCCTGCTCAAAGTGGCCCGCCTGCTGCGGATTCCGGGCAATGTGTTTTCCGCCATGCTCAACGCACGCGGTGCAACGGGCCGTCGCTACAGTGGGGGCAGCGCTGGGCAGCGTCAAGCCGGCAATCAGACCGTCAGCATGGCGCAAGCCTATGCGAAACTCGGAATTGACAACAAGGCCACTGACGGCGAGGTCAAGAAGGCTTATCGAAAACTGGTCAGCCAGTACCATCCGGACAAGCTGGTTTCGCGCGGCCTGCCCGAGGAAATGATGGAGATAGCCAAAACCCGCGTTCGTGAAATCAACACGGCATACGATCAGATCAAACAATCACGCGGATTCAAATAGGGAATTCGTTCACATATCCTCGCCGTTTTACATTAGACTTTTGATATACAAAAGAGGGAAGACAATGAAACAGCCAACGGTCATTGCGCCTTCCATCCTGTCGGCGGATTTCGCCCGGCTCGGACAGGAAGTGACCGACGTCCTGGATGCGGGTGCAGACTGGGTGCATTTCGACGTAATGGACAATCATTACGTGCCCAACCTGACCATCGGACCCCTGGTTTGCGAAGCCTTACGCAAGCACGGCATCGAGGCCCCGATCGACGTTCACCTGATGGTGGAGCCGGTGGATGAGCTGGTGCCGCAATTCGCGAGTGCCGGTGCTTCGCTGATCAGTTTTCACCCGGAAGCCAGCCGGCACGTTGACCGGACCATCCAGTTGATTCGGGAGCACGGCTGCCGGGCGGGCCTGGTATTGAACCCCTCGACGCCACTCGGACAGCTGCAATGGACCCTGGAAAAACTCGACATGGTTTTGCTGATGTCCGTCAATCCGGGTTTCGGAGGCCAATCCTTTATCCCTCACGTGCTGGATAAGATCCGCAAAGTCCGGGAAATGATCGACGCAAGCGGCAAGGAGATTCGGCTCGAGGTGGACGGCGGCGTGAAAGTGGACAACATCGCCGATATTTCCGCAGCAGGCGCCGACACGTTCGTTGCGGGCTCAGCCATATTCGGGTCCGACGATTACCTGGATACCATCAGCCGGATGAAAGCGAACGCGGCTGCTTGACGGGCACGGCGGTGACCACGTATCGCAGCGGCCCGCCGGTCAGCGGGCTGTCGAAGGGATAGCAGGTCACCAGGCTGAGCCGGTCGATGCCGGGTTCGATCACCAGTTCACTGTAGCGGCTGTCCACCACTTCCAGGTCACGAACCTCGTACCAATACTGGCCGTCTGGCCTGGTCAGGCCCAGGCGGTCACCGGGCCTGAGCGATTCGAGATACCGGAAATGCGTGTCCCGGTGGCCGCTGATCACCATGTCCCTGCCGTTCGCAGTGCCATCCAGAAAAACGGGGCCGAATGCCAGGTTGCGACCGGAATTGCCCTCCAGCACGATCAAGTGGACGCCCAGGCGGGGCGCACTCAGCCTGGCTGCGGCCATTGTGTCCGCCCACGGCCAGGGTCGCGCGTCCTCCACTCCCGCCAGCGATTTCCGCCAGCTTCGGTCGATCAGCAACTGGGCCAGTTCGGCTTTGAGCGGAATCCACAATGCGCCGATGACCATGCATAAAGAAAAAAAGGCGGCGGTGAGGGGCACCGCCGCGTAAAGCCAATGGCGGGCCTTCATCATGAAGTTGAAGACGCCAGTGGCGAGCGAGTGCTACCGGACCTCGCGGAAGGCAAATAAAAGAGCATGCCGGCAGCAATGAGAAGCGAGACGACAGACAGGATGAGCTGGGCCAGCCAGCCGGTTGCTGTCTGCGAAAACCCGGCGGCCGTGGTGCTGCCGGCCGGCAACAGGCTTGGGATTTCTCCGGATTCCAGGCTGGAATTTACGGGCCGTGAAGGCAAGCGGTCCACGGCCACCAGACTGGTATATTGCGTCAGCAAGCCAAACTCGAGCGACAGATCCAGCACATGTTGGCGCACCGCTTCGGGATCAATGCCGAAAATCCGGCTGTCTTCCAGCGCTTCGACCTTGCTGCGAGCCCACAGCATTGCGATGCTGTCACTGCCCGATCCGGGCAGTTCCCGGCTGACTGACTGCCAGTGCCGCCCTTCGAGTTCACCGCAAATCGTCACTTCACGGGGTTCGTGAGGCAGGCGGGCATGGAGCCACAGGGGGTTACCGGCATAGAGGTCGGGGATGACTTCCGGATAGAACTCCGCGTCCATGCCCCAGTCCACGCAGATATTCTGAATCGCAGGGTTTTCAATCCGCGCCCACAGGGAAGACATGCGCTCTTCAACGTCTCCCAGTTTACCGATACGGGTATGGCTACCCCGGCCGATCTCCGCCGCCTTACTCATGAACCAGGCGTTGGGCGCGGATCCGATGGACACGGTGAAAAGACGGCTTTGATGTAATTGGTCGCCGATCTGCAGCAACAGTTCATGCTCGTTGCCGACGCTGCCGTCCGTGATGAAAATTATCTGCCGCAGCAGCATGTCCTGCTCTGGCAGGCTCATTGCGGCACGAAGCGCGGGCGCCATCACGGTGCCGCCATTGGCCTTCAGACCGTCAATGTAATCTGCGGCATCGGCCAGGTAAGCGGGATAAACCGGTACGGATTCCCGGAACAGCAAGTGGGTTTTGGAATTGAATTCGATCAGGTTGAATCGGTCCTCCGGGCCGAGGAATTCCAGGCCCTGCCTGAGTGCTGCTTTGGCTTGCTGGATCGAGGTTCCTTCCATCGATCCGGAGGTGTCGATGATGAACACGACTTCGCGGGGCTGCGGGTCAATGGCCTCCGCCAGTGGTGGGGCCAGCATGAGCATGGCATAGACTGCATCTCCAGCGTCGTGGGTCATCAGGGTCGATTGCGGCGTTGAACCGAATTCCGGAACCCAGTTCAGCTCGAAAACACGGTCGGTCCGGGTATCGGGATCGGTGAGAAACAGGTGATAACCCTGCAGGGTGGGATGGATGTCGATGTCGTGATAGCGGCTTTCGAGACTGGCGAGATCGAGCCCGGTGCGCAAGTCGACTGCGATGGTCAGAAAGTGATCGCCGGACTCCGCAACATCAGTGAAGCGGGTTGAGGAGGCGCTGATCGCTCCCGCCGGCGACCATCTCGGTGTGAAGGTCATGGGAATTCGGAGGCTGAACGAGCCATCGGCGAATTCGACACGGCCTAGGAAGCTGATGGACACCCGGATGTCTTCACCCGGCGGAATGTTGGCCAGGCGCGTTTCAAACTGGTTGGCCTTTTTTTGTTCGACCAGGGATGCCACGATGCCGTCGTTTCGCGCCTGCTGGTACTGGCGGCGAGCTTCCATTTTTTCGCGAATCTCGCCTTCGATGACCCGGCCGCCCACCTCCACGCGTAATCGATCCACAGCCGAGCCGTCAGGCAAGGGAAAGCGGTAAACCGCCTCGGCCCAGCTGAATCCATCGTTGTGGAAAACCTGGGTCACGTCGATGCGCGCAATGAGTCCGGTGACATCGACCTCCATCTCTGTATTCACGGCGACCGCACGTTGCGTCCTCCCGCCACCCTGGAATTCGAGACCCCAGAGTTCATCACCGGGAGACTCCGCCCGGGCGGTTTCAACCCGGATGATCAAAAGCAACAGCAGAACCGCTGAAAGGATGAGCAGGGCCCTGTCTTCCCACCGAAGCGGCCGTCGCCGATGCCTTGTTTGCCGGTTACCGGCCCACCGGGCGGCAAATTTCGGATGCTTGCGCCAGGCATCGTTTTCCAACTGGTCACGAATTGAAGGCTGCTTGGACATGGAAGGCTCCCTTGCACAGAAGTTCAGACTGTTAGTGGCTATTTGAACCCTGCTGTGTGACTTCTCCATGCCGCGACATGCAAAATTAGCGCATGAATTAGGGCAAAGTCATGGCAGCCGGGGCCAATCCATGCCGGGTGGATTCACCTGCGGGCGACAGGGCCGTACCATGGGGCTGTATCATGAAGCCATAGCGGGCGACGGGAAAAATATCGGGAGGCACCATGGCGCGACATATTGCGATCGTGGAGGACGAAGCGACCATCAGGCACAACTACGAAGATGCCCTGCGTCGTTACGGATACCAGGTGTCGGGCTACGGCGACCGGGAGTCAGCACTGGCCGCCCTCAAAAGACGCCTGCCGGACCTGGTCATCATTGATGTGGGCCTCGGTGATGATGTCGAGGGTGGATTCGAGTTGTGCCGTGAATTGCGCAGCATGTCCAGGAGTTTGCCGCTCATTTTCCTCACGGCACGGGATTCCGATCTGGACGTGATATCCGGCCTGCGGCTCGGTGCCGACGATTACCTGACAAAGGACATCAGCCTTCAGCACCTGATCGCCCGTGTTGTCGCATTGTTCCGCCGGGTCGAAGCGCTCTCCGGTGGTAGCAAAGACGAACAATTACTGGAGCGTGGGCCGCTGAAATTCTCGGTGGAACGGATGGAAGTGAACTGGAACGGAGCGCCGGTGCCGCTGACCGTCACGGAGTTCTGGATCATCCATTCGCTGATTCGCCATCCGGGCCACGTGCGTTCCCGTCAGCAGCTCATGGACGATGCCAATGTGCTGGTGGACGACCAGACCATTACCAGCCACGTCAAGCGTATCCGGCGCAAATTCCTTGAAACCGATCCCGGTTTTGACCGGCTCGATACCGTCTACGGCGGATGAAACTTCGAACCAAGCTGCTTACGCTGTCCCTGCTGACCCTGTTATTGCCCTGGTCGGGCTGGAAGCTGTTGCAGGAGCTCGAGCGATTCCTGCGTGAGGCCCAGGAAGGCGCCTTGCTGGCATCGGCCCGAACCCTGGCCGGAGCGATGCCGGTAGGGTTTCAGACCCGTCTGCTCTATTCCCCGTCGCTTTATGTGCCGCTCAGAGATCTTGGGCGGCGACCCGATCTGGACGGTTATACCGACGACTGGCCCCATGCAGGAGAGGGCCTGGAGTTTTCCTCGGACGACGGTGAACTCACGGTCAGTTTGCTGGCCGGGAGCCACCAGGACCACCTGTACCTGGTTTTCGATGTCAGCGACACGAGCATCCGGCATGCCTCACCGGAAATGAACGGTGCGCCCGAATACGCTGACCGGATCGAAGTCATGACACGCAATCCGCGCGGTCTGTTCAGCTTTACGATCGATCCCGAAGCCCCGGGTCCGCTGCAATTGCACAGCGAACAGGCGGAACTGGGGCAGGTGGCAGGCTACTGGCTGGATCACACCGCCGGCTACCGAGTTGAACTTGCCCTGCCTTCAGCCGCCAGTAATACCGATCTCAGCTTCCGGGTGCACGATGCCAGGCTGGCGCAGGAAGAGCCCTATCCGCGGGTAGCCGGGCCACTGGCAAATCCTGAATTACCCCAGTGGATCAGTCTCGCAGCCGAATGGAGCGAGCTTTCCGGCTGGTTCGCTCGATCGGAAGTCGCCTTCGCCCGGACCTGGCTGGTTGACCCACAAGGCTGGGTTCTGGCTGATTCGGGGCCAGACCAGGAGACTGATTCGGGGCCTGATTCCGGACTCGAGCAGCAGACGACCTGGTTGCAACGGCTGCTCTACCGCCTGGTTGCCGGATCGCGCACCACGTTGCTGGATGAACGGCCGATTGATCCGGTCCGCCTGAGCGACGATGTCGTCGCGCAGGCGATTTCCGGAAGACAGGCGGTCAGCTGGACCCAGGACCTGGATACAGCCGTGGTCTGGAACACCGTTGCGGTGCCCGTGGTGTTGGAGGATGAAATACGCGGAGCCATCGTCATGCAGTCGTCTTCGGATGGCCTTTTGCTGATGACGAACCGGGCGCTTGCCCGTCTGCTGTTCACCACGCTCGCCCTGACGATCGGGCTGGCGGCAGGTCTCTGGTACTTTGCTACCCGCTTGTCACGGCGTGTCCAGCGCCTCAGCAGCGCCGTCAGCGAGGCGATGGAGAACGGGGTCGACCCCGATGCCTTGCCGCTCGTCCAGGACCGTGACGAGTTGGGCGCGCTGGCGCGCAACAACCAGAAACTGCTGCAGGCTGTGGCCGACTACAGCCAGTATCTGCAAACGCTCGCCGGTAAGTTGTCGCATGAGCTCAAGACTCCATTGGCCATCACCCGCTCCTCCCTGGATAACCTGTCTGGCAGGGACCTGGACAGCGAAACCAGGCGTTTCCTCGATCGGGCGCAGGAGGGTGTGGACCGCCAGGCTGAGATTGTAAGGGCCATGAGTGAGGCCAATCGGCTGGAAGCCTCTATCGGGATTGCGGAATGGGCGGAGATTGACCTCGCGAAACTGGTTCAGCGTTGCGCTGAGGGGTATCGCTCGGTTCACACCGGGCGGCGCCTGACGACCCGCCTGCCGGATAAACCGGCAACGCTGACCTGTGCCCCCGATCTGCTGGCGCAAGCGCTGGACAAACTGGTGGACAACGCGATGTCGATGAGCACTGCGGATGATGAAGTGACGCTTATTCTGCGGTCTTCGGGTGAGCAGTATGACCTGGCCGTCCGCAACGCGGGCAGCAGTCTCCCGGAAGAACTACAGGAGCGGTTGTTCGATTCGCTGGTTTCCCTGAGAGACAGGCGGGGCGGGGAACCGCACCTGGGGCTGGGTTTGTACATCGTGCGACTGGTGGCCGCGGCACACAACGGAAGCGTCAAGGCTCGAAATCTTCCTGACGACCGAGGTGTCGAGTTTCTGATCAGGCTGCCTAAAGTGTAGAAGGCCGCAATGCTGCTGATCGCGCGCATGGCGCACTCCTACAGAATTCAGCTAGAATCACCCTTCGCGTCTCGACAAAATGGAAAATCGTGAACAGGGAAGTATTCGAACATCTGAAGGCTGAGGGTTATAACCGTATACCCGTCTATCGCTCCGTGCTCGCGGATCTCGATACGCCTCTTTCCGTATACCTGAAGCTGGCGGATGGCCCCGATGCCTACCTGCTCGAATCCGTTGAGGGTGGTGAAACCTGGGGCCGGTTCTCGATCATCGGACTGCCCTGCGCCCGGCGCTATGCACTTTCCGGTATGAAGCTGACTGTCTACGAAGACGGCGCCGCAATCCATGAGGAAGTTGTCGAGGATCCGCTCGATTACGTTTCCAGACTGCAGCAGGAATTCCGTGCGCCTCGGCTCGAAGATCTGCCGGTGTTTACCGGGGGATTTGTCGGTTACTTCGGCTACGAAATTGTGCAGCGTTTCGAGCCCCGCCTGATCGACAGGGAAAAGCCCGATGAACTGGGCACGCCCGAAATGGTGCTGCTGCTCTCTGAAGAAGTCGCCGTTTTCGATAACCTGGCCGGCCGCTTGTACCTGATCGTCAATGTTGACCCATCGGAGCCCGATGCCTGGGCAAGTTCGCAGCGCCGCCTTGACAAGCTGTCCCATCGCCTTCGCTGTGGGAGTCCCGGTTACGGCGAGGCAGTGAAGCGCGATCCCGTGGCCGAGCAGGATTATCACTATGGATTCAGCCGTGGCGATTTCATCGCCGCAGTAGAAAGAAGCAAGGAATACATACTATCCGGCGATATATTCCAGGTTGTCCTGTCGCAACGGATGAGCGTGCCGTTCAGTGCACGGCCACTGGATGTCTACCGGGCCCTTCGGGCGCTGAATCCATCGCCATACATGTTCTTTATCGATCTTGGCGATACCCAGATTGTCGGTTCATCGCCGGAAGTGCTGGTGCGGGTGCAGCAGCGGCAGGTTACGCTCAGGCCGATTGCCGGCACGCGTCACCGGGGAGAAACGCCGGAACAGGACCGGATGCTGGAACAGGAGTTGCTGAACGACCCCAAGGAACGGGCAGAACACCTGATGCTGATCGACCTGGGCCGTAACGATGCCGGCAGGGTCTCGAAAACCGGCACGGTGAAATTGACCGACAACATGGTCATCGAGCGCTATTCTCACGTCATGCACATCGTTTCCCAGGTGGACGGCGAATTGGCCGACGGCCTGACGGCCGCGGACGCCATCCGTTCCTCCTTTCCCGCCGGCACGCTGTCCGGTGCGCCGAAAATCCGCGCGATGGAAATCATCAATGAGCTGGAACCCGTGCGGCGCAACGTATACGCCGGTGCGGTGGGTTACATCAACTGGTACGACGATACCGACCTGGCCATTGCAATCCGCACGGCCGTGATCAAGGACGGGCTGCTTCACGTCCAGGCCGGGGCGGGGATCGTGGCCGATTCCGATCCGGAAAAAGAGTGGGAAGAGACCATGAACAAGGGCCGTGCCCTGATCGCCGCGGTCAATAGAGCTGCGGAGGGGTTGTGACGTGATCCTGATGATCGATAATTACGACTCCTTCACCTACAACCTGGTGCAGTACCTCGGGGAGCTGGGCGCAGAGGTGGAGACCGTGCGCAACGATGCGCTGGGCATCGCTGACATCGTGGCGCTGAAACCGGAAGGAATTGTTATCTCGCCGGGGCCCTGCACGCCCAACGAAGCGGGTATCTGTCTCGAGGTCGTCAGCGCCCTGGGCCCGACGGTCCCGATGCTTGGCGTGTGCCTTGGCCACCAGTGCATCGGTCAGGCCTTCGGTGCGGAAGTCGTGCGCGCGGAACGCATCATGCACGGTAAGACTTCGATGATCTTCCACCGCAGCCAGGGGGTATTTGACGGTTTGCCTCAGCCATTCGAGGCGACCCGCTACCACTCGCTGGTACTACAACCCGACTCCATTCCGGAATGCCTGTCGGTGATGGCCTGGACCGAATACCAGGGAGGCCACGAAATCATGGGCATCCGGCACGAAGAGTTCAATCTCCAGGGCGTACAATTTCATCCGGAGTCGATTCTGACCACCTGCGGTCACGACCTGTTGAGAAATTTCCTGCAGTCAATCAGCAGCTAGTACTGCCCGGGAGAGCGGTTCATGGATATCAGAAAGGCTGTTGCAACGATCGCTGAAAAGCGTGATCTGTCGCTCGATGACATGAGGGCCGTCATGGGACAGATCATGACCGGTGAAGCCAGTGATGCACAGATCGGAGCTTTCCTGATGGGCCTGCGGCTCAAGGGTGAAACACTGGATGAAATTACCGGTGCTGTGATGGTGATGCGCGATCTGGCCAGTGGCGTGCGGGTTTCAGGGGAACACCTGATCGATATCGTGGGCACCGGCGGTGACAGCGCAAACCTTTTCAACGTGTCCACGGCAGCGAGTTTCGTGGTTGCCGCAGGCGGAGGCCGGGTGGCCAAACACGGCAATCGTTCGGTTTCATCCAGTTCGGGCAGCGCCGATGTACTTGAAGCCGCCGGTGTCTGTCTGGACCTGTCTCCGGAACAGGTCGCTTCCTGCGTGGAAGAAACAGGGGTGGGATTCATGTTTGCACCCATGCATCACAGCGCCATGCGCCACGCCATCGGGCCTCGAAAAGAACTGGGTGTGCGAACGATATTCAACATACTGGGTCCGATGACCAATCCCGCCGGCGTCGAACGCCTGCTGATCGGTGTCTATGATTCCGGATTGTGCCGGCCCGTAGCTGAAGTGCTCAACCGACTGGGTGCACAGCACGTGATGGTCGTTCATTCCGAAGACGGCCTGGATGAGATTAGCGCTGCCGCACCGACTCACGTGGTCGAGGTCAGGGCGGGCAATCTGGAAGAATACGACATGACCCCGGAAGAGCTGGGCCTGGCGAAGGCCAGCCTGGAAGGACTGGAAGTGGACGGAGCACTCGAATCCCTTGACCTGATAAGGATGGCGCTGTCGGGAGCGCCGGGTGACCGTGCGGAGCGGGCGCGGCAGGTCGTTGCGCTGAATGCGGGGGCCGCCCTCTACATCGCCGGCCTGGAGAACTCTGTTAAAGAGGGTGTGTCAGCGGCCATGCGCCTGCTGATGTCCGGCACGCCCTGGGCAAAAATCGAAGCGCTGGCCGACTACACCGCGAAACTGAGAGCGGAGTGAATGGCTCCTATCCCCTCGATATTAAAGAAAATACTGGAAACCAAGGCCGACGAGATCGCCTCGAGGAGCCGAAAACTCGACCTGGCTGCCGTCTCGGCGATGGCGCGGGAAAAACCAGTGGCAAGGGGCTTTGCTGGCCGCGTGACCGCGCTGGCTGCCGGTGGTCCGGCTGTCATCGCGGAGATCAAGAAAGCATCGCCCAGTGCCGGGATCATTCGCGAGGATTTTCACCCCGCTGAAATTGCCGTCAGCTACGAGACAGCCGGCGCTGCCTGCCTGTCCGTATTGACCGATGAGGAGTATTTCAAAGGGAGTGATGCTTTCCTGGAACAGGCACGGCAGGCTTGTTCGCTGCCGGTGTTGCGCAAGGATTTCCTGATCGATCCATGGCAGGTTCATGAATCCCGCCTGCTTGGAGCCGATTGCGTTCTGCTGATCGTCGCTGCGCTCAGTCATGACCAGCTTCAGGATCTGGACGGCCTGGCCCGGGAGATCGGCCTGGATGTACTGGTGGAAGTCCATAATGAAAGCGAATTGGAAGCCGCGCTCTCAACCGGGGCGGAGCTTATCGGCGTAAACAACCGGGACCTTCATACGTTTACGACCGATCTGGCCACGTCGGAGCGTTTGAGGCCCATGATTCCGGCGCAGAGAACCATGGTCACCGAAAGCGGTATAAACTTCATTGGCGATGTCAGCCGTATGCAGCAGGCGGATATCAAC
>CAMYKC010000009.1:0-23313 GCA_947258865.1 uncultured Lysobacterales bacterium
GGCGATCAATTCCGCGGCGTCTGTCCCTTGCCTGCCTGCCAGTATAAACCTGCAAGATGAAATTTGTCAGCTTATCCTTTAAATACAGTGGATTGGAATCACGGATGCTGCTGATGAAGTCTAAAAATCTCCACGCAAACGATGCCGCCGGTCAACTGGATCGACACCCGCCTATTGGCGCGGCCTCAGCCAACGCAGGATTTGGTGAACTATTTTGGGGCTGCTGAGCAGTTGCATGTGGCTCGTGCGGAAAGCAATACACTGTGACTCATCGGTAAACGACAATCTTCTATGTGCCTCATCATGGTAGCCCAGTGCGCTATGCAGTGGCACTAAGCCATCACCAATCAACCGGTTGGCCAGGGCACCGCGTTTCTCCGCCGTCGTCGCTGCCACGGTGTAACAGGCAACGCCAACTGGCAAAGGCAAAATTTGACGTTCATCGGGGTGAAGGTCAAAACGGTCATGACCTTGCCAGTCATCATCGAGCACATTGCCATAGCGCAGATCCGTGATACCGGCGCTGCGCAGCTGGCCCAGCCTCGCGAACGGCTTGCTGTAAGGAGTAGTGCCTAGCAGAGCATCCAGCCAGTTCCCAGCCCGTTCCAGCGGGGCACCATGGTGCGGCGTGCCGAGAAACACGATGTTCTTCAGATAATTTGGCCAGCCCAGATCATGCTGCCTGGCGTAATGGACCGCGCTGCGGGTGAGCAAGCCACCCATGCTGTGGGCTACTACAGCCAGTTCTTCGATTGGCGTGGGCCAGTGGGTAATCAGCTGTTCCACCTGGGTGGCCAGCTCACGGCCATTGTGCGAAATATGCAAACCGGAGTTGTAGCGCAGGTAAACCGGTGTATAGCCCAGGGCTGATGCCAACGCCTCACCATAATCGGGCATCTGATCCTTGTGCTGTGCATGGCTTTGCAAGTCGTTCATGCACAGTCCGTGTATCAGCAACAGCACTTTACCGGAAGCGGCGGGCAGCGACGCCATTGACCGCGAGCCAAGAGCCTCATCCCGAAAACGAAACGTCATCGGAATAGCGAAGGGATTGTTGCTGGCCAGAAGTCGGTCACCCATCACGCCATTGAGTGCAGCGAGCAGTGCTTCGCGCTGTGGCGTTGCGGGCTTACTGTCCCTTGCCGTACCAAGCAACGGCTCCAATCCGGCCAGGCCGATGTCAAGGCCCTTGCCCAGCACCCGCGTGATGCCGTTGATGCTCCGGTAAACCTGGCCCGTGATACCGCGGGTTTGCCTTGTCGCTTTAACGCCCGGAATGCCCATGGTGCTCAATACCGAGTGATGCACACCTTCGACAATGCCGTTCACACCCGAAGTTGCCTGGGTTGCCAATTGCGTGATACCCCGAATGTCGGAGAATCGCAGGTGTTGAAACAGTTTTCCGGTTTCGGGTTTTTTCACGGTAATTCCGCTACAAAATTACCGCAGGATGCCATGCGTTCCCCTTCGCGGCAATACCGCCATTTCCAGTCACCGCACTGGTCCGGAAGGTTTGAGTGAGCGGTTCACCAATCAGCGCGCAATATTCTTCCTGGTTTGTTTCAGTTCCGCGGTCTCAACTTCCTTAGCCAGGTTTGCGAGATTTGTTTTTCCTTACGCTGCTCGAGCGCCCGTCGAGCGACGGGCGGACTCATGCTTCATTTGCCGGATCGCGGATTAACGCGCTCGACACAAATCGCTGCCGGTTAAAACGGTATTGGGTTTAGCCGTTACTTGCGCGCCGATGCTGTCCGAAGTCGTTGGTGATGAAAGCCACGCCTACGATCGCGGACGGTTTCGATACCGGGCCGCCCGGTCTGACGTCCTGGCGCTTGTGGCCGTTCTCAAGATACCAATCGACGTATTTGCGCTCTCTGCAGTTTACTGGCTGTTCTTCAGACTCCTTGGCCTTGACGAGCGCCCTGCGGTACTCGAGGGCTTCATTGACTGAGCCGTGGAGGTAGCTTCGAGCATTGATCTTATGAACAACCAGGAAGCCGCCAAACGTGAATGCGGCGACGATGAGCAAGAAATAGATGGTCTCCATCCTGAAATCCTCTTATTGTTTCCCGGGAAAATGCCGTTTTTCCCGAAGACATCAGGTACTGGCGATGTACAATTCCGTTTGATCCCCTTACGTAAATCCGGCGTGGTCCCCCTGTGCCGGTAACATGATTCTTCAACAGCTTACAGCGAATTTCAAGGAAAAATGTTTGCTCTGACCCGATTATCGGGACGGGCGGTCGATTGAGCCGCTTAAACGGCAGTGCTCCAGTTGGACGGAAAAAACGACAGAAAAAAACGTCCATCCAATCGGAGTATGAGTAAAACAAACGTACGATATACAGAATGCCTCGGATGTCAAACAGATTGGTATGTACTTCCCATCCAGCAAGTCTCTGATTATTGGAATAGCTCCTGAATCAATGTTCAGGATGAATTATCTTCTTGAGTTTCATATGGGTATGTTGCTTACCCCACAGTTCTAGTGAAATTAACTATTGAAATACAGACGGTTAAGAAATATTATTAAAGCGCTTTAGCGGGCATGCCAGGACTTTGCACACAGAATGTACTGCCTGGAGACCCATGACCGCTGAGGAGTGAGCCTGGCGACAATTGCCGGGTGGGCACAGGGAATTACCTCTTCGGGTAATCGCCCCTGCCGGTCCAGGGCAGTGACCGGCTGAACCGACATGGATCAAATGGATATTGAACGTCTGGACCGGCTGTGGGCCCACAGGTATGTGCGCACTCATGTCGGAGGCCCGGACTTGGCTGTTGTTGGATCAGCAGGCCCGGGTGGACAGAAGGGCAATGACCATGGAGTACATTTACTTTCTTATATTTATAGCAGCAATCAGTGTGTTAATGGGTCTGATCTGGCATTTCGGCGGCCTCGGCAAAAATAGCGGAAATCGGCTGTTTGCCGGTCAAACCAACCTTAATCTCAACGCGGAATCCGTGCCTTCTCGGAAGAGAACCGTCAGCGGTCTATCGGAAGAGGAAAAGACTCAAGTCGAATTCCAGGAAAGAATCGACATTTGGCAGAGAGATCATGAACTGCGCCGACTCCGATTCGCCGCCTCGGCCGAACCACCCATCACCGGCACCAAATACACGTACGTGCCGTCGCAGCAAAGCCGGGTAACCATGAGTAAAGCCGAGCAAAAAAGACCGGGCACAGTTTCGAACCCGTTCAGATGGCAGCTTCTTGATTAAAGGAGTCTCGTTTCCCTGCTCCAGCCTGCGCGTGGACGGTGTTCGGGCAGCACTTTTTTCGGCTACGGCGAAAGTCGCACTTCCCTTTTTGGAGAAGTCCCGGTGAAATTTGGATTGGACCGCCTGCTGGAAGAGCCTGATCTGCGCCGGCCGCTGAAGGGCCGCCGTGTTGCATTATTGGCCCATCCCGCCTCGGTCACCCGCAACCTCACCCACGCCATGGATGCACTGGCCGAGCTGGACGATGTCATTTTGACCGCCGCTTTCGGTCCACAGCACGGTTTGCGCGGAGACAAGCAGGACAATATGGTGGAATCGGAGGACTTTCAGGATCCGGTTCATGGTATTCCGGTGTTCAGTCTCTATGGCGAAGTGCGCCGACCGTCCGCCGAAATGATGGAACACTTTGACGTATTGCTGGTGGATCTGCAGGATCTTGGTTGCCGTGTCTATACTTTCATTACGACATTGAGATACCTGCTGGAGGCGGCCGCCGGTCATCAGAAGTCTGTCATTGTTCTGGACAGGCCCAATCCCGCTGGGCGTCTCGTGGAGGGACTGATACTGCGACCGGGTTGGGAAAGCTTCGTAGGCGCCGGCCCGATGCCGATGCGGCACGGGCTTACGATGGGTGAAATGGGCCGCTGGTTTATCGAAAGTCTCAAGCTGGATGTTGAATACGACGTGGTCACCATGGAGGGATGGCAGCCCAATTCCGCGCCAGGTTATGGCTGGCCATTACACGAACGCAATTGGATCAACCCCAGCCCGAACGCTTCTAACCTGTGGATGGCTCGCTGCTATCCCGGAACCGTGATGCTGGAAGGAACAACGCTTTCCGAGGGGCGGGGTACGACCCGGCCACTGGAATTGTTCGGCGCTCCGGATATCGATGTCCGTACGCTGATCGCCGCCATGTACGAGATTGCACCCCAGTGGACGAAAGGTTGCCGCCTGCGTGAATGCTGGTTCGAACCGACTTTTCACAAGCACGCGGGTCAAATGTGTGCAGGCGTTCAGATCCATGTAGAAGACGCCGCTTACCTTCACCAGGAGTTTCGCCCGTGGCGGCTCATGGCTCTGGCGTTCAAGGCGTTGCGCCGGATCCGCCCCGAGTTTGAGCTATGGCGCGATTTCCCTTACGAATATGAACAGGAACGGCTGGCCATAGACCTGATAAACGGCGGTGAACAACTACGTCTCTGGGTGGATGATCCAAACGCCACACCGGCGGACCTGGAGTTACTCGCCGCCGCGGACGAACGGCAATGGAGGGAAGATTGCGCTGCCATACGGTGAAGCGGCGTACTTCGTGGATCACGGCGTTACGATTCGGTTAAGCTGGGACTATTACTCCGATGCCGTCTACGCGCAGGCGGGAACAGGGAAGCGAAACTCCTTTCTTTGTCCATTTGGGGGCGCGGTGTAAACTGTTATCCGCAAACCGTAACGCAGAGGTCCGCCATGAAATTAACCACCACTTTTTATGCCGCTTTGTTTCTCATGCTGCTCGCCGGGCCAATCTCAACTGTTCAGTCCCAGGAGTCGGCGGGTGGCTTGAGGCACACCGTGTCTGTCGCCAGGTTCGAGAACCGCGCCGGTTGGCACGGCCAGTGGAACCTGGGCGATGCCTGGGACACCGTGCTCACGGATATGCTGAACCAGACCGGTAAGTTCATTGTGTTGGGAGAGACCGACATGCGTTACGCTGCGCTGGATGAGCAGGACCTGGCTGCATCAGGGGCTACGGCGGGCGGCAACAGGTCCCCACAGCTCGGGCAATTGACCCCGGCGCAGTTACTGGTCAAGGGCGCCATCACGCACGTTCAAGGCCACACCGGCGACCTGGGCGGCGGAATTCGCATTAAGGGTTTCCGCATCGGGGGCGGTGGGGGCACTGGTGAAGTGAATGCCACCATTTACATAATCGACTCAACCACCGGTCAGGTGTTGGCTTCCGATAGCGTTGTCGGCACCCACGAAAGAAAATCCATGAACGTGGGTTATGCGACCGGGAGCTGGGGCGCATCCTTTGGTGGCGGCAAACAGGACAATATCGGTATAGCGGTCGAGGATGCCTGCGCTGCTGCGGTCGCCTTCATACTCGAGCAACTGCCAAACTTGCCATGGTCCGGCACGGTCGTGATGGTCAAGGGTAACCAGGTTTATCTGAACCGCGGCACCCGAGAAGGAGTAACCGTGGGACAGACCTTCACGGTTGGAGAAGTCGAAGTTCTGCGCGATCCGGACACCGGTGAGGTGCTCGACGAGAGCATGACCGAGGTCGCACGCCTGACCGTCAACCAGGTCAAGGAAAAGCTCTCGATCGCCGATGTCACTTCCGGCGATGCGGCGTCGATCGCGAAAGGCATGACGGTTCAGCGTTAACGAACCGGCTCAGCCAGTGGCGTTGTCAGCAACCTCGGGACGCGAACTAAAAAACATCGGTTACGCAACCATGCTGCGCAGCATCCAGGCGTTGGAGCCATGGGCGACCCACGGCCTGCCGTCATTCGCTCAAGGCTTCTTACCCTGCGGGCAAATCACATCCAGGACACACTCCAAGGTTAAATGCCACACGCTTCTGAGTAATTCCGACGGGAACAAGTTCAAATAATGATCCAGGTAGGTATTGAGTTCAAAAACTGCGATTCAATGAAGTTTTATTGACTTAAATCTTCTCGTCAATTCTTTTTGTCGGTATGCTCACGTTTGACTGTAGTTTCATCAACGCAGTCGTTGCTAACAACCTGATAAGACAGCAAGAAAGAGATCCTTAATCGAAGCAAACCAGGCTGTAAACAGCAAATCATTCGGAGAATTTTTATGAGAATCGGTGTACCGAGGGAGATATACGCAGGCGAAAAACGCGTCGCCACTACCCCGGACGTGGCCGCCCAGCTGATCGAGATGGGCTTTGATGTCGCGGTTGAGTCCAATGCAGGCGCCGCAGCGCATTATTCAGACGCGACCTTTGAAGCGGCCGGCTGTTCCATTGCCGCGACTGCGAATGAAATCTGGGCTGAATCAGACCTTATTCTTAAAGTGCGCGGCCCTGATGAAGAAGAGACCGCCCGCCTGAAAACGGGCCAGACGCTGATCAGTTTCCTGTGGCCGGCGCAGAATCCCGAACTGCTTAAGCAGTTGACCGAGCGCGGTGTGACGGCCATGGCCATGGACAGCGTTCCTCGCATCTCACGTGCCCAGAAAGTAGACGCACTGAGCTCCATGGCGAACATTGCAGGCTACCGGGCCGTGGTAGAGGCAGCCCAGCATTTCGGACGCTTTTTCACCGGCCAAATCACGGCTGCCGGCAAGGTGATGCCTGCCAAGGTTTTGGTGATCGGCGCGGGTGTTGCCGGGCTGGCCGCCATCGGTACCGCCAAAAGCATGGGTGCAATCGTGCGCTCCTTCGACACCCGCCCAGAAGTCAAAGAGCAGATCGAGAGCATGGATGCCGAGTTCCTGATGCTGGACTTCGCAGATGAAGACGGCTCAGGTGAGGGTGGCTATGCAAAGGTCATGAGCGATGAGTTCATCAAGGCCGAGATGGCTCTGTTTGCCGAGCAGGCCAAAGATGTGGATATCATCATCACCACCGCGCTGATCCCGGGTAAGCCGGCGCCTCGCCTGATCACGACAGAGATGGTCGAGTCGATGAAGGACGGCAGCGTCATCGTCGACCTGGCCGCCGAGCAGGGCGGTAACTGCGAATTAACCGAAGCCGAACGGGTAGTCAGGCACCAGGGCGTGACCATTATCGGCTACACCGATATGCCGAGCAGGCTTGCTGCACAATCCAGCCAACTGTATGCGACCAATTTACGTCACCTGTTGACCGATTTGACGCCCGAGAAAGACGGGCAGATCGTGGTCAACATGGACGATGAAGTCATTCGAGGCGCCACCGTGTGCAAGGATGGCGAAACCACGTGGCCACCGCCGGCGCCGACAATTTCGGCAGTTCCAGCCAAGGCGGAGCCGGCACCAGCACCGGTGGTGGAGGAGAAGAAGCGATCTGTAATGGGGCCGATCATCGGCATGGTGCTCGCCGGCCTTGCGCTGCTGGGCCTGGGCGCTGTCGCGCCGCCTTCATTCATGGCGCACTTCACGGTTTTCGTGCTGGCCTGCTTTGTCGGCTACATGGTGATCTGGAATGTCACGGCGGCTTTGCACACACCGCTGATGAGCGTTACCAATGCGATATCGAGCATTATCATTATCGGGGCCTTGATTCAGATCAGTTCCGACAACGAGATGATCAAATGGATCGCCGTCGTAACCGCGGGAATTACCAGTATCAACATTGTGGGCGGATTTGCCGTCACGCGCCGCATGCTTGAAATGTTCAGGAAGTGAGGACGTCATGATTAACAACACTGGAATTATTGCCATGTCGTATATCATCGCGACCATCCTTTTCATCCTCGCACTTGGCGGACTTTCCAACCAGGAAACGGCCCGGCGGGGCAACTGGTACGGCATCACCGGAATGGCAATCGCCCTGATCGCGACGGTGCTGGGTGTCGTCACTCAGCAGTACGCGCTGCTGTTGGCGGCCCTGGTGGTCGGTGGCACGATCGGGCTTATTGCAGCGCGCCGTGTAAGGATGACCCAGATGCCTGAGCTCGTCGCCATTCTGCACAGCCTGGTGGGCGCGGCGGCGGTAGCCGTTGGATTTGCCAACTTCATGGATCCGGGCAGGCTTTCACACTACGTGGGCGTCGAACTGACCATTCACGATATCGAGACTTATCTCGGAGTCCTCATCGGCGCCGTGACGTTTTCGGGGTCCGTAATCGCTTTCGGCAAGTTGTCCGGGCGCATTGGCGGTAAGCCGCTGACCTTGCCGGCACGGCATTGGCTGAACCTCGCCTTGCTGATCGCCGCCATTTGGTTCGGACGCGAATTCGTGCTGCAGTCGGCGGCTGGCGGGGGGCTGCAACCCTTGATCATCATGACCGTCATCGCCCTCGTGTTCGGCATTCATATGGTAATGGCGATCGGCGGCGCGGACATGCCGGTCGTGGTATCCATGCTCAACAGTTATTCGGGCTGGGCGGCCTCTGCGACCGGCTTCATGCTGGGTAACGATCTGTTGATCGTGACTGGTGCGTTGGTTGGTTCCAGTGGCGCCATCCTGAGCTACATCATGTGCCGTGCGATGAACCGTAAGTTCATCGCCGTCATCGCCGGCGGCTTCGGCACCAGTGAGGGGACCGTGGTGGCAACAGGTGAAGACCAGGGCGAGGTCATGCCCATTGAAGCTGAAGAGACGGCGGCTTTGCTGAACAGCGCTAAAGAAGTGATGATCATCCCCGGTTATGGCATGGCGGTAGCCCAGGCCCAGCACATCGTCCATGAAATCACGCAAACGCTGCGTGACAAGCGTATCAATGTCCGCTTTGGTATTCACCCGGTCGCGGGACGAATGCCGGGCCACATGAACGTTCTACTGGCCGAGGCCAAGGTACCTTACGACATCGTCTTCGAAATGGATGAAGTGAACAAGGACTTTCCCGATGTCGACGTTTCGATCGTTATCGGCGCCAATGACATCGTCAACCCTTCCGCGCTGGAAGAACCCGAGGGCCCGATCGGCGGCATGCCGGTGCTCGAGTGCTGGAAAGGCAAGACGACGATCGTGCTCAAGCGCAGCATGGCCACCGGTTACGCGGGCGTACAGAATCCGCTGTTCTTCAAGGAAAACACGCGCATGCTGTTCGGTGACGCCAAAGACAGCCTGGATGCGGTGTTCAAGGCCTTGTAGCCAGAAGTCAAAATCGCCGGGTTGCCGCCAGGCAACCCGGGTAACAAGCACCTTATAAACTGTGCCTGAGTCCAGCTTATCGCTTCTGCAAATACGCTCTCAGGTTCTGCCCGATGAAATACTGCCAGCCCCCGAGGCAGCTCTCCCGCTCGAATTCCGGCACGTCATCAGGGAAATCCTCCAGAACAATGTTCGTCACTTTCAGCGAGATGGCTCCGCCGTGCTCTGTCAGTTCAAACGTCACGAGCCCTTTGCCCGGGTAGTTGCCAAATCGCCAATCATAGGAAATTAGCTTCAACGGCACGACTTCGGTCACTTTCCACAGGTGCGGAAACTCCCGGCCTTCGCTGATCACCATGAACTGCGTCTGGAAACCGACCCTGGCTTCGAAGGCGGGGATGTTGTCGAAGTACCATTCGCGCATCTCGTCGACCACGGTGATGGCATTCCAGACGGATTGCGCGGATGCGTCGAATGTCTCCTCAACGATAACTGGTGCTTCATTGACTTTCATATAGCCTCCTATCGCTGCACTCAGGAATTTGTTATTTTTATCGTTGTTGTTCAGGGAATATCTCCGAGCGGTAACGGCTCGTTTGGCATCCATTCGCAGCCACATCCCCTGCTGAGTATAGAATGCGCAAAGACCGGGGTCATGCGAGGCGTTTCAGCACTGCGCGCTGAAGAAGCGCCGCCGACGCGATTTTCACGGCCACAAAGGCTAGAATTCCATAACCGCCACTTTATCTCTCAGGAATGCGGTAACAAATGTCATTGCTCGAATCGATAACCAAGCCCGGATGGGAGCACAGCAAGCCCGAGGCACGCAAGGCCGCCATCGATGAAATCGATGACCCCTCTGTGCTGCTTACACTGGTTAACCAGGATCCGGATGAAGGCGTACGCGCCCATGCCCTGGCCCGGATCACGAACAGTGCCCAACTGGATGAACTCTGCATCAGCCTGACGGGCGCGCTGCGACAACAGGCAAGAGCCCAGCGGCTGGAACAATTGCTCCCGGATTCAAGCCAGATCTCATCTATTTCCGACGACAGTCTGCTGGTAAGAATTGCCAGCCTGACTGACGATCCGGAACTGATAAGCATCGCGATCAGCCAGGTCCAGAGCGCGGATGTCCGCATGGATATCGCCGCCAATCACACCGTCGCGAGAGTCCGCCTGTGTGCAGCGCAGGGCATCGCGGAAATCAGCCAGCTTCGCGAGTTGATGAACGAAGCAAAACACAAAGACAAGTCGGTGTTTCGCTATTGCAAGGACCTGGTGGATGAACACCATGCCGCCGAACGGGTCAAAGCCGAGCGGCAGGCGAGGATTCAGCAGTTGACCGAAGATGCTTCGAAACTGGCCAAAGGGGTGCATTCGCCGGAATACAAGGCACGCTGCCAGACATTGCGGACCCGCTGGTCAGAACTCGAAGAGCATGCGAATGATGCGCAACGCAAAAAGATTCAAACAGATCTCGACATTGCCGAAAAGCGCATCGAAAAACGAACTCAAGCCCTTGCGGCCGAAGAAGAACAGCAGGCGCTGATTGAAGGTGCTTCACAAACGTTCCAGGAAGTCATCACCGAGCTGGAGAGCATTGAGCCGGCGAAAGCGGTAATGACGGATACAGGCGCGGTTCGAACATTCCGGCAAAAGCTCGATAACAGCGAGGACCGCTGGCTTGCTGCCCTGCATCATGCTCAACCCACCGCCGGGCAATTCAAAACCTGCAAAAAGCTCCTGAAGCACTGGCGGGCCGTGGCGCAATCTTCGCAGCAGGTACTGGACCGCCGAGCCGCGCTGGAAGCCCTCAACGAAGACATCAGGCGTGTTGATAAATCAGATTTCCTGGTCTTGCAGAATCTGGAAAAGAAAACCAGCAAACTGATCCGGAAACTGCCCTGGCCCGAAGAACTGGACTCTTACCGGCCTGAACCCATCCGGGCTCTCCATGATCAACTGGCCAGGCTGCAGGAACACGTTGCCGTATTGAGAAAAAAGGAGGAGCAGAATCTCGAGCGCTTGGAGTCCGCGTTTAAAGATCTGCGCAAAGAACTCGATGCCAATCATTTCAACAACGCCGACCGTGCGCTGAACCGGCTAAAGAATGTCCTCAGGCGAGTAGGGCCGCAACAGCAGAAGCGTTTTCAAAAAGAACTCAAGCCTCTGGTGGGCCGGCTGCAGGAGATTCACGACTGGCAGGGCTTCGCCATCGAGCCGAAGAAGATCGAGCTCTGTGAACGAATGGAGGCTTTGGTGGGCGTGGAAGAAGCCCCGGATATCCTGGCCGGTAAAATCAAGGCCTTGCAGGAGGAATGGAAGAAACTCGGCCACCTTTCCCCGCGGCGGGACCGGGTCCTGTGGAAAAAATTCAGCGCGGCCGCCGATAAGGCTTACGCGCCCTGCAAGGATGCTTTTTCGCAGCAGGCGGCTAAACGGCGGCAGAATTTTGCGGAACGCATGCAGCTGGTCGCCCAGTTGACTGACTACGAAAAACGAATGGCCTGGCCGGATGACCCTGACGCTGAGCCGGGCGCCGCCGTTCCTGACTGGAGGATCGTACAGAAAACCCTGGATACCGCCCGTGCCGCGTTCCGGAATATCAAGCCGGTGGATGGAAAAAGTGAGCGTAAAAGCCGTGCAGCACTGAATTCGGTGTGCGAGCGGATCTTCGGACATATCCGCAAGGAGTATGAGCGCAATATCGCCCGCAAGCAGGAACTGGTCCAGCAGGCCCAGGCGCTTGCCGATCTCGAAGACTTGAGAGAGGCCATCAAGCAAGCCAAAGGCATCCAGCGCGAATGGAAAGAAGTCGGGATAACGCCCAGGCAAGTAGACCGGCAGCTGTGGAAAGATTTCAGGGGTGCCTGTGACGCCGTTTTCGCCCGTCTCGACGCTGAAAAAGCTGAGCGTAATGCAGCCGTGCATGAACGGCAGCAAGCAGCCGAGATGAGGAAGCGCAAGAAACAGGAAAGCTGGCCGCGACTGCTGGACCGGATGCGGGCCTGTGCACTCAAGGAAAAGGATGCGGATAAGGCAGCGAGCCTGTGGGAAAAAGAAGGGGATATTCCCAAGGGCGTCGACACGGTTGCGATGGAAAAATATTGGGAAAAGGGTCCGGCCAAGAAAAGTTCTGAGGACGTACTCCGTGAAGCCTGTATCGCACTGGAAGTATTTGCCGGTTTGGATTCTCCGTCCGAGGACAAGGATGTACGCATGGCCTACCAGATGCAGCGCCTGGTCGAAGGTATGGGCAGCCAGCAAGTCGGCGGCGCAGAGAGACTGCTGGAACTGATCAATGAATTCATAACGAAGCGGCCATCGGAAGTCTGGGTGGAGCGTTTTGGTGGAGGCGTTGAGGCTGCGTTGAAAAATCTGAAGTCCTTACAGTAAGGCGAAACGCTTCATTCCGTAAAGCCATTTGATCTAGATTTGGATGGACGGGATTTTCTCTTAAAAACCCGGGATTGTTCTGGTGCAATGCAAGTGCCGTCTCAAAGGAATTTTCCCAATGTCATTCGCACTCAATCTGAAAGACCGTGGTACTGAGTACATTTCAGTCGACCCCGCGCATTGCCCAAGCCTCCCGACTGTCGATGGCGATAGCCTGGAATTCCTGGACCTCAACTACAGAACCCTGTGTGCGGTCATGTTCAATCACGCGTCATCGGGGCATCCAGGTGGAAGCGTCTCGAGTGGCCGTTTCGTTTTGTCCCTCATCTACAATCAGATGAATTACGATGTATCAAATCCCATGGATCGCACCGCCGATATTATTTCCTATTCGGCGGGGCACAAGGCTCTCGGCCTCTATGCCATGTGGGCTTGCCGGAACGAGGTTGTACGGCTGGTTGCCCCCGATCAATTGCCTGAAGATGTGCGTCAGCGGCTCCGGCTCGAGGACCTGCTGGGATTTCGCAAAAACCCCATTACAAAAACGCCTTTGTATCTGAAGTACAACGCGAAACCCCTGGACGGGCATCCTACCCCTCAAACCCCATTTGTCTGGTTGTCGACCGGTCCCAGTGGCGTTGGCGTTGGAGGTTCGGTGGGTCTTGCGCTGACCCTGAAGGATATGTATCGCGATGATGCGCCTCGTGTGCATATTATCGAGGGTGAGGGTGGTATGACCCCAGGGCGGGTAGCCGAGGCGCTGGCATCGGCAGCAAGTTCTGGCCTGGATAATCTCTATTTTCACGTGGACTGGAACCAGGCATCCATCGATTCCGATTTTGTGACGCGAGTAGGTGACAAGGCCGGCGAGTATGTTCAGTGGGACCCCTGTGAGTATCTGCTTGTCCACGGTTACAACGTCATTTATGTACCGGACGGATTTGATTTCGCGCAAATTCGCCAGGCGCAGACCAAGGCGCTGGCACTGGATAACGGGCGGCCTACCGGGATTGTCTATCGCACCGTCAAAGGGTGGCAATATGGTATCGAAGGCAGCAAATCCCACGGCGCCGGCCACAAGTTTTACAGTGAGGAGTATCTGAAAGCCCTGCAGCCTTTCGAGCAGCAGTTTGGGTTGCGATTCCCGCGTTTCGAGGGGGAGAAGAACCCGGAAACCATCGAGAAAGCCTTTTACGATTCGCTGATGACGATTCGCAAGGCTTTTGAATCCAACATGACCCTAACGCGGCAGTTGGCGGGCTGGGTCGTTGACTGCAAGCGCCGGCATGAGGCGTCGCCCAGGCAGCTTCGTGTCAATGCGCCGAAGCTGGAGAATCTCTACAGGGACAACGCCATTTCGCCCCTGGAACGGCCCGAATCGTGCACCTACGAGGTCGGTTCCGCGCAAACGCTTCGAGGTTGCCTGAGTCACTGCCTCAACCAGGTAAACAAACTCACGAAAGGCGCGGTTCTTGCGGCGGCGGCCGACTTGTACGGTTCGACCAATATTTCCAGCATCAGCTCGGGTTTTGGCAGCGGTTTTTGGCACCCGGCGCACAATCCCGATTCAAGGCTGTTTTCAGCGGGTGGCATCACAGAAGATGCCATGGGAGGGATTTGTTCGGGGATCGCCACGATGGGCTATCAAATCGGTGTGGGTTCCTCTTACGGCGCCTTCATTGCGCCGCTCCAGACCATTGCTGCCAAAACCCACGGGATTGGCCAACAGACGCTGAGGCACCGGGCACCCGATGAGCTGAACAAGACGTTTGTCGTGGTCTGCGGCCACGCGGGGGTTAAAACCGGTGAAGATGGCCCAACTCACGCCGAACCCCAGGCACTGCAGATTTTGCAGGAAAACTTCCCGGGCGATGTCATGATTACCCTGACCCCATGGGACCCCAACGAACTCTGGCCCCTGACTGTCGAGGCGCTTCTGCAGCGCCCGGCAGTGCTTGCTCCCTATGTCACCCGTCCGTCGGAGGTCATCGTGGACCGCGGGGCCCTGGGTTTGGCGGCGCCCGAAGAATCCATCAAGGGTGTTTACAAACTGCTGAAGGCAAACGGCAGGCCTGACGCGACCATCGTTTACCAGGGCAGCGATGTCGCCTATGCTTTTATAAACGGTGTCCTTCCGCGCCTGAAGGAAAAGGGTATCAACCTGGATGTCTACTATGTTTCGAGTGTTGAACTATTCGACCGCCTGGACGAGCAGGAGAAAAACGAGATTTATCCTGCTTCAGTAGCAGCGTCTGCCATGATGTTCTCTGGCTTCACCGCGGCGACGACCTACCGGTGGGTCATGTCCCAGAGAGGAAGAGACTACACGTATTATCCATGGAAACATGGGTTCTTCCTGGGAAGCGGTCCCGGTGATGTCTGCCTGGAACAGGCCGGCATGCACGGTGAGGCGCAATGGGAAGTCATTCAGAAGTTTATCTCAGGCAAATAATTGCGACCTGCTGAGCAACTGCGAGGAACGAATTAATGGCCGAAGCATCGAGGACGGTATTCTACCCCCGCCACCTGGAACTTGGCGCAAAAATAACGGAGTTTGGTGGATGGGATATGCCGCTCCAGTATCCATCCGGAATTTTGCAGGAGCACCTGGCGACGCGCAAAAGCGCCGGGCTGTTCGATGTTTCCCACATGGGCCGATTCGTCATTAGTGGTCCAGAGGCGCTGCCGTTTCTTCAGCACGTTCTGACCAACAACGCGGCCAGCCTCGATGTGGGGCTTGGACAATACACGATGATTCCCAACGAATCGGGCGGCGTCATCGATGATGCTTACCTGTATCGTTTCGTGGAAGACGAATACCTCCTGGTCGTGAACGCCAGCAACCGGGAAAAGGACTGGAATCATCTGGAGAGCTTACGGCAGCGATACCCGCAATCCGAGATGGTGGACCGGACTCACGAAGTCGCCATGTTGAGTTTGCAGGGCCCCCTGGCCAAGAAGGTTCTTTCGGGCATTATTTCGGGTGACCTGCCCGAGCCCATGAGAAACGAGCTCAGTATCGTTGAAATCGAAGGCGCCCGGGTCCTGGTTGCGAGAACGGGCTATACCGGGGAACCCATTTGTTTCGAGCTTTTTATCGAGCGCAAAGACGCGGTCAGGGTGTGGGATCTGTTGACCGGTGGCGGCGCGGTGCCAATCGGGCTTGGCGCCAGGGACTCGCTTCGCCTGGAAGCCGGCCTGCCGCTCTATGGACACGAGCTTGGGCTCGATCCGGAAGGCATGGAAATACCCGCTTTTGCATCCGACCTGTCCCGCTTTGCGGTCAGTTTCTCCGCCCTTAAAGGTGACTTTATCGGCCGTGAGGCGTTGCAGGAACAGTTCAGGGCATTGAAAAACATCCTCGACCTGAACTTCGAGGACATCACGGCCCTGCCCAGGCGGGTACTGCTGCTCGAGTTGGCTGGCCGCGGAATCACACGTCCGGGTGACCGGGTATTGCGGGGCGGTGAGCACGTTGGCTACGTGACCAGCGGGACGATGGTGCCTTACTGGGGTACGGAAGGTGAAGGGGTCGAGTCCCAATTCACCGATGACAGCGCCAGACGGGCCATTGGCATGGCGCTCGTATCAAGCGAGTTATGGGAAGGGGATGAGGTCGAGGTCGAAATTCGTGGCCGCAAGACGCCGGCGACCATCGTGCCCTGGTTCCTGCGTGGCGAAGCTCCGCCTTACGCGCGTTCCATCGTTCACCATCGGCCCCGGGAAAAAGACACTGCTCCGAAGCTGGGAACCAAACAGAAAGTCGACGAGTTGCTCGACAGCGCCCTGGCCAATACGCGCTGGCGCCAGCAGGATTGCATCAACCTGATCCCCTCGGAAATGTCGATTTCTCCGATGACCAAGCTGCTTTCGATCATGGATCCGGTAGGCCGTTACGCGGAGCACAAGCAGGTCAAGGCGCTCGATGAGGCCGAAGTGTTTTACTACCAGGGGACGGAGTTTATCTGGGGGGTCGAAGAACTTCTGAAGAAAGAAATGATGGAGTACCTCGGATGCGCCGCGGTGGAAGCGCGCCTCATTTCCGGCCAGATGGCCAACATGACCGTCTTCAGTGCCATGGTCGACTATCTCAACCGTGCGGACCGCAAGAGCGAGCAGCGGCGGATGCGCAAGGTAATGAACAACCACATCATCAAGGGTGGCCACCTGAGTTCACAGCCCATGGGTGCACTCAAGGACTATGTAGCCAGAGATCCCAGGACGGAGAAGGCTGCCGCGGTGAACTTCCCCGTCCTCAGGGACAACCCCTATAAAATCGACACGGCAGCGACCCGCGAGCTGCTTGCAGAGCACAAGCCGGAACTCATCATCCTCGGCAAGAGCATGGTGCTGCATCCAGAGCCTGTAGCCGAGATGCGGGCGTTCATCGATGAACTGGGTCTCGATTGCTTCCTGATGTATGACATGGCGCACGTTCTTGGGCTGGTGGGGCCGCATTTCCAGGAACCTTTTGGTGAGGGTGCGGACATCGTAACCGGATCGACCCACAAGACCTTTTACGGCACGCAGCGCGGCGTCGTCGCCTCGAGGTTCAGTGAGGACGATACACGCTATCCCTTCTGGGAAGCCGTCGAACGCCGCGCGTTCCCCGGTGCAGTCAGCAACCATCATCTGGGCACGCTGCTCGGCCTGCTGATGGCGGCATATGAAATGAACGCGTTCAGAGACGAGTACCAGAAAAAAGTGATGGATAACGCCAAGGCTTTTGCGCGCGCCCTCAATGATTGCGGTTTGGACGTCGCGGGCGATCCCGCTGTGTCGTTCACCGAAACGCACCAGGTTCTTCTGGAAGTCGGATACTCCAGGGGGCCGGAGGTGGCCCGCCGGCTGGAGGAGAACAATATCGTGGTCAATTACCAGGCGTCGCCAGAGGAAGAAGGTTTCACTGCCTCCGGCTCACTGCGCATGGGCGTACCCGAGATGACCCGTTTTGGTATGGCCCCCGAGGACTTTGGCGAACTGGCCGAGCTCATCCGCGACGTCATCGTCGATCAATCAACCGTCAAGCCCCAGGTGGCGGCGCTCAGGAAGCGATTCCTGGAGATGAAGTATTGTTTTACTGAGGACGAGTTTGGTCAGCGCCTGCATGAATTGCACAAGCTGATTTAAAGTCCCCGATCAAAGCGTCATCTGCACCCCGGATTTCATGAAGGCCTGGAAGCCTTCTGCGTCACCGGAGGCAACTTCAATTCGCTTCACTGCCTCGGCGAGGTCGACAGCGCCGGTTGCGACAGACAGGCGCAGGAAGTGTTGGCCCTCGCTGTCGAGTGCGCCAAATGAACGCCTGTCCATGGTGGCGACATGGTAACGGTGCAGAAGGAACAGCTGAAACAGGGTCGCCGGGCTCGAGTTGCGGCGGGTGCTTTCCGGCAGGGCACCGAAAGCCTGCAGCGCCCCGAGATTATCGATCACGCCCCCGATATTGGGGAACACGTAAAAAGCCCCCTTGGGATTCTGGCAGTTCACGCCTTCGATTGAGTTGAGGCCGGCCACGACCTGGTCCCGCCGCCGCTGGAATGCATCAGCCATCACTTTGATCACCGGGCCGCTTGCCGGGGACTCCAGGGCAACCTGGGCACCGATCTGGTTGTAGGGTGGAATGCTGGCGAAATAATTGATGTTCAGGTTGCGATGGACCTTTGCCTCCTCAACGGTGGGGTAAACGGCCCAGCCTACCCGGCCACCCGTCCAGGAGTAGGTTTTCGACACCGCCGAGGCAATGATGGTGCGTTCCTCCATTCCCGGAACCGACGCGATGGAGAAATGGTCTTCGCCATCGAACACGATCGCTTCGTAAGCTTCGTCGGAGTACACGCGCACGTTCGGTGGAGTGTTCTCCAGGATCGATTCGGCGAGTGCCCTGATCTGGTCCGGGCTGGCGACTCCACCGGTGGGCTTGGACGGAAAATTCAGATAGATCAGCTTGGTGTGGTCGGAGATAAGCGGCTCGAGCTCGTCGGTGGTCAGGGAGAAGCCGTCGTCTTCCTGAAGATGGATCGGAACCGGCTTCGCTCCCACGTACGGTATGTAAGACTCGTACAGTGGGTATCCGGGAGTCGGATAGATGATCTCATCGCCCTGCTCGCAATAGGATTGCTGCGCAAAACCTATAGACGGCCTGGCGCCTGGAAATACGACCACCCGCTCCGGATCAATTTCGCCCAACCCCCTGTCCCCGGCGATCTTGCGAGCCAGCGCGGTGCGGAGCCCGGGCATACCCTGTGGATCGCAATACGTGGTTTGTCCATCCCGGATCGCTTCGATAACGGCTTCAGCGATATGATCCGGCAGCGGAAAATCCGGCTGGCCGAGGTTGCAGCGAATCACCCTTTTGTCGTCCGCCTTTTCGACATCGAGGATCCGTGAGCCGAAACCGAAAGCGGCTTCGGTACCCATCAATTGCACGCGGTTTGCAAATACCGCCGTGTGCATTGCTTTGGTGCTGTGGGCGTCATTCATTGCTTAAGAACCTCCGTGGCGAAAAATGCAGCGATCTTGGTGACTTGCGAGGCCAGGTCACGAGTATCCCTGCCTGCATAGTTTTCGCCAGTGCTTTGTACATTGCTCTTGCAGCGAATTTTACCTCGGAGGCTGGTCCCGGCGCATGATCTGAGTTAAGCAGAATTGGACTTACCGGATTGCATTCAAGAATCGGGGTTACCCGGAATTTGACCGGTTTGACTGCGAGATAAAATGCGAGATCAATCCCATCGTCGAACAATCGTGGTCGCCGGGTTCACGGTGTTCCAGTTCGGGCAGAATGACTTTTGCCAGGACTTTACCCAGTTCAACTCCCCACTGATCAAAGCTGTTGATATTCCAGATGACACCCTGGACAAAAATCTTGTGCTCATACAGCGCAATGAGTGCCCCAAGCGTTTTGGGCGTCAGTTTGTCGATCAGGATACTGTTGGTGGGCCTGTTGCCTGCGAACGTCTTGTGGGGCTTCAGCATCGCAATCTTTTCATCGGCAAGGCCTGCTGACCTCAGTTGTTGCTCGACGGTTTCCGGCGGCAAACCAAAAGCCAGCGCTTCGGTCTGGGCAAAGAAATTTGCCATCAGTTTGACATGGTGGTCGCCTATCGGATTCAGGGTATTGACGAAACCAATAAAGTCCGCCGGGACCAGTTTGGTGCCCTGGTGGATCAATTGGTAGAAAGCGTGCTGCCCGTTGGTGCCCGGCTCCCCCCAGATAATGGGCCCCGTTTGGTAATCAACAGCCTGGCCTTCTCTATCAACCGTCTTGCCGTTGCTTTCCATGTCACCCTGCTGAAAATAGGCGGCAAAGCGGCTCAGGTACTGGTCATAGGGAAGCACGGCATGGGTCTGGGCGCCAAAAAAATTGTTGTACCAGATTCCCAATAGAGCCAGTGTCAGCGGCAGGTTTTCTTCGGGTTCGCTATGCAGAAAATGCTGATCCATCAGATGGGCGCCCTCGAGCAGTTCTTCGAAGTGATCAAATCCCACACGCAGGGCGATCGAGGTGCCGATAGCCGACCATAAGGAATATCGTCCACCAACAAAATCCCAGAATTCGAACATATTGCCGGTGTCGATACCGAAATTGGAGACTTCCTTCCCGTTGGTCGACAGCGCGGCGAAGTGTTTGGAAACCGCCGACTCTCCGAGCGCAGCGACCAGCCAGTTTCTGGCAGTCTGCGCATTGGTCATGGTTTCCTGGGTCGTGAAGGTTTTCGATGCCACCAGGAACAGGGTTGATTCAGGATCGACCCGTTTGAGAGTTTCAACCATGTCCGTGCCATCAACGTTCGATACGAAATGAACGGACGGGCCGTCGGCATAGTGCTGAAGGGCTGCGCAGACCATTGCGGGGCCAAGGTCTGAGCCGCCGATACCGATATTGACGACATCGCTGATGGCCTTACCCGTGACGCCTTTCCAGCGCCCGCCACGAACATCCCCGGTGAACTCCTTCATTTTGCCCAATACGGTATTGATTTCCGGCATGACGTCTTTGCCGTCCACCAGGATGGGTGTATTGGCGCGGTTGCGTAATGCAATGTGCAGCACGGCGCGGTCTTCGGTCCAGTTGATTTTCTCACCGGCAAACATCCTGGCCGCCTGCTCGGCGACACCCGTTGCCGCGGCGAGGTCGCGCAGCAGGGAGAGCGTTTGTTCCGTGGCGATATTTTTCGAATAATCGAGCAGGATGCCGAGTTCCCGATTGTCAATGGACATGTTCTCGAATCGCGAACGGTCCCTGAAGAGTTCCCGCACATGCGTTTCTTGCATCTCACTGGCATGAGACCGCAGGGCTTCCCACTGGGGGGATTGGATCAGTTTGCTCACTTCGTGTTCCTTTTCGCTGTGACCTGGGGTGTTTAACGCAATTGTACAGAAGCATCCCCCGGCGGTGCGCATCGGCGAGATAAGCGAAGCAGGCCGGTAACCTTTTTTCAACACAAAGCGTCTAAAGGTGTTTAAGAGAATGATTTGCTGCCCAGGGGTGCGCAGATGGATCCGGGGTTCGCTTTATCGTGAAAACAATTGATCCTGACTTATGGCCCATGTTTGCCCCCGGCGCTTGTGGTGTCATAAACAGGCAAGAACGTCCTTAAGTGCCGAGATCTGGACCGAATGGTCCTGTTGGAACACGGGCACGATGCGGTTGGAGAGCTAAAGGTGAAAAAAATTCTTGCACCAGTTCTGGTGCTCCTCGCTGGTTTCATAATCGTGCAGGCGTTGATTGCGGCAAAGCCCGAACCTGAAAAGAAAGACGATGAAGCCCGTCCTGTTTCACTTTATGTCGATGAAGTGAAGTCGGAAATGGTTACCATATCCGTGATAACCCAGGGCGAGGTCAGGCCCAAGACCGAGATCGACCTGGTCCCCCAGGTGTCCGGGCGAATCGTTGCGATGTCGGAACGCTTCAACGAAGGAGCTGAATTCCTGCCTGACACCATGTTGATGAAAATCGACTCGGCTGATTACGAGTTGGCGGCGATACGCGCCGAGGCCCGTGTCGCCGAGGCGCAGACCGCGCTGGAGCGGGAACTCGCGACCGCCCAGATCAAGGAAGAAGAGTGGCGCGATGGCCGTAAGAATCAGGAACCTACCCAGTTCGCACTCAATCTCACCCAGGTAGCCGAAGCCGAGGCCATGCTGCGATCGGCCAGAGCCGACCTTCAACAAGCCCGGCTTGATCTGCAACGAACAGAGATTCGGGTGCCTTTCCACGGCCGGGTGCGTGAACGTAACGTGGGTATCGGTCAGTTTGTGACCGCCGGCGCCAGCGTGGGCAGGGTATTCTCGATCGACACGGCGGAAGTGCGCTTGCCGTTGACCGATAGCCAGTTGGTCGAACTCAGTCTGCCTCTGGGTTACATGGCCGATAACCTCGAACAGGCGCCCAGGGTGAGGTTCAGGGCCTCCATGGGTAACCGGGACTACTACTGGCAGGGCCGCATCGTCCGGGTGGATGCCGCGGTAAATGAGGAGACCCGCCTGATTTATGCCACGGCGGAAGTGGCCGACCCTTATGGGCAAGGCGCCACCGAGGGCATGCCCATGGCTGTCGGCATGTTCGTCAGCGCCGAAATCGAAGGCGTGTACGAGCAGTCGGCTTTCGTGATGTCCCGGCTGGCCTTGCGTAACCAGGACAAGGTCTATGTCATTAACGATGAGAACCGTTTGGAGATTCGCACCGTCAATGTGCTCTCCACCTCGGAAGAGCGTGTGCTCGTGACCAGCGGTGTCACTCCTGGTGAACGGGTCGTGATATCCACATTGCCCAACGCTGTTGACGGCATGGAAGTCGAGCCCATTTTTCGTGAGTCCCAGGGCTGAGCCGGGGCTGAGGGAGAATAAAAGTGAATGGCCTGATTGAATGGTGGGCGCGGAATTCAGTTGCCGCCAACCTGCTGATGTTTGGGATTTTCTTCGCCGGCGTGATTGGCTTCTTCTCGCTGGAACGTGAAATGGACCCGCAGGTGCGGTTCCCTGGACTGGAAATTGAAGTCTCCTGGCCAGGGGCGGCGCCACAGGAAGTCGAGGAACAGATCGTTGCCCGCATCGAGGAATCGGTCAGCGATATGGACGCCATCGAATGGGTCCGTTCGACTTCTCGTGAAGGCTATGGGGAAGTCTACATCCTTGCCGAGCAGCAGGTGGATTTTACCCAGTTCATGAATGACGTGAAGATTCGCGTCGACTCCATTTCTTCATTTCCGCGCGACATAGAGCCGCCGCAGGTGCGGCAATGGGTGAACCGGAACGAGTTCATTCGCGTCGCCGTGCACGGCGACCTGACGGAACAGGAATTGAAGCGCCTGGCCGAGAAACTGCGCCGCGAAGCCGCCGTACTCCCGGCCATAACGGTTGTCCAGTTGTTTGGCGTGCGCCGCGAAGAGGTTTCGGTCCAGGTCAGCGAGGAAGCCTTGCGCCGCTATAGCATGAGTTTCAATGAGGTCGCAACCGCGATCCGCAACACGTCGATCAACCAGTCTTCCGGATCAGTGCGCACCGAGGTCGGAACCTATCAACTGAAAGTCCGCGGCCAGGCCGACACCGAGGCAGAATTCGCGGACATCATTATCCGGCAAACGGCTGATGGCGGCATCATTCGCGTGGGCGACGTTGCCACGGTAGTGGATGGTTTCGAAGACGAACCGATTCTCGCCACGCTCAATGGTGAGCCTGCAGTATTGCTGATGGTCATGAGCACCGAGACCATGGATATCGTCAAGGCTTCCGATTCGATAAACGAATGGATCGAAAAACGCCGGGATACCTTGCCCGAGGGCGCCAAGCTGACCCTCTGGACCGATAATGCCGATGATTTCAAGGGGCGCATGAAGACCATTGGCAGTTCGGCCGCCATAGGCCTGTTCCTGGTATTGATGTTCCTGGTGCTTACCCTGCGTCCTATTGTGGCGTTCTGG
>CAMYKC010000009.1:23400-26648 GCA_947258865.1 uncultured Lysobacterales bacterium
GCCACGGCTTACGCGGGAGCCTTCGTGTTCCTGCCTGCGGTTGGCGTATCCCTGAACATGTTGTCTACTTTCGCCTTCCTGCTGGTGCTGGGCATCGTGGTGGATGACGCCATCGTGGTGGGTGAAGGCATCCACACCGAGGCGCACCATATAGGCGGTGGCGTCGAGGCTGCCGTTGCGGGCGCGAAGCTGGTCGCAAAACCGGTTATATTCGGCGTATTGACTACCATAATGGCATTTCTGCCCTGGTTGTTCCTGAGCGGCGGCACCAGTGAATTCACCCGCCACATCACCTGGGTGGTGATCCTGGCGCTGATGTTTTCACTGGTTGAATCCCTGTGGATACTGCCATCCCACCTGTCCAAGATGCAGCCCCGCAAAGATGAACTGTTGGGCTGGTTTGGCCATTTTCAGAAGCACATCTCCGATGGGATTATCCACTTTGCACACAAGCGATATCGAAAGATCGGCCAATTTGCGGTAGACCAGCGCTACCTGACGGCCAGCATTTTTATTGTATTGCTGGTCGTGGGTTTCGGCCTGTTCAATACCGGGTGGGTGAAGAAGGCGTTCATGCCGGAAATGGAATCTGACGAAGTTATCGTCAACGTGGTGATGCCTGAAGGCGCGCCCTACAGTCGCGCGCTGGAGATTCTCGCGCAATTGCAGAAAGCGGAGCGTGAACTGGAACAGGAGGTCAACCAGCGCACCGGTGGTGAAGGCAAATTGATCGAGAACTGGTACACCCGTTCCCGCCGCGACAGCGTTCTGGCCATTGTCAAGCTGGCGCCGCCGGAAGTGCGTGACATGAGCGCCAAGGAAGCTGCCATCAGGTTGCGTGAATTAATGGGCGACGTGCCGGACGCCAAGGAAGTGTCCGTTGAGTTTACCCACAATGACCGCAGCCCCGACTTCGAGCTGTCGATCCGTCATCCTGATCTGGAAGTACTGCGCCTCGCGGTAAATGACGTCGAAGAAAAGTTGCGCAGCTTTGAAGCTCTTTACGACATACGCAACAACCTTGAAAGCGCTTCGGAAGAAATTCAGATCAAACTCAAGCCGGGTGCGCACAAGCTGGGCCTGACCATGTCGGACGTCACCCGGCAGGTCCGCCAGGCGTATTACGGCGAAGAAGTTCAGCGCCTGCCGCGGGAAGGCCAGGACGTGAAAGTCATGGTCCACTACCCGATCGAATCCCGGCGCTCCATAGAGAGCCTGAAACATTTCCGGGTACGCACCGCCGATGGCCGCGAAGTACCTTTGCTGTCCGTGGCTGAGCTCGAATATGCGCCGGGTATCAAGCGCATCCAGCGCTGGAACGGCAAACGAGCGGTACGCATTTCCGCCGACCTCAAGGACAGTATTCGCGACGAGATCATGGAAGACCTGGATGAGAACTACTTCCCGGACTGGGAGAAACGCTATCCGGGTATCGAGCGCGGCGCCGTTGGCCAGGCCGAGGGTGAGGCACGCTTTATCAAGGAAGTGCTCGGGCTCTACCTGATCGCATTCTTCGCCATGTACGCCATGCTGGCGGTTGCTTTCCGCAGCTACTGGCAGCCGCTGTTGATCCTGGTCGCCATGCCGTACGCATTCGTTGGCGCTATATATGGCCACTTCGTACTGAATATGACCCTGGCCATCTTCAGTTATTTCGGTATCGCGGCGGCGGCCGGTGTCGTGGTCAACGACAACCTGGTCCTGATCGATTACACAAACCGCCTGCGTGACAAGGGTATGAAGCCGTTGGAGGCAATCGTGGAAGCGGGTGTGGTCCGGTTTCGGCCCATTATGCTGACCACAGCCACCACCATCGTGGGCCTGACTCCGATGATGATGGAGCGCTCCATCCAGGCAAAATTCCTGATCCCGATCGTGGTTTCCCTGGTCTCTGGTGTCTTCCTGGCCTTTTTCGTTACCTTGTTAATGGTGCCGGCGATGTATGCCATCGGCCTGGATATCGCTGAATTCATGGCGCGGCTCAAACGCCGATTGAGGGGCTCGTTCGGAAAAAGAAAGGCCGGCGACGGCGTGTCAGTGGCGGACCACATCCCTTGATTTCCTGAAACCTCGGTTTCTGCTGCCCTCAATCAGCCCGGACCGGTCCGTCGACTAGCTTTCAAACGCGTGTGCATCAAGGTACACCGACCTAGTCATTCAGTGGTTTGAACTTGAACTTCTGACCGCCGATCGATGCTTCATACATCAGGCCCCCCTTGGCGAGGGTATAGACGGCCATACCCCGCTTCCAGCTGCCCACCGCCTTGGTGTCCCCGGCGCTTGCGGACGCACCCTTGGTCGATGCCCCCGCCGCAGCCCCGTAGGTCAGCGCGACCGCCGTGGCATCCGCTCCGAATTCGAATTGGCCCCTGGTGAACTCACGGTAGACATCAGCGTTCTTGAACAGAATGATCTGGCTGTAGGCCTGCCCCCCCAACTGCCATCCGATCGTAATCTGGCCCATCGAAACATTTCCGGTGTGCTTGCCGCCGGCGAAAACACAGCCCCTTCCACCGGCGCCTCCGATACCCATCCCGCCTTTGCCGATGGTTGGCAACACGGCGTAACCATACGATTGGGCCATCATTTCCGGAACGTCGCCCAAGTCTTTGAATTTGTCGAGTGTTGCCTTGCATTTTTCCAGCGAAGCGGCCGCCTGTGCGCTGGTCGCGGTCAAAAACATCAAGGCGCCCATGACTAGCGAAACTCCCTGTTTCATCATCAGATCTCCTTTCATCCACGCAGCTCAGGCAGCCTCATTCAAAAACTGCTTTCAAGCTGTTGCTGAATTGTGTCACATATTTCTTTGGATTCGGACAGAATCTCACCCAATGTTGTTTTCATTTGGGCGATAAATGCCTCGTCTTTTGTGTGCGGCAGGTTGATGCGCACATTGTAAATGGCGCCCTGTACACCGGCATACGCCATCAGAGCACCCACGCCGGCATCGCTCATTACAGCCTCGTTGCCGATATCGGCTGCCGCCTTGCACAGGTCCAGGACCTCCCTGCAAAGTTCCGCGGTCCGCAATGGAACTTCCGCCGCCGCCTTATATCCGGCTCGAATGGCCTCCGAGCGAAGAGCGATTTGCTCAGGGGTATCTCTGGCCATGCGCATTCCCGAGAGCACTTCGTTAAAGGCCTCGGTGTCCGCATCAATGGCGCCGATCAAATCGTCTTTGGCTTTTTGCGCCTTCTCAGCGAGCAGGCAAAGTTCGTCGTAGCGCGAATCAAATCCACTTTTTCCAA
>CAMYKC010000010.1:0-31228 GCA_947258865.1 uncultured Lysobacterales bacterium
TACTCTGGTTCCTGTTCACTCGCCCGGTACGTGGATTTCTTGCCCAACTTTAATCCGCAATACTTGCTGGAATCAGGCAACTGGTGGTTTATTCTTCCTGTCCGCTGCCCGTGCCCGCATGCATCATTTCCAGGACTCGGGCGAGCCGATATCGCCAGCATGCACCGCCATGTCACAGCTTTCGACTATTGTCATGACGTCCGGGCAAATTTGGCCATGAGTGTCCGCAAGGATGGCCACACGCACCGCGCTGTCTGAACCGGTGCCCAAGACCTAAATCACCCCCTGCTCGTTCAACCTGGCCATCTCTTCCGCGGTCAGGCCGAGTAACTCCCGGTATATCTCGTCATTGAATTCGCCCACTTCCGGCCCGGGCCAGTCGGTCCGGCCGGGCGTGTCACTGAGTTTTGGAATCATCGCCGGGATTTTCAGCGGCTTGCCGTTGACTTCGACTTCCTCGAAAAGACCGCGAGCGATGAAGTGCTCGTTCACCATCATGTCGGCCACGCTGTAGATCGGGCCGGAGGGCACTCTTGCCTCGTCGAGTAAGAACAGGGCAGATGCCGAATCAAGGGAGCTCGTCCATTCGGTTATGGCAGCGTCTATTTCCGGCTCGTGCTCGACACGGCCGGCATTGTCTGCGAAGCGCGCGTCCCTGGCCATATCGGGGCGTCCCATCTTTTCACACAGGCGCTTGAAAATGGAATCGCCGTTGGCGCCGATGATGATGAATTTGCCGTCCGAACAGCGGTAGGTGTTGGTGGGCACGATGCCGGTGATGGTCGAACCGGATGGCTCGCGAATGACCCCCGCACCATCGTATTCCGGGACGACCCCCTCGGGCAGGTTGAAGGTGGCTTCGTAGAGTGCCGTGTCGATCACCTGACCCTTGCTTCCCGGATTCCTGGCCTGGTGGAGGCAAGCCATCACGATCCCCAGGGCCGTATGCAGGCCGGCCATGGTGTCGCCGAGGCTCAGGTTGGGCCGCATCGGTGCCTCACCGGGTTTGCCGTTGACGTAGCGTAATCCCCCCACTCCTTCGCAAACCGATGCGAACCCCGGCTTGGATGCATAGGGCCCATCCTGGCCGTAGCCGGATATCCGGGCGTAGACCAGGCCCGGGTTGTCCACCCAGAGGTCAGCCGGCCCAAGGCCCCATTTTTCCATCACGCCCGGCCTGAAATTCTCGACCAACACATCGCACTTGCGCGACAGCCGTCCCACCAGCTCGCGGCCCTCGTCGCTTCGCAAGTCCGCCGTGATGCACTTCTTGTTTCGTCCCAGGCTGCGCCACCAAAATGACGTGCCATCCGCATCCAGTTCACGCCACTGTCGAAGCGGATCGCCGCTGCCGGGCGGTTCCACCTTGATTACCTCGGCCCCGTAGTAAGCGAGGATACAGCCTGTGAACGGGCCGGCCAGTAACTGGCCCAACTCCAATACGCGAATTCCCTCGAGTGGGCGGTGGGATCTATTCATTTCACTTCAAGACCTGAACGAGAGGTGAGGCCTGAATTATCGCAAATCTCAACAGAACCTGTATAAATTTAAAAAACATCTATTTTATAGTTGACATATCTATACTATATCTATACATTAGGTTATCGGTTGAATTGAGATCGGCTCAAATTAACGGATTATCAATCGTAATTAAGGGACCAAATTCACTTTCAGACCGGAGAGAAACATGTACAATATCTTTACACAAACGAAATCAATTACGCTTGCCGCTGTTGCGGCCACCAGCATCCTGATTGCCGGAAGCTCTATTGCCGCCGTCGCGGCCACCAGCATTTTTATCGCCGGAAGCGTTTTGGCAGGCCCAGGCAAACCAGGTGAGAATTCCCTCGCACCGGGCGGCAACATTGTTGAAGTCGCCTCTGCAGCGAACGCTGCCCTGGATGTGTTCAATACCGTCCTGACGGCCGCTACCTGCCCCTTCTTCGAAGGCGCTGTGGTCGATATTCTGACCGGCAACGACAAAGTGACTTTGTTCGCTCCGATTGATCCCGCCTTCGCCGAGCTTGGACTGTTTCCCAACAACGTCTGCGAAGCATTTGACGGCAGCGACGATGCGGTTGGCAGCCCTGCAGACCTGTTGGGTATTCTCGCCTACCACGTCTCAGATGGACGTCGTTTCTCGAACAGCGTTTTCAATAAAAACGGCAATGCGAAAGCAATTGAAATGCTGACCGGCGGCTACATAATCACGGCTGGCGGAAACATTTATGATAACCAGGGACAAGAAATCGGGATCGTAGCACCCTATTTTGACATCAATGCATCAAACGGCGTAATCCATACCATCGACACGGTTATGCTGCCCTGATCTCGTAATCAATCGATCAGAAAAACAGAAACCGCCCTCCGGGGCGGTTTTTTTGTCGGGGACAAACTAACGGGTTCCTTGAACTGGGCCTGGTCGATTACTGGCGGCAGTTAACCTGGGCCGATTGCTGGTATTCTTTGGGTCCCGACGGCTTTTCATGCGAGTGGTGACCGGGAAATGATCAGGCGGCAGAAAGTACACAGTAAAGTTGCAAGACGAATGATCACGGTGCTCGCGGGGGCGACGATTTTTTTATCCCTTATTGCCAAGTCGGGCGACGAAACGTTCACCAATCCCATCCTGGCAGGGGGTTACCCGGACCCTTCGATTTGCCGTTCCGGTGAGAACTATTACCTGGTCAATTCCACCTTTGAATACTTTCCCGGCCTGCCCATTCACCGCAGTAAAGACCTGGTGAACTGGGAACTGGTCGGCTACGGCCTGCACCGCGAAGAGCAGGTCACCGGAGCGGTCAACCTGGTCGATGTGCAATCGAACGGCGGCATCCATGCACCGTCCATACGCTGCCATGACGGCAGGTTTTACATCATCACCACCAACGTTTATTTGCCGCCTGGAGACGGCCAGGCCACCGAGTTTGTCAACTTCGTGATCACGGCCGAACATGCGGAAGGGCCCTGGTCCCAGCCACATGTGCTGGAAGGGGCACCGGGTATCGACCCCGATATCTTCTTCGACGATGACGGCCGGGTCTGGTACGTGGGCACTCATTCTCCGGAGAAACCGAATTTCCCCGGTGAAGGCGAAATCTGGCTGCAGGAAATCGACCCGGATCGCTGGGCCCTCAAAGGCGAGCGGTATTTCCTCTGGCGGGGCGCCTGCGGGGGAGTCTGGGCGGAAGGACCACACCTGTATAAGAAAGACGGACTTTATTACCTGATGGTGGCCGAGGGCGGAACGAGTTTCAACCATGCGGTCGTCATTGCCGTGAGTGATGAGATAACCGGACCCTACAGCTCAAACCCGAGAAATCCCATCCTCACTTCGCGTCATTTATCTTACGACCACTGGGTCAACAGCACCGGACACGCTGACCTGCTGGAACTGCCCGATGGACGCTGGTTCATGGTGACGCTTGGCATACGGGGCGATGAGGAACGCCGCTCGAACATGGGCCGGGAGACCCACCTGGTGCCCGTCAGCTGGGAGCGGGAGCCTTTCGAGTGGAAAGACGTGAAATACGAATGGCCGGTGGCCGCACCGCTGACCGGCCGGGTGGAGCGAACAAATATTCTGCCATTCGAAGGCTCAGCGCAGGTTCGCAACGATACCTTCGTCGACGAGTTTGACGCTGGCTCCCTGGATCTCCAATGGAATTTCAGGCGTATTCCACTTCCTGGCATTTGGTCGCTGACAGAGCGTCCGGGATTTCTGCGGCTGCATGCTCATCCGAACGTTATCGTGGAGCGCGGCCGTGCCGCCCTGATGGGAATACGGCAAAGGGAGAGTGATTTTGATTACCGCGCAAAAATGATTTTCACACCCAATCATGACGGCAGCGAAAGCGGCCTGCTGCTTTTTCAGAAAGACGATAACTACCTGGGTTTTACCCTGGTTCGAAAAGGACCAGACCACGTGCTCAGGGTGACCCTGGCGGAACCGGGGGCTTTTCCTTCGACAATTCGTGAGGCCATTCTCGAAAAATACCCGGGCGAAATGGTTCTAAGGGTCATCTCGCAAGGCCATCAATACCGGTTCGACTACTCACTCGATGGCTCAGGCAGTTTCACCGGGTTCACCGAACTCGAATCCAACCACATTCTCAGCAAAGGTTACACCGGCGCCTATCTGGGCTTGTACAGCACGACGAACGGCATGCCGAATCCTGATCATGCCGATTTTGACTGGGTTCGGTACCAGGGATTCCCGCGGCCTTAACGTTTAAAACACGACTGCTAGTCGAGACAACGCGATTCAAAGGATTTCAGCAGTTTTTTTTCGTTCTCGGCCTTGTCGAAAAACTGCATCAAATAGCTTGCGGTCTGCTTGGCGTCCTTATCCGGCAGACCCGGTAAATCGTTTACCAGGGCGAGAATGTCGGCTTTCAAAGCATTAACCTTGCGAATGGCTTCGTGCAAGGTCGCGTTGTCCATGCAAAACCCCCGGTAGCGCCGGCTTCTGACACTCCTCATCCGAAATGACGGATCGGGTTTTGCGTAAACGGTGTTCACGATGCCTGCCAGGTCGAAGTCGTACGGCACGTAAAAGATTTCTTTGTCGATAGCAATCAAATCGCCGTTGTGGCAGCAGGCATCGTCATTCTCGGCAAGGACCAGGGACCAGTCCGTGTTTCCGATAAGGTATTGGAAAACGTAAACGATCGCTGCCTGTTCACTATTGAGCCGACTCAGGTATACGCTGGAAAGGTGCTCGGGCACGCCGCCAACCCGCTCCGAAAAATGCTCGATCGACTCGATGGCAAATCCGGAATGGACGCGGGCTTCCTGATGAAGGCGCTGATCGCTGTCCGTATAGGTCAGGCGCAGCAACCGGACACGATAGGCAACGTCGGTCATGAGCCCGAAGATTCGGTACGCCAAATATTCCTCCAACACGTCTGTTTCGCTGCGATCAGAGTCGCGGCAATGCGTGACGAGCTTGAGTTTGTCCTGGCCATGGAACGTCGTATGTTCTGGTCCGCCATTTTCGAAATTGATCCGTAGCGGTGGAAAATCGCATACCCGTATCCGGCTTTTACCGCGCACGCGGACCAGGACTCGATGATCGATCCCATTGGCGCGCAGAACAAAAGGATGCTCTTCACGAATTTCCTTGTTTTCGATCAGGGTATGGAGGGGGCCGATCAGCTCGACGTCGATAACCGCGTCATCTTCGAATAATGACTCCGCGCTGGCCGTCGGGCACATGCCAAGGTACATCAACAACGGGAGAAGTCTTGTGAGTCCCGTCACTGCTTCATCCCGGCGCCTGGAAAGGAGGCGTGCACTGAGCCTGGTTTATTATCAGGCCTGAATTCAGGAAATAGTCTTCTTGACCTGTTCGATCAGGTTCATTGGAAAGACGATCGTCGAACTCTTGTCTCCGGCAATCTCGGTCAGGGTTTGCAGGTAACGTAACTGGATCGCATTGGGCTCCGCAGCCAGCGTTTTCGCTGCTTCCACCAGTTCGTTCGCGGCCTGCTTTTCGCCGGTCGCATGAATGACCTTGGCGCGCCGCTGCCGTTCAGCCTCGGCCTGTGCGGCAATCGCTCGGATCATGCTTTCGTCCAGGTCCACGTGCTTGATTTCCACGTTGGCGACCTTTATCCCCCAGGCGTCGGTCTGGCGGTCGAGAATTGCCTGTATATCGTGGTTCAATTTGTCTCGCTCAGAAAGCATGTCATCCAATTCGTGTTGACCCAGTACCGAGCGAAGGGTTGTCTGCGCCAGCTGGCTGACGGCTTCGAGATAACGCTCGACCTGGATGATCGCTTTTTCCGGTTCGATGACGCGGAAATAAACAACCGCATTGACCTTTACCGAAACGTTATCTTTTGAAATTACGTCCTGCGTGGGCACATCCATGACGATCACGCGCAGATCGACGCGCTCTATCTGCTGGATGACCGGGATCACGATGATCAGTCCGGGACCTTTCACTTTCCAGAAACGCCCGAGCTGGAAAATGACTCCGCGCTCATATTCACGCAGAATCTTGATCGCATTGATGATGATGCCGATCAGAGCGAACGCCAAAATACCTAACAGATAATCAAACATCTTCCTGCTCCCGTGTTCCTGTTTGCGCCGGGCGGACTTTCAGCGTCAGTCCATCCAGGCCGGTGACCACAATGGCCTGATCTTCACGAAGCGGCGACTCTGTGACCGCATGCCAGCGCTCGCTATGGACGAAGACTTCGCCCTCGAAATCGAAGCCGGCCAGCGCGGTGCCGAAAGCTCCAATCATTTGTTCCCGGCCCGAAACGACCGGCCTCTGGCGCGCCCTGACCGCGAACCAGACAATGGCCATTAAACCAAGCGACCCGGCAGAGGCAATCGAGCCGATCAAAGCCCGGGATACGGAAAAACCGGGCACATCGGTATCGATCAGGATGATCGAGCCGATGACCATTGCAATGATGCCGCCAATGCCCAGTGCCCCGAAGCTGGGGGCCATCACCTCGGCAATCATCAGGATGATGCCGAGCACGATCAGCGCCAGCCCGGCGTAGTTAACCGGCAACATCTGGAATGCATACAACGCCATCAGCAGGCAGATCGCCCCGACCACACCGGGAACGATCGCACCCGGGTTGTATCCTTCCAGGACCAGACCGTAAATACCGATCAGCAACAGCAGGTAGGCGATGGTGGGGCTGGTAATCACGCCCAGCAGTTCGCTTCGCCAATCGGGTTCCAGCCGCTCGATCACCAGACCGCTGGTCTCCAGCACCTCTTCGCGGTCATTCACTTCAACGACCATGCCATCGACCTTTTCCAACAGATCACCGACGTTTACAGCGATCAGGTCGATCACACCGAGTTCGAGTGCTTTTTCGCTGGTGATGCTGTCGGCTTCCCGCACGGCGAGTTCGGCCCAATCGGCATTGCGGCCGTGCTTATCGGCCAATCCGCGAATGTAAGCCACCGCATCGTTGACGACCTTCTGCGCCATGGCGCTGCCCGGTTCCTTTGCTGTCTCTTCGTCTCCAGCCTCTTTTTCGTCTTCCTTCTCGTCATCCTTCGGCATCACGTCGGGTTTTGGCGTATCACCGATGATGGCCACCGGCGTGGCGGCGCCGACATTGGTTGCAGGGCTCATCGCCGCAATGTGACTGGCTAACAGAATGAAAGTGCCGGCGCTGGCCGCTCGCGCACCTTCGGGCGCCACGTAGGTGGCAACGGGAACAGGCGAATTCAGAATTGCTTTTACAATGTCCCGGGTCGAAGCATCCAGCCCACCCGGCGTATCCAGGCGCACGATCACCAGCGCGGCGTTGCGTTTTTCCGCCTTTTCGAGCGATCGGATCAGAAAATCCCGCGTAGCCGGACCAATAGGTCCCTGGACGTCCAGGACGATCGCCTGGCGTTCTGGCTGGCCCTCGGGGGACACCGGAGATTCCTGCCCGTAGGCGTCTCTCGCCCACGCAATCATGATGACGATCAGCAACAGGAACAACGTTGCTTTCTTCAACAGAACTTCACTGCCGCCAGCATGCACGTGATACTCCCTTTATCAAGAGATACTCCTATTCTTGTCCAACAGAGGAATTTTTGCCATGTTTTGTGTCAAGCAAACGGTCCTGCGGTAATCTGGAGTGGCGCAGGCAGGTCAGAGAGCAGGAATGCACACAATACTTTTGGAAATAAGCGACGTCATCGAACAGGCCAGCGCCGACCTGCTCAGGGAGTATGACCCCGAACGCCTCTATGCATTGCGTGTATCCGCACGGCGCACTCGCAGCATCCTGAAACATATCGGTGACCACCGGTCACGGCGCTTTCGAAAATCCTGGGGCGGATTTACCGCGACCACGAACGAATCCCGCGACTGGGATGTCTTTCTGGCGACTGCCGAGCAACTGCTGTCTGGCGATGATTTTACGGACTTCAGCAATCTCAACCAGGAGCGCGTCCAGTCCTGCCATGAGGCAGTTATCGAGATGTTGCGGTCCGCGCCTTGGCGCCGCCACCTGGAGGAATGGCGAATTTGCCTGGAACGCGCCGATGAAGACAACTCTGACATGGCGCAGGACAATGACGCTCTGGATCGGGCGTTGACAAAAGCCTGTCTTGTACTTGAACGTGCGCTGGCCGTTGACGATGACAGGTCATGGCACAAATTTCGAATCGCGGTGAAAGAAGTTCGTTATGTCGCAGACGCCGGCAAGGATGATCCGCAGCGGGCACTCTACCTGGCGGGCGTTGTCGAAACCTGCAAGGTACTCCAGACTCTGCTGGGCGACTGGCACGATACCGTCGTTCAGTTAAATATGCTCGAGGAACTCGAGGCCGCCCCCGTCCACGACAGGCTCGCGACAGTCATTAAGCAAAGAAAGCAGCAGTTTCTCGCTGAGATCCGCGATATGGTGGCCGGACATCCATTGTTTTCGCAAGACCCAATAAACTTCACGTGAAGAATCTCCGTTTACTTGCATTCCTGCTTCTGCTGACGGCCGTGGTCCTGGCGGCGGTTTTTCTGCCCGTAGAACAACTGCTGACCGGGATTCAACAGTGGGTGGAGACGAATGAATCCTCTGCTTTTCTCGTTGTTACCCTGTTCATTACGATTGGCATCCTGCTGATGCTGCCCGCGTCGCTGATGACCATGCTGGCAGGATTCCTGTTCGGCCTGGCCAAGGGTTTCGCCGTGGTATGGATTGCGGTCTTTGCCGCATCTATCCTGGCGTTCTGGATCGGCAGATCCATCGCGAGACCCTGGGTGGAACGCAAGATTCGGCGCAACACCAGTTTCATTGCCATTGACCGGGCGATCCGGCGCAAGGGATTTCTGGTGGTGCTGTTGAGCCGGCTGGTCATGGTGCTGCCTTTCCCCGCGATGAACTACTCGCTAGGCCTTACCAACGTCAGTCTGAAGGATTACGTGCTGGGCACCAATATCGGAATGGCGCCTCCGATATTCCTGTTCGTTTACCTGGGCACCACCGTCAGCAATATCGCCGCGATCATGACGGGGGAAATCAGCCTGGAGCGCAATGAATGGATCTTCGGATTCATGGCTCTGGCCGCTGTCGTGGTGGTCATCGCCCTGATCATCCGCAAAGCGGCCGTCGTGCTCAGGGAAGAACTCAGGAACGCGAGTGCAGGGCGCAACGGATCTTAGCGATCAATTCACTGGTAGCCTGGTCACCGGCAACCCTGACCGACCATGTTTTCTCATGTTCACCAAGAGGATCATGGTGGGCAAGCTGATGGTCGAGCACCGCCAGATCCGCGTCTGATGCATCCAGGGATTCAGCCCTGCGCCCCCGAATTCGATCCTGTAAAACCTGCTTTGGGGCACTGCAATCCAGAATCACAAGCCGGGCGCCCGTGAGTGCTGCGATGCCGGCGAACTGGTCGCGGAAACGGCGCCGAAGGAAGGTCGCATCCGCGATCATGTCAAATCCCGATCTCAGGCCTGCTTCGCAGTAGCGTACCAGCGCCTGGTAAGTCCGGTCCGTGACTTCAGGGCTGTAAAGACCGGCACCGACCCCTCCTTCCGCATCCTGATACCCAGAATGGTCCGGCAGACGTTTACGCTCCAGGTCGCTACGCACCCGCAGGGCCGGCAGCTCAGGAATCAATCGATCACTGACCCAGGTTTTTCCTGACCCTGAAAATCCATGCATCAGGTACAGGCAAGGCGGTGGCGTATCCACCAGCGTCGCGGCCAGTTCGACGTAGCTCACCGCATCTATCCGGAAACTATCGTCCTGACGGCTACTGCTTTGCTGCTCCCGGATCGATGTTACGACGGCTCTTACCATGCTGCGGTAAACCAGGTAAAAACGCATCACGGCAAGGCTTTCGTAGTCGCCGGTCTCCTCCAGCCAGGCATTGAGCAAGGCATAGCCGAGATCTTCTCGTCCACGCGCCAGCAAGTCCATGACCAGGAAAGCCACATCATTGGCCGTGTCTATCCAGCGCAGATTGTGATTGAATTCGATGGCATCGAAAGGTATGAAGCGGCCATCCTGAACCAGCAGGTTTTCAAGATGCAGGTCACCGTGACATTCCCTGATGAACCCCTTTTGGGCGCGCGTTTCAAATACCGGTTCCAGCGACTCTGACTGTTGCAAAGTCCAGGCCTCGATCACCGCCAACCGCTGCTGTGACTCATTGGCAAACAGGGCCGGATCCAGATGCCTGAAGTTATTTCGCGCCGGTTTCACGGCACGCTCAACCTCGAACCCGAATTCAATATCCTGCCGCGGCGGCAGGTCTTTGTGAAAACGGGCAATCATGACGGCAAGTGCGCGCATGTCGTCAGGACCCATCGAGCCAGCCTGGAGGCAGCGGTCGAGCCGGGCCTCGCGAGGAAACTGCCGCATTTGAACCGCATACTCAATAGCCGGTTGCACTCCAATCCTGACGCCGTCACCTTTCGTTCCGATTGGAACAACAGCCAAATACAAATCCGGGGTGGTGCGGCGATTGACACGCAGCTCTTCTTCACAATAATACTTTCGCCTTTTCAACGACGAAAAATCCAGGAAGCCGAGCACGACCGGCTTTTTTACCTTGTAGGCAAATTCACCCGTGAGAATCACCCAGGATATGTGAGTTTCGATGAGCTGCAATTCGTGAACTTCGTGCGGGTAGGCGGCCGGCTCGAGTAGTTGACGAATCAGTTCCGGTTGATGCACTTGATTCGCTCCTGCATGCGTTGGTAATGCGATCCCTGCCAGTAAATTTTCCGGCATTCTGCACACTGCCAGAATGCATCGAAACGATCCACGATATCCCGGGCAATATGGGATCTGATCTCATCCTTGCCGACGGCATGGATGTCTCCATTACATTCCAAACACCGCGTGAAAGGCCGCAGCTGGCGCGACAGGTCCAAAGCGTTCAGGACTTCCTGCACTTGATCCAGTGGCTCGCTGCAACGTACCCAGTAGCCATGGCTTACACGCCTTTGCTTCAGTATGCCGAGGTCGCGCGTCAGGATGATTCTTTTCTGTTCCAGCGAAATTTCTATGATCGTGTCGTCGTCCCAGTCGTTGGAATAGGCGGTGTCAAAACCGAGCATACGCATGTACCGGGCGAGCTTACCCAGGTGCACGTCCAGGATGAACCGGCTGCATCGCAGCGGTTCGGCTCTGAGCCGGGTGGCCGGACTGATATCCAGCCGCTCGAATACCGGATAGACCGCGACCCGTTCGCCGCCTTGCAAGCGGTGAGAGAAATCAACCGACAAGCCGTCTACCAGGATAAGGTCGATCGCGCCGTGCGGCACCCCGATCGCCTGGATTGCGTCCCTGACCGACGGGGTTCCCTGAAAATTCTGCCGGAAACTGACCTTGCGTCGCTCTTCCGGGAGGAAATCGTTCAGTTCCTCGTAGAAACGAAAATCGGCCGAGCGGGACGCACGAGCATGTTCATCCGGGTAGTTCATTCAGCGGTTTGCCCTGCTGGCTGATAATTCTGTGCACTATTTCGTCAGGTAATACCCGCGATAGTACTGCGGCTGCAGCTTCGTATATTGCGCGTGCAGGAATTCTATGACGTCGATGAGTTCAGCGACTGTCATCTCCTCGCCAAAGTATGGCATCGGCGAAACGCCGACTTCCCGCTCCACTTTCTTCAGCATGGCGACATACCTCGGAGAGATGATGTGGTCCGGATTCACCACAGAGGTCAGCAATTCGCCATAGTACGTCACCCGGAATACTTCACCACCGATCTCCAGGACGAATGGCGGTTGAAAATCCGTTTCAGGGAATTCCATCTCGGGGATCGTATGGCAGCCGTGACAATTGAAGTCCACGAACACCTGTTTGCCCTGCTCGATATCGCCCTCAGGCAAAACAAAGCCCTTTACGGGTTTTGGGTCTCCGGTACAGGCTGACAGGGCAAGCAGCGCGATTGCAGCGAAAATGCAGGAAAAGACGACGTTCAAACTTTTTTCTGTAGACATGACTAACCCTCCCTTGCCAGAAGAGACCACTATAGTGTGATTAAAAAGAGTCCGGCGTGCGCTGCTCTGGGTCAAGAACCCGGCGATTCTTCCAACCGGATCAATTCGATGCGAAACATCATAGCTGCCTTGGCCGGAATGACGTCTTCTATCTGATCCCTTCAAGTTAAGAAGTTGGACACCCGTTCACAGGCCTCTCTGACCGGCGCCGGATGATAATTCGCCGGGGGAATGCGAAACACCGAACGGTCGGCATAAAACGCTTCGTCCTGGTCTTGCGCCCCCCACCAGCCGGGAATGCCCATCAGCGGCAAAGGCGACAGATCGGCGGGGCTGTTGAGCAGCCGGCCCGGCTGCAAATTCCGGGCGACCCAGGAGTCGATGCGGTGCAGTGGGATTTCTCCTGCTGGACCTGAATTTGATTCGTCGATTTGTAACAGCAATGCATGCGCTGTGATCGCCTTGTAGGGCCGAAGAAACTTTTCCAGCAGGGCGTGACCACAGACGATTACTCTAAGATCTTCGATCCAATCCGGGCGATGCCTGCAGAAAGCACGGCGCCAGTCCCGCGCGGCCAGGGCCTGCAGAACTTTCCGGTTCTTCGAGACAACCAGCACGCCGCTCTCGTCCAACAGGGTCAGGGCGTCTCTCAGGCTGCCCCGACGGCCGTCCTTTTCACTGCCCAGGTGTTCGTAGTGCAAGGCGTTCATCGCCGCCTTCATCCGCGGCAGGCGGCACCAGACCAGCGCATTGAACAGATCATGCCAGTTATCTTCCCGTGTACTCACCTCGCCGGTTTCAAAAATGTGTTTTTCATAGTCGACACCGGGCAAGTTGACTGCCGGAGCAAAGCGGACGGGTTTACCTTCCCGGTTCACGAGGCCTGGTGGTATAAGCCGGTTCAGCGCTGCGGCATCCGGAAACGATTCTGCCGAGAGTTGGGCGAGTAAATCCCGGAAATCCGTCCAACAGGGATGGCTGGTATCGATGAGCATTGAATCCCGCAATAACCTATCCCATCATGGATTCAAGCGCACCGAACAAGTTGTCGACATCAGCGTCGCTATTGTACAAATGCGGCGTAATCCGCATGCTGTTGCCGCGCACGCTAACGTAGATTTTCTGTTCCGATAACCGCTCCATCAGCTGCCCCGCCACGCCCGCGGGAAAACCCAGCCCGAGGTAATGCCCCGCCCTCAGATTTTCCGGCGCCGGCCTTAAGCCCATCGCATCGGCTCTTGCAGCCATACCTTGGGTTTTTTGCGCCAGCGTTGCAGCAATGTTGTCAATTCCCCATTCCAGTATTTGCCGCATGGCGGCAATCGCCATCGGCATCAGGTGGAACTGGGTGCTCTCTCCCATGTCCATGCGTTTCACCCCGGGAGCATACTCATCCTGGTAATCGACCAGGCGGGCAAAATCCTGGGCGCCTTTGCGGCCGGCCCAGGCCTGTTCCAGCGGCCGGCCGTTCTGCAGGTGCGGTGCAACATACAGAAAACCCAGGGAATACGGGCCCAGCAGCCACTTGTAACTCGCGGCAACCAGGTAATCGGGAAGGATGGCCTTTACGTCGATGGGCAGCGCTCCGGCGGACTGGGTTGCGTCGATGACCAAAGCCGCGCCCACTGCCCGCGCAGCTTCTCCCACAGACACGAGATCAATCAGCGAACCATCCGTCCAATGACATTGCGGCAGGGCCACCACCGCTGTATGCCGGCTGATGGTGTCGATGATGGCCGTGGTCCAGTTCTTACCATCCGGCGGTCGCGGCACGGTCACGATACGCCCGCCTGTATCTTTTGCTTTCTGCCGCCATGGATAGACGTTCGACGGGAACTGCTCTTCCAGCAACAGGATTTCCTGGCCGGCGGAAACCTCGATGTTCAACGCGGCAATGCCAAGGCCGTAGCTGACGGACGGGATGACCGCGATATCGTTGTGGCCGGCCCCTACTATCCGGGCGAATAGTTCACGCCCTTGATTGGGCAGGTCAAAAAAATCCGGGGGGCTGATTTTCCAGGGATGCTGCTTGACACGCACCGCCTTCTCACCGGCCGCGACCACCGAGTGCATCAAAGGCGCCATGAAGGCGCAGTTCAGGTAGGTCACATCCCCGGGAATATCGAACAATGCCCTTTGACTGGGCAGAATGTTAGCGTCCGGTCTACTCATCGACGACGTAATGCGCACCTTTGCTGCGAGGATTGAGGGAAGCGGCGTGCACGACGAGCAAAGCTGTCTGGACCGCGTTGCGAAGCTCGAGCAACTCGCGGGTGACATGGCAATCCCGGTAAAAAGACTGGATTTCCTCCCGCAACTCCAGAAGGATGCGGCGGGCCCTGGTCAGGCGCCGGGGTGAACGCACAATACCCGCATAATTCCACATGGTTTGCTGCACCAGGTTCAAATCCTGAGCGACGAGTGTGGGATCCGATTCCGCCTGGGGGCTTTCCCATTGCCTCGGGTCCGGCAACTTGAATTCCCCATCGGAAATCTCTTTCGCATCGGCGCGGGCTGTGAACTTCGCGCCGGTCAGGCACTCGAGCAGAGAGGTGCTGGCCAGCCGGTTGGCGCCATGGAGCCCGGTGCAAGCCGTCTCGCCGACCGCGTTGAGGTGCAGAATATTGGTTCTGCCTTCCAGGTCGGTGTGCACACCACCGCAGGAATAATGAGCCGCCGGCACTACCGGAATCGGGTCGCTCGTGATATCCACACCGTGTTCAAGACAGCGCTGGTAGACTGTCGGGAAGCGCTCACTCAAATGACGCCGGTCCAGCGCACTCAGATCCAGGTATACGCAGGGCTCGCTGCTCTCGGCCATTTCCTGATGAATCGCACGCGAAACGATATCACGGGGCGCCAATGAACCACGCGTGTGGATGGCGTCCATGAAAGGATGGCCATCCACGTTAACCAACACGGCCCCTTCACCTCTGATAGCCTCGGTGATCAGGAACCTCGGCGCGTTTTTACCGTAAAACACCGTCGGGTGGAACTGCACGTACTCGAGGTCGATCATGCGTGCCCCTACGCGGTATGCCATGGCAACCCCATGTCCCACAATGCCCGGATGATTGGTGCTGTGCTGAAAGATCTGTCCGAGGCCGCCCGTCGCCAGGATAGTCTTGCGCGCGACTATGGCGACCGGCTCGTTCGAGCCCTGCATCAGGGCATAAGCTCCGAAACAGGTCAGTGGGGCGTAGCGGTCACCCGGGTTGTCCGTGTTGTGCGAGAGCGTCAGAAGATCGATGGCGATGGAACCTGTATGGCGCGTGATTCCCGGCGCGGAATCTACACCCCGCGCAACCGCCGACAGGATGGCATGGCCGGTCCGGTCCTTGGAGTGAATGATTCTTCGCGCACTGTGTCCGCCTTCCCGGGTAAATTCGAGGCCACCGTCGCTGTCACGGTCGAATTCCACGTTTGCTTCATCGATCAGAACCTCGCGAACGGCCGCCGGACCCTCATGAACCAGTTGGCTGACAGCCGCCGGATTGGCCGTGCCGTCACTGGCTTCCATGATGTCCCGCATCAGCAGTTCCGGATCGTCCGAGGTGTCGTAGATGATTCCGCCCTGCGCCCAATCACTGTTTGCCTGCAATGGGCCGCCCAGCGATAGCAACTGAACGTCCAATCCCGCCTGGGCGGCCTGCAAAGCGTAAGCCGAGCCCGCGAATCCGGCGCCGATAACGAGGCAATCAGTACGAATCACATCCATGAGAGCGGACGTTACCGGCTTCCCACGGCGCCGTCAAAGCGCCCGGCTGCGGCCGGACTGTGTTCGCCAGGTTTCATTAGCGGATTCCGACCCCAGATTATGTCCATGAGCATATCGAAACAGCCACCCCGTGCACCATTCACCAGGCGTTCCACGGCCGAAGAAGTCACCGCAGACATCGATCTTGACGGAAAGACAATCCTGATCACCGGTTGTAACTCTGGCCTGGGTTTCGAATCCATGCGGGTTCTTGCTATGCGCGGCGCCCGGATAATCGGCGCAGCAAGGACCCGGGTGAAAGCCGAGCAAGCTTCGGCCATGATCGATGGTGAAGTGATCCCGGTGGCCTGCGAACTCAGCGATCTCGACTGCGTGGTGTCCTGCGCCGAAGAAATCAGGAAAACGGGGCTGACCATTGACGTCCTCATGTGCAATGCCGGCATCATGGCTCTGCCAAAGCTGCAGCAGAAGTATGGCCTTGAAATGCAATTCCTGACCAACCACCTGGGCCATTTTGTGCTTGTGAATCGATTGCTGGACCGCGTCGAGGCGGCGCCCGCCGGACGGGTCGTGATGGTATCCAGCCTTGGCCACTATACGTCCGTTGCAGGCGGCATCAACTTCGACAATCTTTCGGGCGAACGGGGTTACGTTCCGTTCACATTTTATGGCCAGTCAAAATTGGCCAACCTGCTGATGTCCAACGAACTCTCGCGCAGACTGGAAGGAAGCAGGGCGACCTCTAATGCGATTCATCCCGGCATCATCATGACACCCCTTTCACGCAATATCGGGAGCATTCGCGCCAACCTGTCCAGGATCATGAGTTGGCCAGTGACTCGCAGCGTGGAACAGGGCGCAGCCACGCAATGTTACGTGGCGGCATCTCCAGCCCTCGATGGCGTGAGCGGACACTACTTCGTGGACTGCAACGCGGCAAGAAAAAGCTATCATGGCCGAAATCCGGAGCTCGCGTCACGACTTTGGGAAGTTTCCGAAAAATTGGCCGCACAGTACTTGTAGGAGCCCGCCATGCGGGCGATGATTAGGTATCTTGAATTGCGGACATAACCCGCTCCTGCGACATCGATTTCAATGAAGGACGTTCCATGGCACTGCACCCCCTGGCCGGCAAACCGGCCCCAGATTCGATACTGACGAACATTCCCCGCCTCGTCAGCAACTACTACAGCATGGTCCCGGATAGCGCGGAACCGTCGCAGGGAGTCGCGTTTGGCACTTCCGGGCACCGGGGTTGCTCGGAGAAACGGAGTTTCAATGAAGACCATATCCTGGCAATCAGCCAGGCGGTATCCGAGTACCGGGCCAGCCAAGGCATCGATGGGCCGCTTTTTCTGGGCATGGATACGCATGCACTATCGGAACCCGCATTGATCAGCGCCGTAGAGGTTCTTGTTGCAAACGGCGTGGAAATCATGATCGACGCGGATGGGGGCTATACACCTACCCCGGTTATTTCACATGCCATTTTGGGTCATAACCGTGGCCGAAAAGCAGGATTGGCCGATGGTGTTGTCATCACGCCTTCGCACAACCCGCCCTCGGACGGCGGCTTCAAATACAACCCGCCCAGCGGCGGCCCGGCGGACACCGAAATAACCGACTGGATCGAGCAGCGAGCCAACAGGCTGCTGGCCGAACCCGGCGCTATCAAACGGTGGCCCTGGGAACGCGCGATTCGAGCAGATAACGTGCACCGCTTCGATTTCATATCACCCTACGTCGAGGATCTGGGCAACGTCATCGACATGGAAGCGATACGCGCATCGGGAATCCACATTGGGGCCGATCCGATGGGCGGTTCGGGTATCGCTTACTGGGCACCCGTGGCGGAACGTTACGGGATCAAGCTGGACCTGGTCAGCGAGACCATAGATCCCTCATTCCGGTTCATGCATGTGGACAAGGATGGCAAGATCAGGATGGATTGTTCGTCTCCGTCCGCCATGGCCGGACTGATCGGGCTCAAGGATCAATACGATATTGCCTTTGGCAATGACACGGATTTCGACCGGCATGGCATCGTCACGCCCAGCGTTGGCCTGATGAATCCCAACCACTACCTCGCTGTTGCCATCTCGTACCTGTATGGCAACCGCCCCGGCTGGCCCAAAGAGGCGGCCATAGGCAAGACCTTGGTCAGCAGCAGCATGATCGACCGGATTGCGGCCGATTCCGGGCGGACCCTGTGCGAAGTGCCCGTGGGTTTCAAATGGTTCGTTGATGGCCTCCTGGACGGCTCTTTCGGGTTTGGGGGCGAGGAGAGTGCGGGTGCATCCTTTCTGCGCCGCGACGGCACGGTTTGGACGACCGACAAGGATGGCATTATTCTTGACCTGCTGGCCGCGGAGATTACCGCCCGCTCAGGCCGCGACCCCGGTCAGCATTACCGGGATCTCGAGGAGCGGTTCGGATCGCCGGTCTACGAGCGCATCGATGCACCCGCCAGTCCGGAAGAGAAGGCGGTGCTCAAACAACTTTCACCGGAACAGGTGACCGCTACCGAGCTTGCCGGTGAACCGATCACGGCCCGGCTTACCGAGGCGCCCGGTAACGGCGCTGCTATCGGCGGCCTCAAGGTAACCACCGAGAACGGCTGGTTTGCCGCACGCCCCTCGGGCACGGAGGACATCTACAAGATTTATGCGGAGAGCTTCAGGGGGCCGGAACATTTACATCAAATACAGGACGAAGCGCGGGAGATCGTGTCTGCGGCGTTGGCGGGAGACAAGCCATGAAATGGAAAGGCAGAAGACAGAGCACCAATGTCATAGACAGTCGCGGCAAAAAGGTGGTCAATACGGCCGGAGCAGCGGTTCTGCTCAATTTTGTGGGTCGCCGTTTCGGAATCAAAGGCATGCTGGTGCTGGCCGCCATAGTCGGCGTTCTCTGGATAACAGGCCTGGTCGACCCCCGCATGTTCCTTGGCGGCCCGGCGCAAACCCAATCCGTACCCTACGAACCCAGTCCACAGGAGCAGGAACGGTTTGACTTCGTCACGGTCGTTCTTGCAGATACCGAAGATATCTTTAAAGCCGAATTCGCCCGGCAGGGGCAAAACTATACGGAGCCACAACTGGAGATTTACACCGGCCGGGTCAATACGGCTTGCGGCGCCGGTATGGCGCAAATGGGGCCTTTCTACTGCCCGGCAGACCGCAAGGTTTATATTGATCTCAGTTTTTACGACGAACTCGAGCGGACATTTCAGGCATCGGGTGATTTTGCACAGGCTTACGTCATCGCCCATGAAGTCGGGCACCACATCCAGACTTTGCTTGGCGCGTCCCAGAAAGTCCATGCGATGCGCGGCCGGCCCGATTACAACGAATATTCGGTCAGGCTGGAACTCCAGGCGGATTACTACGCGGGCGTATGGGCGCGCAACAACCAGCGTTATCTTGACCATGGAGATATCGAAGAAGCGATGCGCGCTGCAAACGCCATTGGCGACGACGCCATCCAGGGCAAAACCCGCGGCAAGGTCGTTCCGCATACGTTCACTCATGGCACTTCCGAGCAGCGTATGCGCTGGTTCAACAACGGCCTGCAAAGCGGCCGCATCGAGGATGGCGACACCTTCTCGATGCCCTACGATTCCTTGTAATTGAACTCGAACCGGCGTGTATCCAGCTCCGTGCCATCCGGATTGAACTGACGCTCCAGGAATTGAACGTCCCCATCGCGGCTGATCAGCAGCACCGTGGAAGATCTCGTTCCGTATTGCGGTGAGACGATGAAATAGTGATTCATCAGGTGTTCCTGCAGTTGGCCGGACTCGATGTCCGCAGGCATGTCTCCGGGTGCCAGGCTTCGGTCGGTCAGCAGCTCGAACAGGGCTTCCGGCGCCACGTGTTCAGCCTCGAGTAGACTCTCAAGCCGGTTTTTTCCGGTATGCACTTTTGGCCACTCGGTGTTCAAAAGATGATTACTGAGACCATGAATACCTTCGCTGACCGCAGCCGGGCCTGCGCCTCGATTTGACACGTAAGCCAGAACATCCGGGGTGCCGAGCAACAGGTTGAATCCACGGTAAGAGGAACCCCGGTCAACCAACTGCTCCGCATGCCGCGAAGCGGACACATTGTCCACCAAAAAGTCGCGGACCAGATGGCCCCGTGACTTTTCCAGCCGGATTTCGGGCGCGAGCGGCTCCCGGTAATTGGTGATCGCGGCAAAACGACCTGAACGGGTGACACCAAGCCAGGTGCCACCGGCCTGGAGATCCCGGCCTGCCAGCAGGCCCGGCTCGTCATCCCAGAACGCCGCAGCAGCTGCAGGGCGGGCGTGAAATTCGTCGCGGTTGGCGCCAACCACGAGCTGATAGTGGGTGTGGGCTTCCCAGGCAAACAAGATAAGGCACATATCTTGTACTATAAGAAAAGGAACGCCATAAAAACACAAATCGGAGAATAATAATGCAGGGTTCAGGGTGGTTTCTTTCGACAAGCGCCAAAGTCCGTTATTCCACGGGCGCTCTCGCCTATTTCGCACAAGGCATTCCAATGGGCCTGCTGCACATAGCGTTGCCAGCCTGGCTGGCTGTCGAAGGCGTACCGGCCGCGGATATCGCCGCTTTCCTCGGAATCATCATGCTTCCATGGGCATTCAAACTGCTCGTGGGGCCGTTGATGGATCACTTCGAATTCCTGCCCATGGGTAAACGGCGCCCGTGGGTGATTGGGGCTCAGTTTGGCATGGTCGTCAGCCTGCTGGCGCTGATGTGGCTGGACGATCCCGTTGCACAGTTCGGCCTGCTGACAGCGATCGGCTTCATGATCAATGTTTTCACCGCAAGCCAGGACGTAGCTGTTGACGGCATGTCAATCGATCTCGTGCCGCTGGAGGAAGAAGGACGGCTGAACGCGTTCATGAGCTTCGGTAAAGCCATAGGCTGGGCTGTGACGTCGGCAATTACCGGCAGCCTTTTGGTGCTCTACGGCATAAAGATTACAGCCCTGGTGTGCGGCGCCGGCGCCGCTGCCATATTCATTTATCTCGTGATGGTTCGTGAGCGGCACACGGAACGTTTGTTTCCCTGGTCCAAGGGCGAGGCATCGCCAAAAAACGAGCCTCCCCCCTCATTCACACAGGTGTTCTCCGATCTCAATCATGTTTTATGGTCGCGGGCCAGCCTGATCATCATGCTCATCATGTTCATCGATGGCATTGTCAGCGGCTACGGCCGTGCATTGATGCCAATAGCCGCCGTGCAGGTCTTCGATTTCACCACACCACAGTGGGCGGATCTGAACGCGGTAATGGGGCTCGCCGGCGCGGTGGTGGCGCTGGCGCTCGGTCCGGTAATCGACCGTTTCGGCGCGAAAACCATCATGGGTCTGACTATTTTGTTGACCGGCGTACATGCTTTTACCCTGGCCGGCACCCAGGAAATGTGGAATAACGATACATATGTGCTGGTAATGATGTCGCTTTGGATCCTGTTACTGCCTGTTATCATGGTGTGTGCACTCGCGCTGGCCATGAGTATCTGCACGCACGGCGAATCAGCCACGCAGTTTGCAATTTACATGTCGGTATCCAACCTGGGCGCTACGGGGGGCTCATTCTTTTACGGGATGGTGGCAGACGTCACCAGCTGGTCGCAGAATTATGCGTTGAAAGGTTTACTGGTCTTCCTGCTACTGCTCGCGATCCTTATGTTCCGATCGCACGGTCACCCGGAAGAACTGCTCGAGGAGAAACCGGACTGAGCGTTTACTGACTGGCGAAATGATCGGCTATGGCCCACTGGTCTTCCTTATTACACATGCTTATTTCACCATAATCGGCAACTCTGCGGGTATGAATGACTCAGGATCCGGAGCCAGGAGCAGGGAAGCGAGACTCGTTCATCAGCGAAGCATAGTATGAAACAAGCCTTCTGTTTCACCCTCTGGATTGCCTTGACGGCCTCGACCGGCATGCTGTCCGCCGCCGCGCAGGAGAATGAGCCTGCTGTGGACGCAATCTTCAAGGAATTCGACAATGACAATACCCCGGGCTGCTCTCTCGGCGTTATCCGGGACAACGAGTTCATATACCGCCGGGGTTACGGCATGGCCAACCTGGAGCATGACATTCCACTGTCGAATAAATCCGTATTCCGAATCGGTTCGACGTCGAAGCAATTCACCGCGCTTGCCGTCGCGTTGCTGGCGAACGCGGGCAACCTTTCAGTCGATGATCCTGTGAGTAAGTATTTCCCCGAGTTTCCCGCATGGGCCGAAGCAATGACTGTGAGCCAGTTGGTCTGGCACACCAGTGGCATTCGTGACTACCTTGAACTGGCCTGGCTGGCCGGACTGACCGAAGAAGCCGATTACTTCACTGATGACTGGGTTATCGATTTGCTGGCGCGCCAGCAGGAGACCAATTTTCAGCCGGGCGACCAGTACCTCTACAGTAATTCGGGCTACTTACTGCTAGCCCACCTGGTAAAGAGGGTCACCGGCCAGAGCCTGAAGGACTTTGCGGACGCGCGCATATTCGGCCCCCTTGGCATGAAGCAGACGCATTTCCATGACGACCATACGCACATCGTGCCGGGCCGCGCGGCCGGCTATGCGCCAAGCGAAGAGGGTTTCCGCATCAGTATGACGACCCTGGATATCGTCGGAGATGGCGGTGTGTACACCACCATCGACGACTTGCTGCTGTGGGATCGAAATTTCTACGGCAACCATCTTGGAAGCGGCGAGTCCGATCTGATCAAACAACTGACAACCCCCGGTGTTTTGAATAATGGCGAGGTGCTGGATTATGGCTTCGGACTCACCGTGCAACACTACCGCGGCCTGCTGATGATCAGCCACGGCGGCGCTTTTGTCGGCTTCCGCGCGGAAATGATCCGCTTTCCGGAGCAGCGTTTTTCGGTTGCGGTCTTGTGCAACCGCTCCGACGGCTCGCCCCAGGAAAAAGCACGGCAGGTCGCCGACCACTACCTGGCTTCTCTCTTGGAACCAAAACAGGATACGGTCCAGGATTCGACAGCCAAGGCGATCTCGCTGGATGAGAGTGAACTCACGCGGCGGAAGCCCAATAGCAGTGAACTCGAAGCCTATAGCGGAATCTATTTCAGTCCCGAACTTCAGGTGTCCTACGAGCTGAAGGTTTTGAAGGACCGCCTGGTGTTCCAGGTGGCCAACAAGGAACCCCAGGAAATCTCGGCGCTGTTCGGAGAAACATTTGAAAACCCGGATTGGGGAAGTTTCCGGTTTGTCCGCGACGACAATGGCGAGGTGACCGGATTCCGCCTGCAGTCCGGGCGAGTCAGAAACCTGGCCTTTTTCCGTGAATACTCCGAAAAATTACAAGCCGACCCCCTCAGCTCAGGTAATTATTGAACAGACTCATGCTGCGCTTCCAGGCGAGTACCGCCGCATCCGCATCGTAGCGGGCCTCGCTGGAATCGTTGTGGAACCCGTGGCCGGTGCCGGGATACATGTGCAGGCTGTAAGCGATCTTGTGTTCATCCAGCAATGTCCGGAACCCGGCAAGCGTCGAATTGATGCGGGAATCGTTTCCCGCGTAATGCATCATCAGGGGCGCTTTCACTTTTGCAACATCCTCTGCAGCGAGGGGCCGGCCATAGAAGCAGACGGCAGCAGTGGTTGCCGTTTCCCGGGCAGCACACAAGAGGGAAACGCCACCGCCGTAACAGAAACCGACCGTGCCGATACGGCCGGTGCAGTCAGACTGGCCAGCAAGCCAGGGCACTCCGGCGATCACATCGGCCGTTATGCGCTGGCGGTCTGAATCACGGAACAGGTCCCGGGCTTTTTCCTGGTCGGCCGGGGCGCCACCTGCGTAGCTCAGGCCATCCGGCGCCATTGCGATATAACCTTCCAGGGCGGCACGCCGCGCGACGTCCTCTATATGGGCGTTCAAACCCCGGTTTTCGTGAATAACCACGATACCAGGTGCAGTATTTGCCAGTCCGGCCGGCCTGGCCAGATAGGCTCTGACCGGACCATCGCTGCCTGGATATTCGACATACGTGGTTTCGAGGCGGGCATCATCATCGCTCACCTGCTGGCCAAACGCATAGTTTGGCTCGAGCAAAGGTAAAAGGGCGCCTGCCGCGGTGGCTCCACCCGCAATAACAGCGAGTTTCTTCAGGAAAGAGCGCCTGGGCAGATCACCGTGTATGTATTCGTTGTACAGCCTGATTGCTTTGGGATTCATTTTTTTCGATTTCATTTCTCTCTCCCGGTATTGACTATTCAAGGCTCTCGAGAACCTTGAGGACTGCCTCGCGCGAATGACGGATTGCCTGGGTCAAGTCTCGTTCCGCTTCCGTCGCCGCGGCGCTGTGTTTTCCATTGGAATCAAGCTCGTCGAGACTTCCAAACTGCTTTAGCCACAGCTGATGCAGATTAACACCCGCTTCCGGCGCCGGCGCCGGCATCAGCATCATCAGGTCATGGATCATTGCGGCATTGCCGAAACCACGGATTCGCAGATCGCCTTCCCGGTCGCCAGACTCATCGAACGGCAGGTAATAATATCGAAAATCAACTACCTGCTGCAGCTCACCAAGATTTTCCAGCACGCGGAACGCCGCATGCCGGATGTTTCGCTGCTCCTCCGACGTTTCATTTCGCCAGGTGTTATAGGCCAGGGAACTGACTGCGATGAACAGGCTGATCAGGGCGACCGCATTCGTATGGATGTGTTTTCGGATCGTGGTCATTCCGCGAAATTTCCAGTCGATAATGATTAACAGACCGGACTGTAGCGGCCCGGCATTCAAAAACCAAGTAAGATGCCGCTGACCATGCGGACATCGGGTTTGTATCGGGTGATTATTCAAGACATTGAAAATTTACTTTTCGACCTGGACGGAACCCTGGTCGACAGCAACGGGACGATAAGCGCATCCCTGAATTACGCCCTCGACAAATTGGGGGTCGGGTTGACTGCCGATTACTCGGTTGAGACTTTTATCGGAATGCCCCTGCTGGACATATTCCGGAACGAGTTCGAATTGAGTACGGAACAGGCAGATACCGCCATAGCGCATTACCGAGTCCACTACGACGAACTGGGCCGGATTTACCGAGTCCACTACGACGAACTGGGCCGGACCGGCTCAAGGATATATTCGAATATCGAGGAAGTTCTTTCCGAACTTCGTCATGCCGGCTACCGTCTGTTCGTTGCGACGGTCAAACCCACCGCAATCGCGAAAAAAGTGCTTCTTGACTGGAAGCTCATCCCATTTTTCGATGGTGTAGCGGGCGCCTCCGTGGGCCATCAACGCAGGGATAAAAGCAGCATCATCGCCCACGTGCTGGATGAGTTTCAGCTCGATCCGTCGCGGTCGATGATGATCGGAGACCGCGCGCAGGATATCGCGGGTGCCCGTGAAAACGGATTGTCTGCGCTCGCTGTTGCCTATGGATTCGGATCGAGGGAAGAATTGCACGCAGCCGGGCCAGACTACATCGTCGAACATGCCGCGGAGATAGCCGCCCTGCTTCAACCGCGAGAATCCGCTTAGTCGCCAACCCGGACAAAAACGCCGGGGTCCTTCCAGTTCAGGAGACCCGTCGCGGGGTCAATGATCATTTCGAGATGCTTTGGCTCAAGTTCGCCAAGCACCACGCCGTCATCGGTCTCTTTGCCGGGCAAACTGCCATCAGCGATGGCCAGCCTGAACTGCTCGAGGTTTGGGCTCCAAACCGTAAAATGATTTTCGTCTTTGTCCAGGCTCAGCCAGACATAACGCGGCTCGCCATTTTCATTATCGTCCCTGATGTTAGCGAACATCATGTCGCCGGATGTCCGGATCAAGCTTTCGACAACTTCCAGGCTGGCGCCATCCTTACCGCGCTCCACCCATGCCGCCTGCAAACGCCCCTTGTCCTTGTCGAGCACCGTGGTTATGACCACCATGTCCGGAGCCAGCCACGTGCCCTGCCACTCTTCCGGCTCCAACTGTACGACCGTGTTACCCAATGGTGCGGGCGTGAACACCGCATCGCAGCCCACAAGCAGCAGGATGATCGGAATCATTAGATATCTGTGAATCGGCCTCATTTCATACTCCGGGTGTATACACATCAACTTTAACAATGATTCTCGTGAAACGTCTCGGTTTTTGGCCTCAGGCTGTCCTTAACTGGACATTTCCAGTATTCTGCTGCTGTCCTGAAATCTGGCTTTGACTCCCTTCGAGGTAATCCTGAAATGCACACAGCCGCCAAAATTTCATCTTTGTGCCTTGGCTTTCTCCTGGTACTGGCCTCGGCGACAGGAACCGCAACTGCCGCACCCGGTCCGGATACGGCGAAATTCGAAGGCCTTGAGTGGCGCTTTGTCGGGCCCTATCGCGGAGGCCGGGTGACGACGGTGACGGGCGTTCGAGGCAAACCCAATCTTTACTTCATGGGCGCCACGGGCGGGGGCGTGTGGAAAACTGAAAATGCCGGAAAGACCTGGGAGAATCTCTCGGACGGTTTTTTCAAAGTTGGCACGATCGGCGCTGTTGCGGTCGCTGAGTCGGACCATAACGTGTTGTACGTCGGAACGGGTGAATCGCCGATCCGCGGCGTCACGACCAGCCATGGTGACGGGGTTTGGAAGTCAACCGATGCCGGCAAGAGCTGGCAGCACGTGGGGCTGGAGAAAAGCGGCCAAATTTCCCGCATCGAAATTCATCCCGAAAACCCCGACGTGGCTTATGTTGCAGTGCAAGGCCAGATCTGGGGGCCGAACACTGAACGTGGAATTTTCAGAACCCGTGACGGCGGAAAGAACTGGGAACACGTACTCGAGGTCAGTGAAAACACGGGCGCCTCAGATCTCTCCATGGACCCGACCAATCCGCGTATCCTGTATGCCGCCATGTGGAATCACGGCCGCAAGCCCTGGTTCATTCATTCCGGCGGAACCGATGGCGGCATTTATAAATCGGCCGACGGCGGAGACAACTGGGAAAAGCTGACCGGCGGCTTGCCGGAAATGATCGGAAAGATCGGTGTCGATGTATCGGCCAGCAACCCGGACCGGGTCTACGCCATCATCGAGGCCGAACCGGAGAAGGGTGGGCTGTGGCGCAGTGACGACGCCGGCAAGACCTGGAATCTGATCGATGGCCATCGCGTGCTGCATTCCCGCGCCTGGTACTACATCCACATTGCAGCCGATCCGGTGGACGAGAATACAGTCTATGTGCTTAACGTGCCGTTGATGAAATCCATCGATGGCGGTAAGACCTGGGAGAAGATGACCACGCCGCACGGCGACCACCACGACCACTGGATCAACCCTGACGACAACCGCAACATGATCAACGGAAATGACGGTGGTGCGACAATCACTTTTGACGGCGGTGAAACCTGGTCCTCGATCATGAATCAGCCGACCGCACAGTTTTATCGCGTGACCACCGATGCACAATTACCGTTCCGGATCTATGGCGGGCAGCAGGACAACACCACGATGTCCCTTGCCAGCCGCAGCCTCTACGGCGGTATTGGCGTGGCCGACTACTACGATGTGGGTGGTGGCGAAAGCGCCCACATCGCCTTCGACCCGGAAGATCCGAGGCTGATCTATGCCACCACAATCAATGGAACACTCACCGAGTACGATCATGAGACGGGCCTCGAGCGATCGATTATCCCCTACCCGGTCCTGGTTTACGGCAAGGACTCACGAGATTTGAAATACCGCACCAACTGGAACGCACCGGTAGCGGTTTCACCCCATGATCCTTCGATCATCTATTACGGCACTCAGATGATTCTGAAGAGTACGGACCGCGGTGTGACATGGACCGAAATCAGCCCGGACCTCACCCGCAATGATTCGGAGAAGCAAGGCCGCAACGGCGGGCCGCTGACACCGGAAAACGTTGGGGCTGAGTTCTATAACACCGTTTTCTACATCGTTGAATCACCGCTCGAGGCAGGCCACATCTGGGTGGGCAGCGACGACGGTTTGGTGCACCTCAGCCGCGACGGCGGGGAGACCTGGAACGATGTATCGCCGCCGCACAAAAGCGAAGCGATGATCAACTCGATCGAGATCAGCCCGCACGATCCCGGTACCGTTCATGTTGCGGTTGCAGGATACAAGCTGAATGACTTCAGGCCCTATATTTACATGACCAGCGACTACGGAAAGAAGTGGAAGCGTATCGATGACAGTCTTCCCGAAGACACTTTCGTTCGGGTCGTGCGCGAGGACCCGGACCGCAAGGGGCTGCTGTTTGCCGGCACCGAATCGGGCATGTTCGTCTCTTTCGACGCGGGCGGTGACTGGCAGGCGCTGCAGTTGAACCTTCCGCCGGTGCCTGTTACTGACCTGGCCATTCGGCAAGGCAGTCTCGTCGCAGCAACCCAGGGAAGGGGTTTCTGGGTGCTGGACGACCTCTTCGTGGTGCAGGCTGGTCGCGGCGAACAGGCACTGGATCTCCATGCCCCTGCCGATACGGTCATGATGCATTCCAGGGGCTGGTCATCCGAAGAATTCGAAGCCAGCAACCCCGACGGGGGTGTTCCACTTTACTATTATCTTGGAGCAAAGCCAGACAATCCGCTCACTATTGAAATCCTGGATGACACAGGCGAAATCATCAGGCGCTACTCCAGTGAGGAAAGTGACCAGGAACGCTGCCTGCTGAGTAATATGGACCCCCGCTCTCCATACGAACCGGAATACCCGGCGGCCGAACCGGGGCTGAACAAGTGGAACTGGGACATGCGGCGCCATGATTTCAAATGCACCGAAGGCATTACGCTGTTTGCAGGTTTCAAAGGCCCACATGTAATCCCAGGCAGCTACCGTGCGAGACTTTCGGTTGACGGCAAGACGGCAGAAGCCAGGTTTACCCTGACCCAGGATCCTCGCCTGGAAGCACCCGATGCTGCTGTCACAACCTGGGCCGAGCGCGTTGATGAGACCGCCGGGCTGCTGGACGATGTAATGGCCAGCCTCGCACAACTCCGAAAATCCAGGAGCCAGATCGAGGCGCTGTTGGCGGAAAATCCATCAGCTGAGCAACTACAGCAAGCGGGCATGTCGGCATTGAAAGCTATCGAATCCTGGGATCACCGGATTATTCAGCCGCTTCACCAAACCTATGAAGATGAGGACGCGTGGGAAACGATGCTGGCAGGCCAGGTTCGGTTCCTGTTGGATGTGATCGATTACAGCGGCGCCCCGGTGACCGACGGTTCGCTCCGTCGGCTTGCCGACCTGCAGGCCGAATGGTCGGCCCTGGAAGCTGAATTGCTCGATATCCGGGCCAGCCACCTGGAGCCCATTGATAACTGGGCCCGTGAGAACGACGTTCCTTACGTATCGAGTGAATGATTCCAGTTCGATTCCCGGTCTAAGCATACGATGAAACGCCGCTCGAACCGATTGGTAATCCTGGTCAGCCTGTCCGCTATGGCCGCGCTGATGTTGAGGATTGAGCCCGCCTATGCCGAGCCTCATATGGACTGGCAACCACCGCCATTCGAACTGGCCGATGCGAATGGCAAGATGCTCCGTTACCCGGCGGACCTCGACGGGGCTACGATCGTCCTGTTCTGGGCAAGCTGGTGTCCGTACTGCAAAGCATTGATGCCGCACCTCCAGAGCATCATCGCTGAATACGATGGCGCAATCGAAGTCCTGGCTCTGAACTTCAGGGAGGACGATGACCCCGCTGAGTACCTGGCCGACCGGGGTTTCGATTTCCGCTTGTTTCCAGACAGCGACGAGGTCGCGAAGTTATGGGGTGTAAAAAGCACGCCGGGTCTTTTCCTGGTCGATGAAACCGGGCGCGCGGTATTCAGCAACTACTCCATTCCCAAAGAAGCGTTTCTTACCCGTACCAGGGAATCGGCCACGGAAATGAAACACTATCAGAAGGCGGCGCGCAGAGCCCCGGTTTGGGCGGCGAAACTGCGCCAGGCGATCGACGAGCTATAGTCTTAGTCAAACCAGTCATTGATGGCCCGGGCGAACCTGGCCGGCGCTTCTGGATCCATGCGCAGGTACATGGAGGGTTCAATCAGTTCCAGTTCCATTACCGCAAAATCACCCCTGTCGTCGCGAACGAAATCCAAGCGGGCATAAAGCGGCTGTGGATCGATCCCGGACAGCGCTTCCCGTGCTCTTTGCAATAAGATATCTTCCGGCGTGGCCAGGTTGATTTCCGCACCGCGTTCTTCCTGTGAACGGAATTCGGATGATGCCGGTACCTTGAGAATGGCGTGACTGAATTCGCCGGCAAAGAAAAACAGTGAGAATTCGCCTTCGCTGACTACCTGAGACATGAACCGCTGCACCATGCAGCCTCGCCCAACAAAGTGCCCGGCAATCCACTCGAGCCGTTCCGTGGAATCAGCGGCCGACACCCGAAAAGCGTCTTCACCGTTGGCGCCCACCACGGGTTTGACGACCAGCTCATCTGTTTCCAAACACTTGAAGAACGCCCGGAATGACGGCGGCTCAATTGCATCCGGCCACAAGGTGGGCACGATGCCGATGCCCTGCGCTTCGATGTCGATCAGGTACGTTTTCGCCAGATTCCAGTGCACCAGGTCCAGCGGATTGGCGAGGCGCGTCTTCCTGTTTATTGCTGCCAGCACCTCGAGGAAAGAAGGAACATCATTCCAGTAATCCCAGGTGGACTGAATGATAACGGCATCGAAGTCTTCCCATGGAATATCGGTCTGGCGCCAAGACACGGTAGAAGCGCGCCAGCCGATCGCGGCCAGCGGCTCAATTGCCTGTTCATCATCGATGACGAAGTCGCCTCGCTGGTCCAGTGTCAGGAATGCGCAAAGCCTCATCGCCACATGATAAAACGAATGTCATTCGGCCGCCGCAATTCGGAGTTTTTTATGGACCGGATTCAAATTTGAAAATCTCGGGAAGCAGAGTATGATGGTGATCATAAAAGGGGAACAAGCTCATGAAAAGACTCAGTAAATCAGCCTGGCTGGTTATCTTCGGCGTATTTTTGTCCGCCTCTCTGCACGCTCAAACGGTCACCCGCGGCCCCTATCTGCAAATGCAGACAGACGATGGCGTCACCATTCACTGGCGCACGGATGTTACAACCGATTCCGTGGTGCGCTATGGGACGTCACCGGGAGACCTGGTAAACAGCGTATCCGTTGGGGGATCAAGATTGAACCATTCCGTCAGCCTGACGGGACTTGGATCGGCGCAGCAGTATTGGTATTCCGTTGGCCGGAGCCAGGGTGCGCTGGCTGGAGATTCCAGTTATCACTTCCATACCGCGCCGCCGGCCGGCAGTGCAGCAGACACGCGGATTTGGGTGATCGGCGATTCGGGTACGGCCAATGCCGATGCGCGGGACGTGCGGGACGCCTACCTGGCCTGGTCGGCCTCGGATCCCGCCGACTTCTGGATCATGCTGGGTGATAATGCCTACAACGACGGCACCGATGCCGAGTACCAGGCCGCGGTGTTCAATACCTATCCTCAGATACTGCGCCAACTGCCTTTGTGGTCGACCCTTGGCAACCACGATGGACACACCGCCGACTCGGCAACCCAGACCGGCCCTTATTACGACATTTTCA
>CAMYKC010000010.1:31264-32929 GCA_947258865.1 uncultured Lysobacterales bacterium
TTGTCTGTCTCGATTCCTACGAGACGGACCGGTCGGTGAACGGCAGCATGATGCAGTGGCTGGAAGCGGACCTGGCATCGAACACGAAGCCCTGGGTGATTGCTTTCTGGCACCATCCTCCGTACACCAAAGGATCGCATAACTCCGACAACGAAGGCCGATTGATCGATATGCGGCAGAATGCGCTGCCGATCCTCGAGTCCTGGGGTGTCGACCTGGTCCTGAGCGGCCACAGCCACTCTTACGAGCGCAGTTACCTGCTCGATGGGCACTACGGTGTTTCCACGACGCTGGACCCGGTTCTCAACGTGCTCGATCCGGGCGATGGCCGGGAAAGCGGCGACGGCGCCTATGAAAAACCGGATGGCTTTGCCGCGCAAAATGCGGGGGCCGTGTACGCGGTGGCCGGAAGTTCCGGAAAGGTTTCCGGGGGTGCTCTGAATCATCCGGCCATGTTTGTTTCCCTCAATTCACTGGGTTCCATGGTGCTGGACGTCGCGGGCAACCGCCTGGACGCCACATTCCTTGATGATACGGGGGCAGTGCGTGATACATTCACCCTGATCAAGACACCGGATTTCGAGGCGCCGGTCATCACCGGCGCTGCGGCGGAAGACGCCAGCCACGTCGTGGTTGATTTCGATGAGCCCCTGGACTCAATCGAGGCCACCCAGGCCGGCAATTACGCCATCGGCGGCCTCAGCATCAGCAATGCCGAATTACTGACCGGGGACCGCAGTGTCAGGTTAACCACCAGCAACATGATTTCCGGTTCCAGTTACACGCTGGTGGTGAACAACCTGAAGGACCTGGCCGGAAATACGATTGCGCCCGACAGCTCGATTGTTTACGAGTATTTCGAGACCATGACGGTAGCGTTCCAGAATGGCCTCGCGCCAGACCCCGGCTATTCCGGCACTTCAGACGCCTACATCCGCGAAGCCTCGGCCGGCACGGCACACGGCCTTGAGACTTCCCTGCAGGTAGACGGTGATGAACCGTCGGGAACGGGAAAGGATATGAACATATTGCTTCGCTGGGACACGAGTTCGATCCCGCCGGGGGCAACCGTGGAATCAGCCCGCGTTCAACTCGAAGTGACCAATCCCAGCAGTGGCGCCTACGAATGCTACGCGGTGCTTACTGACTGGGTCCAGGCCGAAGTGACCTGGAACCAGGCCGCCGCCGGCACACCCTGGGGTTCGCCGGGCGCATCCTCCGGTTCTGACCGGGGAGCGGTTCCTGTCTGTACAGTGATCGCAGCGGCCGTCGGAAGCCTTTCGGTAGATCTGAATACTGACGGTATTGCCCTGCTGCAGTCCTGGGTCGACAACCCGGCAGACAATGACGGCATCATCATCTCTAATCCGTCAACGTCGGATGGCGCCGATTTCCATGCCAGCGAATCGGCAACCGCAATGGCGCGTCCCAGACTCGAAGTGACCTACCGTGTTCCGGACACCCCCGGTAACAATGCGCCAGTTGCCGATTTCACTTTTAACTGCAGCGATTTGGATTGCAGCTTCAGCGACACCTCCTCTGACAGCGACGGCCTGGTCACATCCTGGTCTTGGGATTTTGACGACGGCAACGTTTCGGTCGCTCAGAATCCTGTTCACAGCTACGCCGCAGCCGGTGACTATACGGTCAGCCTGACCGTGACCG
>CAMYKC010000011.1:0-2386 GCA_947258865.1 uncultured Lysobacterales bacterium
ATGATCCAAAGCGTGCGGCTAAATCTTTTCGCAAGATAGTCTCCGATTATCCCCAGGGGGACATGCATGCCCAGGCAGAGACGAATTTAAAAATCCTTTCCAAGGATTTTGATATTCCGCTGCCAAAGGTTATGATCGGTAGCTCTCAATTGATGAAGCTTACCAATGTGCTGCCGGTAAAATACTGGTCCTCAAAGGATTATACCCGCGTGGTGATTAATACTTCCGGACCTGTTGCTTACGACGAGGAACTTCTCGAGGAAGTTGGGACCCGACCGCGCCGGCTCTACATTGATTTTCACGACAGTTATACAGAGCCTCGCTATCGTTCACCTGTTCCCATAGAAGATGGGCTGCTCCAAAGGATACGTACAGGACAATACTCACCTGACACTGTTCGGGTGGTACTCGATATCGAATCGATCTCAGACTATAAGATTTTCAGTCTGCCGGACCCATTCCGGGTGGTAATCGATGTTCGTGGCCAAAGTCGTAAAGTTATTAGTGACTTCTCCGGGTCAAAAGCTCATCGGAGGACACAATCACAGGATCAAAGCATTGCAAAACTTCCAGGTAAAAAAGATACCGCTTATCTGCAACGGGAGAATCGCCAAGCCGCACGACAACCGTTTCCAGCACACGTCTCGCACCCCGGTTGATGGACGCCACGATTCCCTGACCGGGTGAGCAGTACGGAACGGCAGGATCTCGTTTGTCGATGAACAACGGCTGGCCGGCGCCCACCGCATCTCCTTTCTTGACCAGCAGCCGCGGCCTCAGGCCAGGATAATCGGGGCCGCATAGAGCGACCTGCCGAACCGGCGCCCCGGGGTGAATCGATTGCTGCGGTTCACCCGCGATCGGGATGTCCAGGCCTTTTTTTATACGAATCCGGGTTGTCACGCCCTCATTGACCCATATCCATTGCCCGATCGGCCAGGCTAGACGCGGAATGCACATCGTGACAGGTTGCGCATGCAAGTGCGTCAAAGTCGATGCTCTTGTCTTCGAAACGCGGGTGTTCTTCCAGGTGCCGGCGGTGACAGCGTATACAGGTCGCCAGCTGCTGTTCCCTGTCACGCATCGCGTCGAACTCGACATGCACCGAGTGGCAACTGGAGCAGTTAATCGTCCGGCGGTCGTGCGCACTGCCAATAAATTCGATGATTTCCGTGGCGGTTTCCTTCTGCGCATGGCAAGCAAGGCAGGAGCGCAGTTGCTCTTCCCGCGGAGAGACGCCGGAGCCGCGGCCAAAAGAAGTCAGCGGCGGAAATCCAGCTCCGCCATGCGCCCGAGAAACGTGGATACTCCCCGGGCCATGACAGGACTCACATCCCTGCCCCGCGGCAGGGGTATGTGGATTCTCTGCCTTCCCGTGGGGGCTTGCAGCGATCGCGCGCATCTTATCGCCAGAGTGGCATCGCAGACAGGCGTCAGCTCCCTGGGCCGTATAACTGGGTGTTCGTTTGACGCGTGGTGTATTCGCCGGCTCCTGGGCCGCCAGCAATCCGCAGGCCGACAGTGCGAACAGTAAGAAAAATAGTAGCCGGAAGCGTGACATGGATGATCCAAAATGTGGATTTGCCGATCAGGAAAATCATACACCGGCTGGCACGGCCCGTTAAGTCTGAGCTACCTCGTACCAGGATTTGCTGCGGTTGACGATCCAGACCACGGAAAGCATCACCGGCACTTCCACGAGAACCCCAACGACGGTGGCCAGTGCGGCTCCCGATTGCAGGCCAAACAGGCTGATGGCAGCCGCCACGGCCAGTTCGAAAAAGTTGCTGGCGCCAATCAAGGCAGAGGGTGCGGCCACGCAATGCTCCACACCCAGTTTCCGGTTCAGCAAATAGGCCAGGCCGGAATTGAAATAAACCTGGATCAGGATGGGAATGGCCAGTAATAGGATGATAACCGGCTTGGCGATGATCTGGCTGCCCTGGAATCCGAACAGCAGGACCAGGGTGATCAAAAGGGCCGACAGTGAAACCGGGTGCATCCGCCCGAGCACGCGTTTGAGCCGTTCTTCTCCGCCGGCGTGCCGCATCAGCCATTTGCGCCAGAGGCTGGCGGCAATCACCGGGAGCACGATATAGAGCACGACCGACAGGAACAGCGTGTCCCACGGCACGTGGATTGACGAGATGCCGAGCAACAGGGCCACGATAGGTGCGAAAGCGAAAACCATGATCACGTCGTTCAGCGCGACCTGGGACAGGGTAAAACCGGGGTGGCCATCGCTGAGATTGCTCCAGACGAAAACCATGGCTGTACAGGGAGCCGCCGCAAGCAGGATCAGGCCCGCGATGTAACTATCCAATTGCTCAGCCGGCAACCAGTCTGAGAAAAGGTTGCGGATAAAAATCCATGCCAGCAGGGCCAT
>CAMYKC010000011.1:2442-39642 GCA_947258865.1 uncultured Lysobacterales bacterium
GAAATCGATTTTCAGCAGCATCGGAAGGATCATCAGCCAGATCAGTACCGCCACCGGCAAATTGACGCTGGCCACTTCCATTGCACCAAGGGTTTCGAACAGGCCCGGCATCAACCTTCCCAGCGCGATGCCGGCTACGATGCACAAGACGACCCAGACGCTGAGGTAACGTTCAAAGAAGGACATCAGGCATCGCCCTTTTCGGTCAAAAGGACCAACAGGCTTTTTACTCGCCGCTTCACTTCTTCACGGGTTGCACGGAACTCATCCATGATTTCTTTTTCGCTGCCAGTGGCCTTAGCCGGGTCAGTCAGAGGCCAGTGCACCTTTTCGACGTGGGGCGGCAACACCGGGCATTGTTCATCCGCATGGCCGCAAACGGTAACCACGATATCGACATGCCGCAGCATATCCTGGCTGACGATCGTGGATTTCTGGCCGGAAATATTCACCCCGGCCTCCTCCATCACGGCGATGGCGCGTGGGTTCTTGCCGTGTGCCTCGATACCCGCCGATGTGGCGTAAAAAATGTCTCCGCCGAGATGACGAGTCCATCCCTCGGCCATCTGTGAACGACAGGAATTCCCGGTGCAAAGATAAAGAATGTTGACAGACAAATTTCAGACTCCAGCCCCGCGATGCCGGCGGGGAATCAATTATGACTTAAAACGGACAGAAGATAACGCCCGATTATTACTGCTTGATTAAATTAAAATACCTGTTGACATCAAAAAACCGCTATGGTCTTATCGGCCTCTATGTACGAGCGCGAAAAAAGCCCGGCCAAAGCAGCACTGAGCACCGCTGGTGTCCGGTCCTTGCGCGCCCTGAACCTTTCCCTGGGTCTGCTGGCTCTTTCCGTTCTGCTTCTTCTGTTGATACAGGGAGCGGGTACCGGCTGATCGACCAAACCAAACAGCTGAAGAAACCCGCAACGAGAATTGCGGGTTTTTTTTTATTAAGAGGATCATCAGGTAGATTAATAATGCGAAGCGACCAGATAAAAAAAGGACCGGACCGGGCACCCGCCCGCGCCATGCTGCGCGCCACCGGGATGGACGACGAGCAAATCTACCAACCCATCATAGCGGTCGTGAATACCTGGTCCGATGTCACGCCCTGCAACATTCACTTGCGTGAACTCGCGGAGCACGTAAAGGCGGGTATCCGGGCAGCAGGCGGAACGCCGGTCGAATTCGGCAGCATCGTGGTCACCGACGGTATCTCAATGGGCTCGGAAGGCATGAAGTGCTCGCTGATGTCACGAGAAATGGTGGCGGATTCCATTGAACTGGTTACCCGGGGCCATTGCCTGGATGGCGTGGTTGCACTCGTTGGTTGCGACAAGACCATACCTGCCGGTGCGATGGCCCTGGCTCGACTCGACATTCCCGGACTGGTCATTTACGGCGGATCGATCATGCCTGGTGAACACAAGGGAATTCCCATTACCATCCAGGACGTCTTCGAAGCCGTCGGGGCGTATGCGGCCGGAAAGATCGATGACGCCGAGCTCGCCGAGGTCGAAAAACACGCCTGCCCCGGGGCCGGCGCCTGCGGTGGACAGTTTACGGCCAACACCATGGCGCTCGCCCTGACTACGCTGGGCTTATCACCCATGGGCGTCAACGATATACCTGCACAGCACCCGGACAAGGCCAAAGCAGTGTACGCCTGCGGTCAGCGGGTCGTGGAACAGATCCGCGAAGGCCTCAGCGCCCGCGAGATGATATCCATCGACTCGCTGCGCAACGCTGCCACCGTCACCACTGCCACGGCTGGTTCGACCAACTCCGTCCTCCACCTGCTGGCCATCGCACGCGAAGCCGGCGTTGAATTCAATATCGACGAGTTCGACAAGATTTCACGCCGCACGCCGATCATCGGCGATCTGAAGCCGGCCGGGCGTTTCATGGCGCCGGACATGTTCGAAGCCGGTGGAACACCGCTGGTCATCGATCGCCTCAGGAAGGCCGGCCTGGTCAAAGACACAGCAACGGTGACCGGGAAGAGCCTGTTCGAAGAATGTGCCGGGTTTGATGAAAAGCCGGGCCAGGAGGTCATTGTCGATTTTGACCGCGCCCTGGCATCCCGCGGTGGTTTCGGAATCCTCTATGGCAACCTCGCCCCGGAAGGCTGCGTGGCCAAGCTGGCCGGCCATGGCGAGTTTTCATTTTCCGGACCGGCGCGCGTTTTCGAGAACGAAGAAAGCGCCTTCGAAGCCGTACAGAACCGGAACATAAAGTCCGGCGATGTGATTGTCATTCGCAATGAAGGCCCGAGCGGCGGACCCGGGATGCGGGAAATGCTGGCGGTAACGGCTGCTCTGGCAGGTCAGGGCCTGGATGATACGGTCGCCTTGATGACCGACGGGCGATTCAGCGGGGCCAGTTTCGGTTTCGTCGTCGGCCACGTGGCGCCGGAAGCAGCAAAGGGCGGCCCGATCGGACTGCTGCGCAACGGCGACAGGATCACGATCGATGTGGACCGCCAACGATTGGAAACAGACGCCGATCTCGAATCGCGCCGCCCGGGCTGGCAGCCCCCGGCGCCTGCCTATGCATCCGGCGCATTGGCAAAGTACGCTTTCCTGGTGTCTTCTGCATCGGAAGGCGCCATAACCTCTTTCCCCCATTCAGCTACTGAACCATCAACCAACGAGTGACCCAGGAGTTTTGTCATGACCATGTATTTTGAAAAAGACGCAAGCCTCAAGCCCCTTGAAGGCAAGACCGTTGCCATCATCGGCTACGGCAGCCAGGGGCGGGCTCATTCCAATAATCTGCATGACAGCGGCATCAACGTTGTCGTTGGCGTCAGGCCGGGCGGCGCTTCCTGGCAGCAGGCCAAGGCAGACGGCTTGACTGTCGCCACGCCGGCGGATGCAGCGGCACAGGGTGACCTGATCGCCATCCTGCTGCCCGACATGGTCCAGCCCCAGGTCTTCGAAAAAGACGTGCTACCCAATGCAAGACCGGGTTCTTCCATTCTTTTCGCACATGGTTTCAATATCCACTTTGGCCAGATCAAGGTGCCCGACAACATGGACGTGATCATGGTCGCTCCAAAAGGGCCCGGCGATCTGGTCCGACGCCAATACCAGGAGGGTAAAGGCGTGCCCAGCCTGATGGCCGTCGAACAGGACGCCTCCGGTGAAGCATTTGAACGAACCCTGGCCTACGCCCACGCCAACGGCGGCACCCGGGGCGGCGTGATCACCACGACGTTCGCCGAGGAAACCGAAACGGACCTGTTCGGTGAACAGGCCGTTTTATGCGGCGGCGCCACCGAGCTGGTGGTCAAGGGCTGGGAGACCCTGGTCGAAGCCGGATATCAGCCGGAAGTTGCCTATTTCGAATGCCTGCACGAATTGAAACTGATCGTCGACCTCCTGTTTGAAGGTGGCCTGGCCAAGATGAACAAGTACATCAGTGAAACCGCCCAGTACGGTGACTTCACGCGTGGGCCACGCGTGGTCGACGATGAAACCAAGCAGCGGATGAAGGCCATCCTTAAAGAAATCCAGGACGGGACTTTCGCCAAACAGTGGTCCGATGAATATGCGCAGGGATTGAGCGAATTCCGACGCATGGAACAGGAGGATTACAACCACCCGATCGAGAAAGTCGGCGCAGCTCTGCGAGCCCAGATGAGCTGGATCAATTCCGACGACGATGAAGGTGAAAGCGAGACCAAGTCAGCCGCCTGAAGCGGCTGCGGCTTGAGCATGAACGATATCAGGTTAAACCGTTAAGGAGAGTCACTCATGGCTGACTATGTGTACATTTTCGATACCACCCTGCGCGATGGTGAGCAGTCTCCGGGCTGTTCCATGAACGTGCAGGAAAAGTTGCAGGTTGCCAGGGTACTCGATGATCTTGGAGTCGACGTGATCGAGGCGGGCTTCCCCGCCGCCAGCGACGGTGACTTCGAGTCCGTCAAATCCGTTGGCGACCTCGGCCTGGATGCGACGATCTGCGGCCTGTCGCGGACCCGCCACGGCGATATCGAAGCCGTGGCCCGCTCGCTGGATACGGCGAAGAACAAGCGCCTGCACATATTCATTGCGACCAGCCCGATCCATCGGGAACATAAGCTGAAAATGGACAAAGAGCAGATCATTGACGAGATGACTTCTGCACTCGCCTTCGGCCAGCAATGGTTCGATGACATCGAAGTGACCGCCGAAGATGCGGGCCGCACCGAGATCGACTATTTGGTCGAGTATTTCCAGGCTGCGGTTGATGCAGGCGCCCGGGTTCTGAATGTGCCGGACACCGTGGGTTACGTCACCCCATGGGAAAGCCGCAAACTCTACAGGCACCTCAGGAAGCACCTGCGAAATGCCGAAGACGTGGTTCTCAGCTGCCATAACCACAATGATCTGGGCCTGGCCGTGGCCAACAGCCTGGGCGCGATTGAAGGCGGCGCCCGCCAGGTCGAGTGTACGATCAATGGTATCGGTGAGCGGGCCGGCAATTGCTCTTTGGAGGAAGTCGTGATGGCGTTGCGTACCCGCCATGACCGCTATGGGCTGGAAACCGGTATCGACACGACCCGGCTCTATCCGGCCAGTCGCGTGGTAACTGCTGTTACCGGCTCCCAGGTTCAGCCCAACAAGGCCATCGTCGGGCGCAACGCGTTTGCCCATGAAGCGGGCATCCACCAGGACGGGGTACTCAAGCACGCTGAAACCTACGAGATCATGAAACCGGAAGACGTCGGCGTACCGGAAAACAGCCTGGTGCTGGGCAAGCACAGCGGCCGCCATGCTTTCAGTAACCGGCTGGAAACCCTGGGTTTTTCGGTCGACAAAGAACAGATGGAAGAGTTGTTCGTGAGGTTCAAATCGCTGGCAGATCGTAAGAAGAGCGTCTATGACGAAGATATCGAAGCCCTGGTGCTGGGCAACGAACAAACCGGGCCCTGGCACCTGGATGCGATATCCATCCATACTGAAGTCGAGGACGCCGATCAATTGGCTGAAGCCAGCCTGAAACTGCGCTTCAACGGGCAGGCTCCACGTATATACACGGGCCGGGGAGACGGCCCGGTGAACGCCATCGTCAACGCCATCAAAACCATCATCGACGAAGAGCTTCACATGGAAGAGTTCCAGGTGAGCGCGGTTTCCGGCGGCAGCGACGCACAAGGCCGCGCCACGGTGCGCGCCACCATTGGCGCCAGCCGATACCAGGGCACCGGTGTCTCAACGGACATCGTCGAAGCCTCGGCGCAGGCCATGGTCAGCATCATGAATCGCCACCATCAACACCAGGGAAGCGATGTCGGCGCGTCCCGAATCGCGGCTGCCATCTGATCACAGAGGAGAAATCTGGATGTCGGAACCATCGCAGGCCGCCTCGACACTGTTCGAAAAAGTCTGGAAGCGTCACCTGGTCAGGAACGAAACACCGGAAACGCCGGCCATTTTGTACATTGATCTGCAGTTATTGCACGAAGTCACCTCGCCGCAGGCCTTTGACGAATTGAAACGCCGGGGCCTGGGAGTGCGGCGGCCCGAGTGCTGCCTGGCGACGATCGATCATTCGACCCCGACTTCGCCGCCGGATGCCGATGGAACCCGCCACTACATCACGGAACAAGCCAGGGCGCAGGTCGATGTCCTGCACGTCAATTGCGCCGAGCATGGCATCGAACTTCACGGATGGGACAGTCCCAACCGGGGCATCGTCCACGTCATGGGCCCTGAGATGGGCGCCACCCAGCCGGGCATGACGATTGTTTGTGGCGACAGCCACACCGCGACGCACGGTGCTTTTGGTGCACTGGCATTTGGAATCGGCACGACCGAAGTCGGCCATGTACTGGCCACCCAATGCCTGTTGCAAAACATGCCCAAAACGCTGGGTATCCGGATCGAAGGCGACCTCGAGCCGGGCGTGACAGCCAAGGATGTGATCCTGCACGTCATCAGTGCGATCGGCGTCGATGGCGGAACCGGATCCGTAATCGAATATCACGGTTCCACCGTGCGCGCGATGGACATGGAAAGCCGCATGACGATGTGCAATATGTCGATCGAATGCGGTGCACGCGCCGGCATGGTTGCGCCCGACGAATTTACGTTCGAATACCTCAAGGGGCGTCCGATGTCGCCTTCCGGCGCCAACTGGGAACGCGCCGTCGATGAGTGGAAAAAACTCAAGACCGATCCGGGCGCGGCGTTCGACCGCCTGGTCGAAATCGATGCAGCCGACATCGAGCCAAGTGTCACCTGGGGCACCAATCCGGGAATGGTGATCGCGGTGGGTTCTCCGGTACCCGACCGGCAAGACCCCGGCACACTGGATGCATTGGAATACATGCAGTTGAAAGGCGGCGTGAAATTGGCCGGTGAAGCGGTCGATGTCGTGTTCATCGGCAGCTGCACCAATTCCCGGCTCACCGACTTGCGCGCCGCGGCGTCAGTCATGAAGGGCCGCAAAGTGGCGCAGGGAACCCGGGTACTGATCGTGGCCGGTTCTGAAGCCACGCGACGGCAGGCTGAAGCCGAAGGTAATTTCAAGGGCCGCCAGGGAAGCGGTGTGCGCACCGTGCTGGCCAGCCCGCTGACGGCCGCAGCCAGCGCCATCACCGGCAAAGTGACGGATCCCCGCGAATTCCTGGGAGGCGCTGCATGAACGAGAACGCCAAAAGCATGGGCATTATCGAGTCGCGCACATTCAACCTGGCGGTTGACAACATCGATACCGACCAGATCATCCCGGGGAAGTTCTTGACCACCACCGAGCGCGAGGGCCTGGGGCAATTCTGTTTTTACAGTTGGCGTTTCAACGAGGATGGCAGCGAAAAGCCCGACAATCCCTTGCGTCAGCACCAACCTGGGCGCCAGCGTGTCCTCGTGGCCGGCAGCAATTTCGGTTGTGGCTCGTCACGCGAACACGCCCCATGGGCATTGCTGGATTACGGTTTCCAGGCGGTCATCAGCAGCCGCTTTGCAGACATCTTCTGCAATAATTCACTGAAAAACGGCTTGCTTCCCATCGTTGTCGACGACAACGTGTTGGAACACCTGCTGGCGAACCCCGATCACGCCGTTCGGATTGACATCGGTAATCGCCGACTGACGCTCGATGGCTACGGCGATGTCGGGTTTCCCCTGGACCCCTTCTCGGCCTACTGCCTGACGCGCGGTATCGACCAACTCGATTTTATCCTGCAGAATGAGCAGGCAATTCTCGACTACGAAAAATCAGCCTGACCTTCATGGAATTCGAATCGTACAAGCAATTCTGGGATCACCAGGCGGCAACACCGGAATCAGCCCTGGCGGCGGTGGATGGCAGCACCAGTGAACAGGTGGTGCAGATCACCGGCCAATTCACTGCTCAACAGGTTGCGATTGCACTGGCGCTCAACAAAGAGGACCGGCTGCTTGAGCTGGGTTGCGGCGTCGGACGCATTGGCCGTGAACTGGCGCCGCATTGCCAGCATTGGACCGGTGTGGACATATCGGAAAAGATGATCCTGCATGCGCGCGAGCGTCTCGGCCCATTCGAGAACGTCGATTTCCACCAACTCAGCCGCAGCAGCCTGGACGTTTTGGAGGATAACTGCCTGACAAAGGCCTACTCGGTGGCGGTCTTGTGCCACATGGACAAGGAAGATTTATACCTGTATCTGCAAGAGCTCCACCGTGCCGTCCGGCCAGGTGGTCTGATCTATGTGGAAACCTGGAACCTGGCTCACCCGATCGGCTGGAAGCGGTGGGAGTACGAGGTTAAGAATTGGCACGGATCGGAGCAAAAACAACGAAAAGACGTGGCTCGTAACCAGTTTTGCACGCCCGATGAATTCGAACTCTATGTGCGCCACGCCGGTTTTACGCCGCTCGCCTGTTATACCGGCTCACCCTGGGTGCAGGTGGTTGCCGGTCATACGCTGGATGATACAGAAGTGGCCCTGCAGCACCAGAGGCTGTCAGAACAGGCGGCCGAAATCGCCTATTCACCCCTGTTCGGTCAACTGTTTGAACAAACCGTGGATGTCATCTACGGAGCGATTCACCCGCGGGAGGTCATTGATTTCCTGGACCAGCACGCCGGGGAAAAGGAAATTCCGGTGTTCCGGCCGTTTATTGAAACCATGTGGAAAAAGCAGCCTGAGCGCTGGGGAGAATTTCCCGGTTAAAGGGAGCCGGGCTTCCGATTCCAGGCAGAAAGGTATAACTCCGACGTCGCGAGGTCCTGGATGGCGTGATCCAGCAATTCCGGCGTGTACTCGATGATGTCGCTGGTTCGCAGGGCCACCCGCCATGGCTCGAAATCCATGTCACGCAATTTGCGTTCGAACTCGCTTACCCGTATTGGATTCAATTCGGTATACCACTGCCAATACTCTTCCGGGGTTGCCACGTGCCCGGCCCGGTCGATTCGATCTGGCGAGGTTTTCAGCACCGCCTCACGCAGCTCCGGCTCGGACAGTTTGAGATGAATGAACGGGTCGTCGAAAAATTCACCCAGGTGATTACCCACCGCGCCGTAGTAGAGGCCAGGATGAACGAACAGCAGTCCATCGCGCTTCAAGACCCGGCGGATTTCCCAAAGGGTTTGCTCAAATCCACCGGCAATGTGCTCCAGTGACCCCCAGGAAACGACCACGTCAAAGTAGTCATCAGGATAGGGAATCGAATTGCCGTCTTTTGATCTGAACTTCAGGCGATCGTCATCCAGCACATCTGCCGGCAGATGGTTTTCGGCGATCACCTCCGGCAAGCGCAGGAAACCGCCGAAGGGATCGATGCCGACCAGCTCTTCGGGTTGGACGCGCAGAAATATGCCGAGATCAATGATGCCATCACCGCAGCCGACGTCCAGGATGCGGCCCTTCAGCAGCGAGTGATTTTTCAACAGGTAATCCGTAACGACCAATGCAGCGTGGTCAAAATGGCGGAAAAACCAGTCTTCATGTCCACGGTTCCAGCCAAGCTGCTCGATCGCAACGGTACCGGGGGCGGATTGAAGTGACCACGCCGGTTGCTTGAGGCCTTCGGCACTGAATGGCGTCGGGTTCGAAAAGGCAAGGGCTTCGCTGGCCAGACTTTCCCGGTCACCTCCCTTGTCCGCTGACACCAGCGCCTGCAAACGGTAGTCTCCGGCAGGGAGGCCAAGATCATGCAGAGCGCATTCCAGTCGGTACTCTCCCCGCGGCAGCCAGGTCAGCGGGTACGCCGCCGCACCCAGGTGGCAGCTGTACAGCACCTGCGAACCGTCCGACGAGAAAATCTGCAGCTGGACGTCCGGCTGAAAAATCACCGCCGATGACTGCTTCAAGACCGCACTGACGCGGGGAATTTCAGTTGATGAAATGTTGAGTTGCTGTATTTGCATGGAATCAGGGGCCAGGCTCGGTGAATCGTTCGTTTCGAACCCGACAATAATACCCAGTCCTTTGGTTGACATCATCAGGGGGCTATGTTCGAATTGATGAAAATCAGAAGAACCCGCGCCCGCCCGGTGCGGGTTTTTTGTTTACGAACCCAGGAGGCGTTGATAAGCGAACACTTCAGGATGGACACCGAATCCTCAAACACGGGAAAGCAGACTTTCAATGTCGTCGGCCTGCCGGGTGACGGCATAGGCCCGGAAGTCTACGAATCGGCACGCCGCGTTCTCGCGGCGATGCAGGAATCGCATGGCGTCAACATTGTGCTCGATGAGCAACTTATCGGCGGCGCCGCCATAGATGCCACTGGCTCCCCGCTCCCGCAGCACACGATAAACGCCTGCAAGCAGGCGGACGCGGCGCTGCTCGGTGCGGTCGGCGGACCCAAATGGGACAACAATACGGCGGAGCAGCGTCCGGAGCTCGGGCTGCTCAAGTTGCGGGCCGAATTCAATCTGTTCTGCAATCTGCGCCCGATCGTGACCCACCCCGCCCTGCATTCGTTCTCTCCCCTGAAGCCGGACCGCCTTGAAAATGTCGACCTGATGATCGTCAGGGAATTGACCGGCGGAAGTTACTTTGGCAAGAAGTGGCGGGATGACGACCAGGCCGAAGACGTCTGCCGATATACGCGCAAGGAAATCGAGAGAGTTACCCGTGCGGCGGGCCGGATCGCCCAACAGCGCGACGGCCGTATCACCCTGGTCGATAAAGCCAACGTGCTGGAAACCTCACGGTTGTGGCGCACCGTCGCCAGCACTGTCATTGAAGATGAGTTTCCCGGCGTGGCCATGGAGAATATGTACGTCGATGCGGCTGCCATGCACCTGCTGACCCGGCCAGCCGATTTTGACGTCATGCTTACAGAGAACCTGTTTGGCGACATCCTTTCTGACGAAGCCTCGATGCTTTGTGGGTCCCTGGGATTGCTGCCATCGGCCTCGCTGAATGAAAAACTTTTCGGTTTATACGAGCCAGTCCACGGCTCAGCGCCGGATATCGCGGGCCAGGGCCTGGCCAACCCTTATGCGATGCTGTTGTCCGTGGCGATGATGCTCAGGCATTCACTTTCCCTTGATCAGGAAGCGGACGCCCTGGAGCGCTGCATACACGATTGCTGGAACGAGGGCATCCTGACGAAAGACCTGCGCCGGGACGGTTTCAGCACCCTGCAAATCACCGAAGCCGTTTGTGAACGCCTTGTTCGATAAATTCATGCCGCGCATCATGCAGTGCCGGCTCGAAGACCTGGTGCTGCAGACACCCGTGCAGGAAATGCCCGCACTGTCCGAGAGGCTGGGCGTTCGATTGCTGGTCAAACGTGAGGACCTGCAGCCGGTTTTCTCGTTCAAGCTGCGCGGTGCCTATGCCAAGCTCCTCGCTTTGTCCGCGGAGGAAAGGCGGCGTGGCGTGATCTGCGCCTCCGCGGGTAACCATGCCCAGGGTGTGGCGATGGCGGCTAAGCACCTGGGTATCGATGCGGTGGTTGTAATGCCGGCCATCACACCGGAGATCAAGGTCAACGCTGTCGAAAAGCTCGACGCCAGGGTCGTCATTCACGGTGACGATTTCGACACCGCCTGCGAACGGGCGCTTCAGATGGCTGAGCAGGAAGATCGGATTTTCGTGCACCCCTACGATGATCCCGACGTCATCATCGGCCAGGCGACCATAGCATTGGAGATGTTCCGGCAGACCCCTGAACCGATTGACTACCTGTTCATCTGCGTCGGCGGTGGCGGCCTGGCGGCCGGCACGGCACTGGTCAGCAAATATTTGCATCCCGGCATCAAGCTGATCGGTGTGGAGGCCGAGGAATCCGCTTCAATGAAGGCCGCATTTGAAGCCGGTGAGCCGGTTACCCTGGACGAGATCGGCCATTTCGCCGAGGGTGTGGCCGTAAAACGAACGGGTGATCTGACCTTCAGTATCTGTTCGAAACTGCTGGATGAGATCATCACGGTCGACAACGATGAGATCTGTGCCGCGGTTCAGGATGTGTACGAGGACACGCGCGCCATCGCGGAACCTGCCGGCGTGCTGGGGATCGCGGGCATCAAGAAATATTTCCTGGAACGGCCCGGTGAACAGGGAACGGCTGCGGCCATCCTTTCCGGCGCGAACGTCAACTTCGCGAGGCTGCGCCACATTGCCGAACGGGCCGCGGTGGGCGAGGAGCAGGAGGCTCTGCTGGGCGTGACCATTCCTGAGCGCCCCGGCAGTTTCCTGGATTTCTGTGAAACCGTCGGATTGCGCGGGATTACCGAGTTCAATTACCGGTACGCTGACCTGGACGAAGCACATATTTTCGTTGGTATCGCACTCAGAAACGGGATTCCGGAAAAACAGGAGATCATCAGCGATCTGCGCGAACATGGTTTTCCCGTGATGGACCTGTCGTCCAACGCCATGGCGAGGCTCCACATCCGCCACATGGTCGGTGGCCGGGCCAATGTAGAGAATGAACGGATTCTGCGGTTTCAGTTTCCCGAGCGCCCAGGCGCCCTGATGCAGTTCCTGCGCGGCATGAAGACCGACTGGAACATCAGCCTGTTCCACTACCGGAATTACGGATCGGAATATGGACGGGTGCTGATGGGCATACAAGTCCCCGCAGAGGACGACGACCGTTTCCAGGCATTCCTGCGAAATACAGGCTACAGCCATACCGTCGAGGCAGACAATCCCGCCTACGGCATGTTTGTCGGGCCCATGTAGCAGCCCGCCTGCGGCTCCGTTACCAGGAAGCGCCAGCTTCAGCCAGGCGTTTCAGCAATGGAGCGGGCTGCCAGTCTTCAGCCCGCAGTGAATCCCGGAAATCGCAAATCCTCCGGTAAACATGGTCCAGGCCCACAGTGGTGCCGTAAAACATCGGCCCGCCGCGATGCGCCGGAAATCCATAACCGTATATATAGACGATATCGATGTCGCCAGGGCGCTGTGCGATGCCTTCATCAAGCACTCGCGCACCTTCGTTGATCAATGGAAAGATCACGCGCTCGACGATTTCCGCGTCGCTGAAAGACTGCGGCTCAATGCCCAGCGCGGCTGCCTCGGCCCGGATCACCGGCTCGACCTCCGGGTCTTCCAGGCGCTGGCGTGTAGCCGGATCGTAACGATAGAAACCAGCCCCCGATTTTTGCCCGAGCCGCCCACTCTCTACCAGCTGATCAACCACGTGATTAGAGGGGTGATCCGGCAGGTCGGGGATGGCCTGACGTGCTTTGTATCCCACGTCCAGACCGGCAAGATCGGCAACCGCGAGCGGACCCATGGCCATACCGAAGGATTCGAGCGCGCCGTCAATCTGTGCCGGGGTCGCCCCTTGCAGCAACAGCATTTGAGCTTCTCGCATGTATCCGCCGAGCATGCGGTTGCCAATAAAACCGTAGCAAACGCGGGATAACACCGGTACTTTGCGGATTTTCTTGGACAGTTTCATTACCGTGGCCAAGACATCATCCGCGGTCTCATCGCCGCGCACGATTTCCAACAGCTTCATGATATTCGCCGGGCTGAAGAAGTGCATTCCCACGACGTCCTGCGGACGGGATGTGACAGCCGCCATGGCGTCTATGTCCTGGAACGAGGTATTCGAAGCCAGGATTGCGCCTGGTTTGCACACCTCGTCAAGTGTTCGGAAAACCTCGATTCCTGGCCGAACGCTCGAAGTTTCCACGGCAGATGCCAATCCCGCGGTCCAGGGCTTCCTGGTTGATCTCGAGTATCGTGACGGGAATACCCGTTGTTACGAAACTCATCGCGATCCCCCCACCCATGGTTCCCGCGCCAATGATGCCAACGGAATTCACCGGTCTGAGCGACGTATCTTTTGGAAGACCGTCTATTTTTGCCGCCTGTCGTTCGGCAAAAAACATGTGGCGCAAACCGGCTGATTCCGGCGACATCAGCAGGTCCGCGAAGCCCTGCCGTTCAACAGCGACCGCGGCTTCATGGTCCATTGTCGCGGCAGCTTCGACGCAATCGATGATTCGCTGGGGCGCCGGGAGGCCTTTGGTCTTCTTGGCCACCATGGCTCGCGTACTGCCGAAGAATCCTTCCGGCAGGTGATTGGATTTCACGGGTATATCTGTGGTCCGGCGAGAAGGGGCCTTCATATCAGCCAATTCCCTGGCATAGGACAGCGCTGCCTCCTGCAAATCACCTTCGGCGATGCGGTCCACCAGTCCCTTTTCAAATGCCGCATCAGCGCTGACCGGTTTTCCGCTGATCATCATGTCCAGCGCCGCCTCCACGCCGACCAGGCGGGGCAACCACTGTGTTCCACCCGCGCCGGGCAACAATCCGAGGAGGACTTCAGGCAACCCCAGCCGGGCTGACGCCTCGGCAATCCGGTAGTGACAGGACATGGCGGTTTCGAGCCCCCCTCCCAGGGCGGTACCGTGAATAGCCGCAACCACCGGCACGTCGCTGGACTCGATCTGGTCCAGCACCTCCGGCAGCCAGGGATCGGCGGGCGGCTTTCCGAATTCGCTGATGTCTGCGCCTGCAATGAAGGTGCGGCCGCTGCAAATCAGGACGATGGCCTTGCAACCGGAAGCTTTGAGGTCAGTGAACGCATCTTTCAGGCCCGCCCTCACAGGCAGGGAAAGCGCGTTGACCGGAGGGTTGTTTACCGTGACGATGGCAATGTCGCCCTGATGCTCAAAGCTGACCAAATCGGACATGAGAATTCTCCGGCAAAAGTTCAGTATGCCATGCCCAAATCCGCGTTCAGACCACTTGCTTCAAACTTACGGAACATCCTTGATTCAGATCAACCAGGGTTCCGCTCACTCATTGCCAATTAGTCCGGTATAGCGTCACGAATCTGGTCCGTTGGAGTGATTTCGGCCAAATTTTTATCTTGAGCGATATTGTGGTGAAAACGCCACACGAAAGCGCTCGGTCTTATTTCAAATCACGATCGAAACGCAGCCTAAAACTACAAAATCAGGTAATACGTGACCTTAGCGACAAAAATGGCTCTCACTTGAAACATCGGTCGAATGCGGTTAAAAATGCAGTCTGTTGTTAATTCGCCACAGTCGCAGGAAAACACTGACAAATACACACTAAGACTTTGTTTTATTTATTGATTCTGCTAGCATAAACATCCCGCGTTCAACATAACGAGGACGGGATTTGCGCCAATGCAAAAGCTGGGTAATTTACTGCTGACGTTCTTGATGACGACCAGCTGCGCTTCACTGGCGGCTGCGCCCCTGGCTTACAGCATCAACTCGGACAGCGGCACGCCGAATGCCGACAGCCTCTACCGGATCGATTTGGCCACCGGTGTGGAAACCCGTATCGCCCCGGTGGTGTCACTTGGGGAAATACGGATTGACGTCGAGGGCCTGGCGTTCGCCCCAGACGGCACCCTGTACGGCGTTGACGATTCGGCAATGACTTTCTTTCCGCTGAATCCCGACAACGCGGTGGTGATTGCTTCCAACGAAGTATCGATCAAGGGCCTGCCGGGAGGCGGTGGTAATGATTTCGGTATGTCGTTCGCCTGCGACAGCAACCTCTACCTCACCTCCGTTGCGACGGGCTCGCTCTACCGGATGGACCTGGCAGGCAACACCACGCAGATCGGCAAGGAAACCTGGCCGTTGACTCTCCGAACCTTTACGAGATCGATATCGCAACAGGGATCGCTGTCGAAATTGGGCCACTTGGACCAGCCGCCGGATCCTACTCTGAAGGCGGACTCGCTTTCGACGATTCGGGCCAACTCTGGGCCATCACCGACCGGCGTCAGCTGAATCTTCCCAGCCAGGTAATGAAAGTCGATCTCGCGAGTGGCACAGCTTCAGAAGTGAAAAACACCACCGAGGCCGGTTTCGAAAGCCTTGCGGTCACGGTACCCCGAGGATGTCAGACCGGTGGCAATGGCCAGATTGCCGAGTTCAAAGTGCAAAAGCAGTTTGTCGACGGCAACGACCAGACGCCCGTGACTTTGAACATCCGCTGTTTCACTGGTGTTCCCCTCGAACAGTCGCTGACGGTTCTGCCCAACGACGGCCCATTTGGAAATTTCGAAGTCAAGTTCATCGTCGAGGAATTCGAAGACGGAGCATTGAATTGCGAAGTCTGGGAGAGTGCGCTGGATAACTATAGCGGCTCCTTTGAATGCTTCTCCGAGGGGAATTGCGAAATAGTGGAGAGCATGTGTGTCTTCGATGGCGTGAACATGGGCCAGGACAATCTTTGCGTGATTCGTAACTACCCCGACCCGGTGAAGATTACGGTGACTTCGGAATGGCTTTACGATAGCGAGGAATATGTACCCGAAGACAGCGTCATCGTGGACCTTAACTGCCGCAATGTTTTCGACGGCGATGGCGAACCGGAAAACGGATCGATGCGCTGGACCTGGACCTTCGATAACGAGTCTCCGGACCAGGTGGCGACCGTCTATCCGGACTGGGAGGGTTTGACCGATTGCCGGATTGAAACACAGCCGGCTAACAGTGCGGTGGAATCCACCAACAGTTGTTCAGAATGGACTCCGATCCTGCTTGGGGACGGCCCACTGACCTGCACGGTAACGAATTCTGTTTTCTTCGAAGGCATCCCAACCCTCAGCCAGTATGGCCTTTTGCTCCTGTCGCTACTGATGTTGTTTGCCGGAACGATTGCCCTACGCAGGTTCTGAATGCGTTAAACTTCCGGTAGTCTGAATCACGGAGCACAAAATGGGTATTGGTGGAATCAGCATGTGGCAGTTACTCATACTGCTACTCATCGTCGTCCTGGTTTTTGGTACGAAGCGGCTGCGGAACATGGGCAGCGACCTTGGGGCCGCGGTCAAGGGTTTCCGCTCGGGCATGGAAGAGGGCAAGGAAGAAGAAAAGCTTGAACCCGACCAGATTGAGGCGGAAGAGCGTTCCGAAGCCGCGACCGAAGAGCCAGCCAAAAACAAGGAAACATCCGGCTGATCCCATCCCATGTTTGATGTCGGATTCACCGAGATCCTGCTCCTTTCCCTCGTGGGCCTGCTGGTGCTGGGCCCGGAACGCTTACCCCGTGTTGCACGAACGCTGGGGGGAATGGCCCGGAAGGCCCGCGGCAGCTGGCTTAGCCTGAAACGTTCCATCGAAGCTGAGATGCGAGCCGAAGAGCTCAAGGAACCGCTCAGGCATTTCGAAAAAGAAATCAGGAAAACCGCTGACGAGGTCAAGTCCGGGGTAGACAGCATCAGGAACTTCGACCCGATGAAAACCGGGGATGCCGTGAAGCCCGATGGGTCCGGTACCGGCAGTGACGGCTCAGATGGCATCGACAAAGCTTAATCCCAACGACCAGGAATTGAGTTTCCTGGAGCACCTGGTCGAATTGCGCAGCCGCTTGCTCAAGGCATGCCTGGCGATCCTGATCATTCTTGTGTTGCTGCTGCCCTTTGCCCGCAAGCTCTATGCCACTCTCGCCGCGCCGCTGACGGCTGTGTTGCCCGAAGGCAGCACCATGATAGCCATCGATGTGGCATCACCATTCCTGACGCCGTTCAAGCTGGCGCTGCTCCTGGCCGTAATCCTGGCCATTCCGGTCGTGCTGTATCAATTGTGGGCGTTCGTGGCGCCGGCTCTGTACCGCAAAGAAAAGCGTCTCGCCCGTCCGTTGCTCTATTCCAGCGTTGTGCTTTTTTATACCGGATGCGCTTTTGCCTATTTTGTGGTTTTTCCGCTGATTTTTGGGTTTTTCACTCGCGTAGCCCCGGAAGGGGTGACCGTGATGACCGACATCAGCAAGTATTTGGATTTCGTGATCACTTTGTTCCTGGCATTCGGCATCACCTTTGAAGTGCCCATTGCAACCATCATCCTGGTTGCAACCGGTATGACCACCATCGAACAACTCCGCAAAATGCGTGCCTACGTCCTGGTAGGCGCCTTTGCCCTGGGCATGCTGCTTACCCCTCCGGATGTGATATCCCAGACTCTGCTCGCACTGCCCATGTGGGCGCTGTTCGAGATCGGCTTGCTGATGTCGAAAATTTTGCTTCCCCACCGGCAAACCAATGGCCAGTCTGACGAAGACGAGCGCGCGGATCAGGCCACCAGCTGACTGTCGTCACTCGGGTTATCCTGGCTCTCTTTATTGGTCTCCTGGCTAAAAATTTCCCTGAAAGCACAATATTGTGTGCCGAATAGCATCAGTTGAAACAGCAATAACAGGATCATGATCAGCCCCATGACGAAGAAGGACACCAGCCCGCCCGCGCCGGCCAGTTCAAGAAGGATTCCTGTGACGATGGCAACGGGCAGAAAAACGGCGGCCAGGCCCAGGCTCAAGACCAGGAAGGGCTTCCAGTTAACGATCAGGGCTCTGAGTCCCTCGGCCACTGCCGCGCCCAACTTGCGTTCCTGAAACCAGATCAGGGGGATGGTGAAATAGCTCAGTGTTCCGCTGATCGCCACGCCGACCATAAAAGCCAACACCAGCCTGGAGAGGTAATTCGGGTCAAGCTTGGCTATTGCGTCCATATCGCCCTGCTGAATGCGGGTCATCAAATCTTCATCCATCAATTCACCACTGCTGGGTAAAAGTACCGAGATACTCAATACGCCGATGGCGAAAATCAAGGCGCCCAGGGCCAACAGCCGCCCATTATGCTGCCTCGATGAAAGGGGTTTGAACAGCAGGCTGGGAACCGGACGGCCACCCTGCCCCGTCAGGTGAAAAGCCTCCAGTATGCCGGCCCCAAGCCCCGGTACAGCGATAACAACGAGAATTCCTAACAGAGGAACCTGGGTCAAACCCAGTAACAACTGCATCAGCAGCGCAATCAGGAGCAGACGGCCGGTTTGCGCACGCAGCAATGCAAGGCTCTGGACCAGCCAGGCCATGCCGTGAGAGGCGGGTGCCTTGATCGGTTTTTTCAGTGGCGACCGGTCCATTCGCTAATTCCGGACCGCCGCGAATTTTCGCGCATCACGGCTCCAGGATTTTGCAGAGTGCAACGCTTCTATCACCTGCTCCGGCTCCTGCACGAGCGACCACATGTCCATGTGGAGGTCCGACATGAACCGTTCGGCCACACTGTGTTCCAGGAAGTCGACGAAACGGTCGAAATAATTATTGGTATTGACCATCACAATGGGGCCAAGAAACTGGCCCAGGCGTTTCAAGGTCATCACTTCGAACACCTCTTCAAACGTACCGCTACCTCCCGGCAGCGTCACCACGGCATCGGAATCTTCGATCATGCGATGCTTGCGCTCCCGCATGTCGCCGACGACTTCCAGCCGGCTGAGGTTCTTGTGTCCATGCTCCACGGTGTTCAGGAAGCCGGGGATCACGCCATGTACATGGGCCCCCTGCGCCAAGGCGCTATCGGCCATCGAGCGCATCAATCCAACGCCACCGCCGCCGAATACGATGTCGACGCCGGCTCGCCCGAGCACCGCTCCCAAGCGGGCCGCGGCGTCATAGTAACTCTCCGCCAGGCCATTGCTCGAAGAGGCGTAAACCGTGACTCGCTTAACATTCTCTGGCGCCAACCGGGTCTGCATGTTCAAATTCCTTCACGCTGCATGTTTCTGGCTCGCTATTGTAATATGAAGCGTAACTTCAGGAGGCTTCATTTGAACCAGCGACAAAATTCGTTCGGCTCCGCGCCGTTAACTTCGACCCCGGTATCTTTCGGCATCATCATCCTGTGTGCGATCATTTTCCTTACCAGGTTCCAGCCCCCGGGATTGGCGCTTTGGCCGGTGGAGAGCGGGTTTTTTTCGCCCTGGCAATTGATCAGTTATGCCTTCCTGCATGGAAACTTCAACCACCTGTTTTTCAACATGTTCGCCGTCTGGATGTTCGGTACGCCGCTGGAGCGGGTCTGGGGCACCAAACGATTTGTCAGCTATTACGCCATCTGCGTCATCGGTGCTGCGGTGATGCAGTTGGCCGTCCAGCTGATCGAGGGCGGCATCTATCCCACCATCGGTGCTTCGGGCGGGGTATTCGGCCTGCTGCTCGCTTACGGTGTGATGTGGCCCGACAACCGGATTTTCCTGATCTTCTTCCCGGTGCCGATCAAGGCTAAGTGGTTTGTGCTGATTTACGGCGGTATTGAGTTGCTTCTGGGTTTCAGCAGGACCATGCCCGGCATTGCACATTTCGCACATCTGGGTGGCATGATTTTTGGAGCTGTATTATTGTATAGGTGGGGGTGGCGACCAGGAATGACCTGGAAAAAGTGAATATGAGTAAGGGGAAATGTTTAAAAAGGGGTCACATGCGGGGCTCGTCGCCTCGATAATCGTAGGAATTTCCGCTGCGCTGATGCTTGGCTGGGCCTGGCAATCCACGCCTGGTTACAAGATCGAACCAGGATTCAAGACAGTGGAAAATGCTTTCATCAACCGACAGACAAACCTGATGGCTGAAGTCACTGGACGTGTCGTGAGAATCATTTCGGACGACAAGAAAGGAGCCAGGCATCAGCGGTTCGTCATTCAACTGGCAAACGGACAGAAAATCCTGGTGGCCCATAACATCGGATATGCCGATAGGATTCCCGTTTCACTGTACGAGCCTGTCACGGTCAGGGGCCAGTACTCGTGGAGCGAAACCGGCGGGTTAATCCACTGGACACACCATGACGTCAGTTTGAACAGGCGGCACGGCTGGATCGACCACGAAGGCCACCGCTACGAGTGATGAACCTGGTTTTCCCGCTTTGCCTGCGGGAAAAACCTAGTCTTCGAGGATGAAGGTGACCTTCAGGATCACACGGAACTCATCGATGTGGCCCTGGGAGTCACAGGACACCTTTTGACCTTCAACCCAGGCTCCGCGAACATTTTTCAGGGTTTTGCCGGCGCGCTTCAGACCTTTACGCGTGGCGTCTTCGAAGGATTCCTTGGATGAGGCAATAATTTCAGTGACTCGTGCAACGGACATGTTCTTTTCTCCGGTTGATATGTTTTAAATGGGGCTTACTCTGATCATAGGATGTTTTGTCACATTTTACCCGGCGTAAGAATGACCTTAATCAAAACGGCTCACTGCAAACGGATTACCCACGTAGAAATATGCCGTGCTGTCGCCGCTGTCACTATGGCCGAATGCGAAATAGAGTGGGCCGATGGGGGTTTCGGCCCCGATGAAAATACTGGCTGAATAGCGCAGATCGCCAGTGTCAATATCGTCCCGTAAATTCCAGGTATTGCCGGTTTCCATGGTAAATCCAGCGTAAACCGGGGCTAATTCAATGTCGTTGAGAAGGCGGTAATAGGCGAATGTCAGCAACGCCTGCTGCCTTCCTGAAAGCTGATTGGGCACCAGGCCGGACAGCCTGCCGAATCCGCCCAGCCTGAACCAGCGTTCGATGGGCGCGGCATCGTCAATGCTGTAACCTCCCTCATAATTCAGCAAGGCCGTGTTCCTGCCAAGGGTCCAGACGAACGAGCCGTTAGCCATGACCTGCTCGTAGTCAAAGGCAGCACCCAGCCCTTCCGAAGCATACCGGTAACCCAGGTGATGGAACGTTCCGGAGCGTGGAAACCATGGACTGTCGAGGCTGTCATGAAGATATTCGACAGTGATCTCACCTATATCAACCTCGTCATCGACCGGAAAGTCCAATACACCCTTGATGACATTTGCGTCAGCCCGGGCGAACTCGTAATCGAGCCGAACGCGGTCGTTTGTACTCAAGTTCCGGCCAATCCCAAAAATAATGCCGCCACCACTGATTTCCAGCTCAGCAACATTGACGTCATCCTCCCAATAGTTGTAATTCTCTCTCCTCCAGTAAACCTGCGGTTCGATGAACCAGTTGGCCCTGTAGTCGATGGGTTGGTAAAAATCGAACGTGATTTGGTCCTCGCGTCCTATGCTGCCTAACACGCGAAGCTCACCACCCAGGGCGTTCAACGCGTTACGCGTGTAAGCCGCGCCCAATTTGAATTCGGAATTGTCTGTAAAATCGCTGGACAGCTCCAGTCCGAACTGAAGGTAGTTTGGACCCCAGGCGCGTGGAATCGCGTTAACGCGAATACCCTGCTCACCCTGCTCGTTTTCCACCAGATCGTAAGTTACGGATTCGAAAACGTCCAGGCTGTATATCTGGTCGACGCTCTTGTCGAGCGCCGCCAGGTCAAGGGGCTGCCTGATTTCCACCGCCAGACGCGATTGTATGATCTCGTCGCGCAAAACCGATCCATTGTTGATTTCAACGAATTCAACCAGGTAGTCCTGAGCCGGATGTTCCGCCCGGATGGCTGGCTCAGGGTCCTGGCCAATTGTCAGTGCCGCAAGCGCGCCGCCCTGCTCCATCGCAGCCTGGTGGCCCACGATCACGATTGCTCCGGCGCCCTGGAAATTCGCGGCGCTGAAATTTCCAAGTTCCGGCACGATGAGCAGGTCTCGGGGTCCCAGCGTTTGTATCTGTGCCTCGGTGCTGCGGCGAACCAGGAAGTTGGTCAGTTGCTCCGTAACGCTCAAAATGGATTTGAGTTGCTCTTCTTTCAACATGGGGCTGGAAATATCGACCGCGATGACGATTTCGGCGCCCATTTCCCGTACAACGCTGACCGGCAGGTTATTGGACATCCCGCCATCCACCAGCAAACGGCCATCGATCTTCACCGGTGCAAACACGCCGGGAACGGACATGCTGGCGCGCAATGCGTCCGGGAGGCTGCCGCCGGACAGCACAACTTCCTCTCCGGTCACCAGATCGGTCGCAACCGCTCGAAATGGAATGGGCAGATCGTCGAACACCCTTACGTCTGCGATCGGCAGAAAGATGCGATGAAAAATCTGGTCCAGGTGCTGGCCTTCGATGGCTCCCAGCGGTAGCTGGATTCTGCCTCGATTGAACCCGACCCGGTAAGGAATCAGAAACTCTGCTTCCAGTTCCTTTTTTCGCATTGTGCGATCCACGCGGGAAGGCTGGTCGCTCAACGCCTTGTTCCAGTCCGTTTCATTCAGGATTACATTGATTTCTTCCGCGTCATAGCCCGCGGCATAAAGTCCGCCGATGATGGCGCCCATACTGGTGCCCGCAATGTAATCGATCGGCACCTTCAACTCTTCCAATGCCTGCAGAATACCGACATGAGCGCCCCCGCGAGCACCGCCGCCGCTGAGCGCGAGTCCGATTTTGGGCCGCCGGGCTTGCTCTTCCTCCGCGGCATTAGCAGGAAACGCAGCCAGCATCAGCACAGTCGCCATGGCGACGTAAATCATCTTCAGCATGGTCTTCAATCCGGTCGGAAATGTTGTAATTATAGGCTTTCCGGACATGTGAACGAAGGAAAGCTGATCAGGAACAAGTAAACGGAATCTATCTGTCGATAAAATACTGGCATCCACAAACATAAAAGGTTTCGAAATGAGCACTATTTATCCTGTACCCGAATCTTTCAAAGAAAATGCGCATATCGATCAACAGGAATATGAGCGAATTTACGCCGATTCCGTCGAGAACAACGAAGCGTTCTGGACGGAAACAGCCAGGCGCCTGGACTGGATCGAGTTCCCCTCCACGACCAAAGACGTGTCCTTCGATAAATCGGATCTGCACATTCGATGGTACGAAGACGGCGTGCTTAACGCCTGTTACAACTGCGTCGACCGTCACCTGGATTCGCGCGGCGACCAGACGGCGATCATCTGGGAAGGCGACGATCCGGCACGCGATGAAAAGATCTCGTATCGTCAATTGCATGAACGAGTCTCCCGCATGGCCAACGTGCTGATCAAGCAGGGCGTCAAGAAGGGAGACCGCGTCACGATCTACATGCCGATGATCCCTGAAGCAGCGATATCCATGCTTGCCTGCGCCCGTATCGGCGCCATCCACTCGGTCGTGTTCGGCGGTTTTTCACCCGACGCCCTCGCCGGCCGGATCATTGACTGCGATTCCAACACTGTGATCACCGCCGACCAGGGTCTCCGTGGCGGGCGAATTGTCCCTCTGAAGGATAATGTCGACGCAGCCTGTGGCATCGAAGGCGTAATGGACAGCCTCAAATGCGTCATCGTGGTCCGCAACACCGGTGGCGAAATCAACTGGGTGGAGGGGCGTGATTACTGGTATCACGAAGAAGCAGAAACCGTGACCGACGACTGCCCGGTCGAACCCATGAACGCTGAAGATCCTCTTTTCATTCTTTACACATCCGGATCGACTGGCAAGCCAAAGGGTGTGCTGCATACAACCGGCGGTTACATGGTCTTCGCGGCCTACACGCATGAAATCGTCTTTGATTATCACGACGGCGACATTTACTGGTGTACCGCGGACGTCGGCTGGGTCACCGGGCACAGCTACATCGTTTACGGTCCGCTTGCGAACGGGGCCATCAGTCTGCTGTTCGAAGGCGTGCCAAACTACCCGACTTCAAGCCGTTTCTGGGAAGTCTGTGACAAGCACCAGGTCAATATCTGCTACACAGCGCCTACTGCCATAAGGGCCTTGATGCGTGAAGGCGAAGAGCCGGTGAAATCGACTTCGCGAAAATCGCTCAGGTTGCTCGGCTCCGTGGGTGAGCCGATCAATCCGGAAGCCTGGGACTGGTACTACAGCGTCGTGGGCGAAGGCCGCTGCCCGATTGTGGACACCTGGTGGCAGACGGAGACCGGCGGCATCCTGATCAGCCCACTGCCGGGCGCCACGGCCCTGAAACCGGGCTCCGCCACGAATCCGCTACCGGGGGTGATGCCTGCGCTGTTCGACGAGAAAGCCAATCCACTGCCGGCGGAAGGCGCCGCCTCGGGGCTGCTGGTGATAACCGACAGCTGGCCCGGGCAGATGCGTACCGTCTACGGTGACCACCAACGGTTTGTCGACACCTATTTCTCAACCATTCCGGGCACCTACTTCACGGGTGACGGCGCGCGGCGTGACGAGGACGGCTATTACTGGATCACCGGCCGAGTAGACGACGTCCTGAATGTTTCAGGTCACCGTCTTGGTACCGCGGAAATCGAAAGCGCCCTGGTGGCGCACGAGGCGGTTTCCGAGGCGGCCGTGGTCGGCTATCCCCACGATATCAAGGGCGAAGGCATCTACGCCTACGTCACACTGGTCGTCAACGAGGAGCCGACGGATGATCTCAGGGCTGAGCTGAGACAATGGGTTCGCAAGGAAATCGGCCCGATCGCCACGCCAGATCTATTGCAGTGGGCGCCCGGGTTGCCCAAAACCCGCTCCGGCAAGATCATGCGCCGTATTCTGCGCAAAATCGCAGCAAACGACTACGGAAGCCTGGGCGATACATCAACCCTCGCTGAACCGGAAGTAGTACAGCAGCTGATTGATCATCGGATGAACCGCTGACCGCAAGGACTGAAACCCTTTTTAACACAAAGCTGCAGCATTTCGTTCGGGTCTCTGTATAATTTCACGGATCAAAGATCCGAACGAAAGAAATCCGACAGGAGAGAGAAATGGGCATATTCGATTCCATCAAAAATGCTTTCGGTAAAGGGGAGCCAGAGGCCGACGTCACGGTCTCTCCCAGCCAGATGCTGCGCAACGCGGGCATCGACCCCTCAGGTTTTAAATTCAGTTTCGCGGCCAGCTCCATGACGGTATCGGGTGAAATCGCAGACGAGTCACAGCGGCAGAAAATACTGGATGTCCTGTCCAGTGCAGCAGGCATAACCGCCGTCCATGACGACCTGGCCGTGGTCGCGCCGGCCCCGTCAGAGCCGGTAGAAACACCGCCGGCAGAAGCAGCTGCGCCTGAGGCTGCCCCGGCAGAAGCATCAGAACCAGCCACTGAGGAGCACGAAGGGCGGACTTATACCGTCGAGTCCGGCGACACACTTTGGAAAATCGCTGAACAAATGTACGGTAACGGATCGAAGTACATGAAGATATTCGAGGCCAATACCAACATCCTGGAAAACCCGGACCGGATTTTCCCGGGCCAGAAACTGGTTATTCCCGATCTGGAAGACTGACGTTCGTTTAGAGCCGGCCGTGCTCCAACGGCCGTTCTCTGTGCATCAAGAGCCACTCCGCACCTTCATCCAGTGCGGCCTGGCCCAGCGCGTTCAAAACCTGCCTCTGGAAAACGATATCGTCGGATTCAAGCAGTAATTTCCTTGCTTTCAGAAATACGCGGTTCATGAATCCGTACTGTTTGATCAGCTCTTTTTCTGCTTTCTTGTGGGAATAAGCGTCCCAGATACCGGCTACCAGGGGCAGAGCGCCCATCAGGATAAGCAAGTTGCGCCTCTGTTCCTCGCCACCGTTCGCACCCATCAGAAACAACACGATCGCGATCACTATACCGGCCCATAAACAAAGATTGCCGAGCACACGGGTGCGTCGAAAACGCGAAATATTGTCCAGTTCCTTGCTCGAATAGTAGGCGAGTTGGCCGCGGTTGCGTGCCGAATCTCCAACCCACTCGTCGATGACCCAGGCCACCCAGCCGGTCTCGTGCGGCTGCCCGCGCAGGCAAAACATGCTGGCCTGACGCATCACGTGCCGGATCCAGCCCAGGTCCACATCCTGGGTCTGCAGGAAATTGTCAAAGGCGAACCCGGCATAACCCATGTCTGCCACGCCGGAAAGATTCCAGTAGAACTGCACACGCAAGCCCTCGGCCAGCGCCCGGTAATCCAGGTACTTGCGATGCCATTCACGGCTCTCGCCAATGATGTGCAAGGCGACACCCGCGAAAAAAAGCCCGAGAAAGACCATGATCATGTACCTTGGCCCGTCGTATTCCGAATAAACGAGGAATACCAGCCCCATCATTACCGCCAGAATGTGTACCGCTCGCAGGCTGCTGTGGACCCGTTTCTGATAATGGATAGCGAGACCGTCCGCGACCTGGAACAATTGATCGGTCAGGCGTGCTCCCGTCGGTAGTTCGAGCTCCGGTTTCCCTGCAAGCAGACTGGAGCTTGTTGTCCGTATGATTTCGGTCTTTTCATGCCAGTCGCGGGAAAATTGCTGCAGGCGGCTCAATAAGGTGCGATAAGCCTCCGGAATATCGGCTGACCGCTCACCGTCCATGCGGCTGCTGAACCAGGCAGACTCCAGGGCATTCAATCCGGCGGCAGGCCCGCCCCCCGGGCGATCTCGTGAACAGACAACGTGGTACACCAGGTCGTTTTCATTTTCCGCAAGCAGGCTGGCCGGTGTTGGATCTTCCTCAACGCCCTTCATCACTGCCGTAAGGTGATACTTCACGACCTGGCCGGTGCCACCGGGCTCTTCACTGTCTTTGCCGTCCCACAAAGCCAACAGCACCTGGCAGTGATTGGAAACGAACAATCCCAGCTGAGCATACTGACGCTGTCTTTGACTCTCGCCCTGCGAGAGATCTGTGGCAATACGCGGCATCGGCAATGTAATGACCTGATCGGCTTCAGCCAGCAGGCCGCGAAACTCGGAAAGCGCCTTTTCCGTTTCGAAATCCTTTTCGTATTCAACCTGTTCCATCGGGAGAACGGCAACGATGGAAATCCCACGGGAAATCGCTACGCGGGCCGCTAACTGATCACCGCCTTCGGCCAGGGGCGTGATCAGCTGCAGCGGGATATCCGGAAATTCCCGTTCGAGATTTTCAAGAAATTCGCCAACTCGAGCTTCGATTCCAGGGACTTCCGCTTCCAGCAGATCCCGGTGCGCGGTGACCCCCACACTGAGGTTCAGGCCCGCTTGTTCAGAGTCCTGCATATTTCCTGGCTTTAGAGTCCGGGTCTAATTCCCGCCCCGATTATCGATAATCGGGTGGGAGCTGATTTTTTCTCCCGTGCTGCGGTTCTGGGCATGAACCAGGTAATGCGTAATACACTGGTTTTTGTTGTAGTCCTTGATCATCATTTTCTGACCATTGGCGGTGACGTGGGCTGTTGAGGCATAGCCGGAAACCTTGTCCGCGGGCGGCAGATTGAAATCTTCCACCGTGCAATCTTTCAGCGGAACACCTGGAGCGCCCCAGTTGTTGCCATCGGGACTGAACTGCAGAGCGATCAATTCCCATTCGCCGCGACTTGCGCTGTCCAACTCCCAGCTAATGTTGGGGGAATTGCCATGAGCGGCCTCGACACAGCCGTAGTCGAACAGCCGCCCAGGACATTCGGAATTGTCGAAAAACAGCTTATAACCTTCCGTGGTCTGCCTGACGGCAAGATCGATGTGCTTGTCTTCGGCCAGCACCTGGCTGGTGCCTGCGATGGTTAACAAAAAAAAGCATGAGGTTATCGTTCTGATACGTATGTTTGCTATAGCATTTAGCATGGTTTGTCTCCTGTTCTGGGCTGTTGAATGACACCCGAATCTGAAGTTCGTGTCGTCAGTCAACGGTCACATAATTGCTGCTCCCTGCAAAAGTCAATAAAACCGGGTTCAAAATAACCTTTTTCCAAAAGGTAGGAGGTATATTCGAGAGCCAGTGCCCTGTCCTTCCTCAGTAACGACAGCTTTGCCGCGGCGTGTGCATCATTGCAACTCCGCACCCTCTCGGGCTCAGACAGGTATCCATCTAGCATCATCATGATGTTTGTTTCCGGGTTCCTTTGGTGTTGATGCCAGAACTGGTATGCCATCAGGGAGAGGTAGTGCCGGCTGCGGCCGTGTTCGGGATTTTCCTCAACCAGATTGACCACGCGATCAAGGCCGTCCTGAAGCAGCATTTCAGCCAGCAATTCGTCTCCCGTCTCGAACGCCAATTTGGAATATGCCAACAAAAGATCTGCGAATTGAATTTCAGACTTGATGCCGAGGGTCTTGTCAGATTCATTGATTTCTTTCAGCGAAGACAGGAGCGCGGACATGGTAACCAGGGCCGCCTCTTTTTCGCCGGTATAGACCTGCAACACGGCAATATTCTTTGTCCGCAGCAGTTTTTGCCAGCGGTAGTAGAGATTACTCGTGTCCTGTATTGAGAGATCGTCAAGAAGCCGCTCGGATTCCCGAAATTGCATAAGCGATTGTTCTGTCATCCCAACCTGTCTTTGCACATTTCCCAATCCTGCAAGAGCGTACGCAAGGTCTTCCTTGAGGTTCGAATCCCCTGGCGTGACGTCGTAGAATCCGGTGGCCAGTTCGACATTCCTCATCCGGTTTATGAGGGCGTCCCCCAGGCCGCAAACCTTCAGATAAGCATCGGCAAGGTCCGCGTGAGAATCCGTCAGGGCGATTCGAATATCGTCGTTGCCGGGATCAGCCATCAGCGCCTTTCGATTGTAGTCCAGCGACGCTTCCATGTAGCCCAGTATTTTCTCGGGGTTTGCCCCTTCCCGGGATTTCTCCAGCCAGCCCATATTGCCCGTCGCGTAGGACATTTCCATGATCCACTCAGCATTACCGGGATCCATTTCCATGAGCTGTTCTGAAATGTCGAGATACCGGGTAAATGACTTTTCGGTTGCCGCCAGGTCGCCCAGATCCCAGTGAACATAACCGATCCAGAATTCTGCCTGCCCGAGTTCAAACAGGCGATCGGTATCTTCAGGCTGCCGGCGGTAGAGTTCCGCCAGCACGTCGCGCGAATTCGTAAACGCTTCCATGGCCTCGGCCAGCTTGCCCTGGTCTTTGCTGACTTCGCCAAGCTGCCTCCAGACCTGCGCCTGCTGATTGAGGGACTCATCGGTCAATTCCCCGGAATCGAGCGTTTCCAGGTACTGGGTGACCTGTTCCCCCATGCTGTCGAGGATATCGAGGCGGCCTACCGAGTCCAGTTTTTGACGTAAGTCGCCAACCATATAGCCCACCAGGTCTTCCGCGTGCTCCCGGCGGTTCTCAGCGGCGTTGCGCGCATTCACCGCCATGATGGCAAGTACCGTGGTGACCACCGCCACCGCCAAAGCCGTCATCGAGGAAGCCATCCACAGGCGGTGCCTGCGTTGCATGTCCCGCCTTCTCAGGTCGTCCAGGCGGATGCCCAGGATGCCGGAAATCAACTTCAGCCTGGCCAGGAGTCTGCCATCGGCCCACTTGCGCACATCGGCCGCGAGCGGTTCACTCTGACTCCCGTCCTCGTTGGTCAATAATGCGGATGGAAAACAACTGTCTTCAGCGTCCGTGGCCAGTGGGTCACCATCCACGATCAGAGCGTAAATCCGGTCAGTACGTCCCAGGGAACGAAAGTATCGAATTTCCTCGTTTACCCAGTGAGATTGGGCAGAGGCCGGAGAACAGATAACGACCAGGGTCTCGGATTGGTCCAACTCCTGCCTGACCGAACTGCTGAGATCGGCCGCGGAAGACAGATCTTCGCGATCACGAAATACCGGGGATAGCCGGGCGGGTATCTCGCCAAACTCGCCTTCCTTGCCCACCAGGCGTCCTGGAATTCGATAGCTTTCCAGTGCGCGCTGCAGCCAGCGGCCCCAGGTTTCATCCCGGTGGCTGTAGGAAATGAACGCCTTATAGCGAAAGTGACTCAATTGAGGCCGTCGTTCTCAACGCGTGGGTCTGATGTTTTGCTTATGCTGTCGTCAGCGCAATTGGTTGCCGTCACCCGGTACCAAAGGACCTTGGTTCCCACGTTTTTATTCAGATTGATGAAGGCTACTTTTGTCCTGGCCTCATTGACATCTGTCTCCTCATACAAAAGGCCCACGGTAGAATCTTTGATCGGATAGAATGAACTCGTTACCCAGAGTGGCAGCGCAGCGCTCCAACCGCTGCCTTTATTATCATCACTGCCATCAGCAGTAACGGTAGCCTCGACCTTGGTAATCACCCACTGCACGCCAGAATCGCCACACTTCTCCTTATTGGCTCCACTGTCGGCCCTGAGGCTGAAGGCGATCACGCCAAAAGTATCTTTTTCGAAACGGACACAACCTTTCCGGGTCTTGCCCGAAGGAACAGCGCAGTTTCGATTATCGCTGTATGTTTTAAGATCTGTTCCGGCTGCCCTGGCGTTGAATTCCACTTCGTAACTCACAAAGCCACCACCGGCTGTAACATCAAACAGGCCAAGATTGGGTGCACACCCGGCAATTACCAGGCACAAAATACCTACGCAAAATAATGAGACTTTAGTCATGGCTTTCTCCCGTTGCCCCGAACTCCGATATGATTTTTATTGTCGAGACGATAGTCCCGCAATTCAGAGTTCTTGTAAACCTGCTCAATTCAGCTACTTTAAGCATAGTCAATCCATCTGACATGTGTGGTGAAATGCAAAGAAGAATAGGACCGGCCGCATGAAATGCCTGGTTTACAGATCCGACAAAAAGCAGGACACCTACCTGTACCTCGCCGATGGACAGGACTTCGAAGACCTGCCGCCCGAATTGCAGCGGACATTCGGCGAGCCTGCACTGGTAATGAGTCTGAACCTCGAAACGGGCAGCAAACTGGCGCGGGTAGACGTAAAGAGCGTTCTGCAGAGCCTGAAAGAACAGGGATACTACCTGCAACTGCCGCCTAAACTGCCGATCGAAGAAGAAATTTCACGCCGTTTTTCCTGATGCGCCCTGCCCGAATGACGCCCGGGGCGAGGAAGGCCAACAGGTGCAATCGAAGTGGTTTACCGGGAACTGGTCGCCACGCTGACCGACTCTATACCTACCGCTTCAGCAGCGTCGAGTATCGTTACCAGGGCCTCGGTGTCGGCCTCAGGGTGCGCGGCAATGATCAATGGAGATGTGGGTTTTTCCGCCTTTTCGCGCTCCAGGTTGGCCTGAACGGCCCGCGGTTCCAGAATGCGGCCCTTCACGCTGATCAGGCTGCTGCTGTCGATCTTAACGACAATTGGCCCTCTATCCTGTTTGATTTCTTTGGGTGGGGCAGTTGACGGCCGTGAGACTTCGAGTCCCTCTTCCTTCACGAATGACGTGGTCACAATGAAGAAAATGAGCATGATGAAGACGATGTCCAACATCGGTGTGATGTTGATCTCGGCCTCGTCATCAGTATGTCTTCTTCTCTTCATTTGCCACTGGTTCGGGTTTGAGCCCGATAAGGGACGGAAAGCTTATTCAAACACGCCGGCTTTCACGAGCATTCCCTATCACTCCACCGTCACGGATTTGGCCAGGTTACGCGGCTGATCGACATCGGTGCCCCGCAATACAGCCACATGGTAAGCGAGTAACTGCAAAGGTATGGATAACACGACCGGCGCCAGGAGCGCGCCCCCGGTATCCACCTCGATGATCATTCCATGATGCTCTTTCAAGCTGCCCAGCGCCTCGGCATCGGCGATGACGTACATTTCTCCGCCCCTGGCCCGCACCTCCTCGATATTGCTGATCAGTTTTTTCAGCAGGCGGTTGTTGGGCGCAACGGCGACCACCGGCATGTCGTAATCCACCAGTGCCAGCGGTCCGTGCTTAAGCTCACCGGCCGGATAAGCCTCCGCGTGTATGTACGAAATTTCCTTGAGCTTCAATGCACCCTCCATCGCGATTGGATAGTGGCTGCCCCGGCCCAGGAACAACGCATGGTGTTTTTCGACGAAACGCTCCGCCAGCAATTCGATCCGGGAGTCCAGGTCCAGCGCCTTGTTGATCTTTTCAGGGAGCTGACTCAGTGCCCTGGTCCAGCTCGAAAGCTGGCCGGGATCGACCGTTTCTTTCAACTGGGCGAGCTCCAGCACCAGTAGCTGCAACGCCACCAGTTGAGTGGTGAACGCCTTGGTGGAAGCAACACCGATTTCGAGCCCGGCACGGGTCATCAGGACCAGGTCGGCTTCCCTCACGACGGAACTTTCAGGGACATTGCAAATGGCCACTGTCGCCAAGTACCCGGAGTCTTTCGCATAGCGCAATGCGGCCAGCGTGTCAGCCGTTTCGCCGGATTGGGAAATTGTCACAAACAACGTGTTTTCCGGCACGACGGGATTTCGGTAGCGGTATTCGCTGGCCACTTCCACCGAACAGGGAATCCTGGCCAGATCTTCCAGCTGGTATCGCGCCACCAGGCCAGCGTGGAAACTGGTTCCACAAGCGACAATATGCACCTGCTTCACCTGTCTGAGAATATCGTCCGCGCCCACACCCAGAATATTCGGCAGGATACGACCCCCAACAATCCGCCCTTCGAGCGTTTCGGCCACGGCGAGTGGTTGCTCGAAGATCTCTTTTTGCATGTAGTGGCGAAATTTTCCCCGTTGCGCGGCATCTGCCGCCAGGTCAGCTTCAGTCACGGGGCGATCGGCCGGCTCGTCAGCCCGGTCACGGATTTCATAGCGGTTGGTGGTCAATCGGACGACATCGCCTTCCTCGAGGTAGACAAAACGGTTCGTTACCGGCAGTAGCGGGTGGATATCCGAGGCCAGGTAGTGCTCGTCAAAACCGATCCCCAGGACCATCGGGCTGCCCTCCCTGGCGCCGACGATCACGCCCGGCTCGCTTGCGCACACTACGGCAATCGCGTAAGCCCCGTGCAAGCGCTTGATGGCCTTGCGAACCGCCGCAAACAAGTCGTTACCTTCAGACAGCAACTGGTGAACCAGGTGAACCATGACCTCGGTATCGGTCTGCGATTCAAATTCGTATCCGGCCCCCTGCAGTTCCTCTCGCAGCTCATCGTGGTTCTCGATGATGCCGTTGTGCACCAGCGCAACCGTGTCGCCAGAAACATGCGGGTGTGCGTTGATGGTGCTGGGTTCGCCGTGCGTTGCCCAGCGCGTGTGGGCGATTCCACAGTGGCCCGGCAGCGGCGTTTCCGCCAGCAGGGCTTCGAGATCCTTTACCTTGCCCTGTGTTTTGAGCCTGCCCAAAGCGTTGTCATGTTGAATCGCGATGCCGGCCGAATCATATCCGCGGTATTCCAGCGCACGCAGTCCGGAGGTCAGAATCTCGCTGACGCTGCGGTGGGCGGATGCTGCTACGATGCCGCACATGTCAGGAGTCCCGTTTCCCTTCTGCAGCGCAGGCGAGTTAAAAGTCTCATTTTTTCTCCACGCTCTTTGTGGGTCTCTTCCAGCCCTCGATCGTGGTTTGCCGGGACCGGCTGATTGTTAACGCGTCTGCCGGTGCATCTTTGGTGACCGTTGAGCCGGCGCCGACCGTCGCGCCGCGCCCGATGGTTACCGGCGCGACCAGTTGCGTGTCCGAACCGATGAATACTTCATCCTCGATTATCGTCTCGTGCTTGTTGGCGCCATCGTAATTGCAGGTGATGGTTCCGGCGCCGATGTTCACCTTTTTCCCGATCTGTGAATCACCCAGGTAAGTGAGATGATTGGCTTTGCTGCCTTCACCCAACCGCGCATTCTTGGCTTCGACGAAATTGCCGATGCGGCAGCCTTCGGATAGCACGGTTCCGGGGCGCAGTCGCGCGAACGGGCCGATGTCGCAGCTTCCGGTCGTTTTCACCTGCTCCAGCACGCAGTGTGCATACACCGTGGTGCCAGCCGCCAGGTCACAGTCCTTGAGCACCGAACCCGGCCCGATGGTTACCCCATCGCCCAGGCGGTTTTTACCTTCCAATACGACGTTGACGTCCAGGCAAACATCGGAGCCGGCATCGACGGAACCACGGATGTCCACCCGGTCGGGATCCACGATCTGAACGCCCAAGTCCATCAATTCATCTGCCATGCGCTGCCGGTATCGTTTCTCGAGCTCGGCCATCTGCCGCCGGTCATTCGCGCCCTCCAAATCGCGGGCATCCGGCGCGATAACACTGCTGATCTCCGCACCCTCGGCGTGCGCCATGGCGAATATGCCGGGCAGATAATACTCCTGCTTGGCATTATCGCAGTCCAGCTTCTCCAGCCAGCCACGCAATTTCGCCGCGTCCGCCATGATGATCCCGGTATTGACTTCGCGGATTCTATGTTGTTCCGGCGCTGCATCGTGATCTTCCACGACTCCGATGATGTTGCCTCCAGGATCGCGCAGTATCCGGCCATAGCCGCTGGGATCATCCAGCTCGATGGTCAACAGGGCCAGCGGCCTGGCCTGGTCTACGGACATCTCCGACAGCAGCGCCACTGGAATCAGCGGATGATCGCCCAGCAGCACCAATACCGAAGCTTCATCGGGGATACCAGGCATGGCATGCATGACCGCGTGACCGGTACCCCGGCGCTCGGCCTGGTGCACCCATTCGACCGGGTAATCGCTGCAAGCCTCCCGGACTTGCTCCGCACCGCTACCGACTACCACGTGCGTGCGCTCTGCTGAAAGTGCGGCTGCAGTGTCCAGCAGGTGTGCCAGCATCGGCCGGCCACCCAGTGTTTGCAGCACTTTGGGCATGCTGGATTTCATGCGTGTACCCTCGCCGGCGGCGAGAATTACGATGTGAAGGGCCTGGCTCATTGGCATTCACAAATCCTAGAAGTTCACAGCCAGACAGTATAGCCCGATCGACCTGAACGCTCTATTTATAGATACTGTCTGAATAGACTATAGTGATCTGCCACAGCCACGAAGAATACAGCTCAGGAAACCGCTCATGACATCTAATCTGGCAATAAAATTTCCGCTTATCTTCACACTTTGCCTGCTTTTGAGCACGGCCGCCGTGGCCCGAAACAATCCCGCCCCCGTTACCTTAGACGGACTCCATCTGTTACCCGATACACAACTGGGCCTGGTTTATGCCGATCCGGAAGCTGATTTGTCAGGCTACGATGAGCTGTTGCTGATGGACGCGCAGGTCGCCTTCAGGAAAAACTGGCAGCAGGAGATCACCCGCAACACGCCTTTTCGCGTGTCGACACGGGACATGCAGCGGATAAAGGCCGATGTGGCCGAACTTTTTCACGAAGTGTTCACCCATGAGCTGGAGTCGGCGGGTTTTCGGCTGGTCTTGGACCAGGCCGATAACGTCCTGCTTATCCGGCCTGCCATCCTTGATTTGAACGTCAACTCACCCGATACACCCCGTGCGAACACCACGCGCAACATCAGCCAATCTGCCGGGGACATGACCCTGTACCTTGAATTGCGCGATTCCGTCACTGGCGACATTCTCGTCAAAGCCATGGATTTCCAGTTCGATCGCAGCAATGTGACCCCTTTCATGATGGATCGCACCCGTAATGAGCGTGCGGCGCGCCGAATCCTGACCAACTGGGCCGAGGTACTGGTCAGCGGGCTCAAGGAAGCCCGGGTGCACACGTCAGGCCGCCAGTGATCATCAGAGTTTTTATCCTGGTTTTACTCCTGGCGACCATGCCGGGAACCAGTTCCGCCATCCAGGAAAGGACCGCTAATGGCGGCCAGTTGATCCTGCGGGGCGTTCCGGACATCCCGCCGGAACTGGTTGGCCGGTTGAAACAATATCAAAACGTCCGCGCTGCGACCTTTCTCGACTGGACCAGGGACGGTAAGGGGATCTTCATTCGAACGCGGTTTGGCGAGGTAAGCCAGGTTCACCGGGTTTTCGCCGCGGGTGGATTGCGGCAGCAGTTGACCTGGTATACCGAACCGGTTGGAGAAGTCCTGCGGCGCGGCAAATCGCGGGAACTCGCCATCAGCATGGACCAGGGTGGCGGCGAACAGGACCAGATATTCCTCTTTGACCCGAAAAACGGAACAACCCAGCTGCTGACCGATGGCAGCACACGCAACCGCCTCGTTCGTTGGAGCCGGAATGGCCGGCAGATGGCGTTCCAGTCCACCCGGCGAAACGGCCGAAGCAACGACCTCTGGATCATGGATCCGGACCGTCCCGACAGCGCCGAATTGCTCCTGCAAGCGCCTGAAGGAAGCTGGGTTGGGCCCGCAGACTTCAGCGACAACAACAGGTATTTGCTGATTCAACAGTTCGTCAGTGTTGCCGATTCCAGAATTTACATAATGGACCTGAGGAATCGAGACCTGTGGCTGGTGGCCGGCAACCCTGAGGAACCATCGGCAAACCGGGCCATTTCGTTCGACCGGCAAGGCAAGGGCTTCTTTTATATCACCAACGAACACGGCCGGGCAGCCGAGTTGGCCTGGAGATCGCTGGAATTGGGCAGCGTGGCGGAATTCATCACCAGCCAGATCCGCTGGGATGTTTCGGAGTTCGCAGTCAGCCCTGACGGCAAGCGTGGCGCATTCGTGACCAACGAGAACGGGGTCAGCCGGCTGTACCTTCTGAACACGAAAACCCGCGGCTATTCACTGGTCGAAAACATCCCGGTGGGTTTGATCACCGGGTTGAAATTCAACCAGGACAACCGCCGTATCGCGCTGAACCTCAGCACCGCGCAGACGCCCAATGACGTTTACGTCCTGCAACTGGGGCGCAAACCGGAAAGCGCCAGGAAGTTGCAGCGATGGACGTACAGTGAAGTGGGTGGCCTTGACGCGTCTGAGTTCGCCAAGCCAACCCTGGTGCACTATCCGACTTTTGACCTGCGCGGCGAAAAACCCCGCAAAGTGCCTGCATTCGTGTATCGCCCTCCGGGCAAAGGCCCCCATCCCGTTATCATCCACCTCCATGGAGGCCCGGAGAGCCAGTATCGCCCCGCGTTCAGCAAGCGAACCCAAATGTGGGTCGCCGAACTGGGTGTCGCCGTGATCGCGCCCAATATCCGTGGGTCCACCGGCTTTGACAGTGAGTACCTCTCACTGGACAATGGCACCCGGCGCGAAGATGCTGTCCGTGACATCGGCGCGTTGCTGGATTGGATCGACCGGCGCCCCGAACTGGATCAAAACCGCGTCGCTGTCTACGGGGCAAGTTACGGCGGTTACCTGGTACTGGCTTCCGCAGTCCATTTCAGCGATCGCCTGAAAGCGGGTGTCGATGTGGTCGGGATCAGTAATTTCGTGACTTTCCTCGAAAATACCGAAGACTACCGGCGCGACTTTCGCAGACTGGAGTATGGCGATGAACGCGATCCCGAGATCCGCAGTTTCCTGCAGAAAATCAGCCCCCTCAATAACGTCGACCGCATTGACATCCCG
>CAMYKC010000012.1 GCA_947258865.1 uncultured Lysobacterales bacterium
GCGGCCTGGCGGATGTCTTCGATCAACTCATCGATCTGCTCCCGGCGAACATGCGGCATACAGATCAGGTGACTGGCTCCGCTTGCGCTGGCCAGCTGCCACTTTTCTCGCACTGGCCCGGGCGGCTGTGGAAACACCACGGTCAGGGCTTGAGGATTTCGCCAGGCCGCGATGCCGGCCCGGTTGAATTCATCTTCAGCGTAGGCGGCCACCTCCAATGACTCCTCAATGCGCTTTTTCATCCCCTCGATACCGAGAGAGCGGATCGCATACCACAGCAGCAGCGGAGTGAATCCATTGCGTGATCCGCTGATGGTCGTGTCCACGCTACCGATATAGGCCACGGAATGGCCGATTCGCTCGACATGCGCGCGCCGCGCGAGCACGATACCGCAAGGGATAGGGGATCCGATGAACTTGTGGCCCGATATCGCGATGCTGTCGGCGCCGTCTTCAAAGTCCCAGGCGGGCCGTGGGTCCAGGAAAGCCGCATAACCACCGCATAAAGCTGCGTCGCAGTGTACGTAGCGGTTTTCTATGGCCAGATCGTCGAGGATAGAGCGGATCAAGCCGATGTCGTCCCGGGCCTCTTTCATGGTTGTCCCGATATTCGCAAAGATAATCGGCGGTGCGTCGCGTCGGATACGGAGGGTTTCGCGCAGATCCTCGTAGTCCATTTCTCCATTAGGCTGGGACCGGATCATGATGTGCCGCATATTGAGGAAATGCAGGTTTTTTCCCACGCTGTAGTGGCTGTCCTGTGAGAAATACACGATGCCTTCAGGCAACAGCTCACGCGCCAGGTACAGACCATACAGATTTCCTTCCGTGCTGCCGTTGGTCACGTATCCCCACCATTGATCCTCAGGTGCACGGGCCAGCTGGGCGAAAAAAGAAACGACTTCCCGCTCGAAATCGTGGGAATTCAGCAGGTAAGTCATTGGCGTGAACGGATCGCCCGCATTGTTCAGGCTGAACGACAGGAAGGGCGTCAGCGCACTGTAGTCAAAATCAAAAGCAACCGGGTACCCAATCTCTTTCGAGGCGGCCCGTTTCATGCGCTCGAAAAACTGGTCCAGCTGCATCTGGTCGGTGCGAGGTAACATCATCCCTATAATTTAACTCGTTTTCTGTTCTATCATATAGGTCACAGGTCAATTATCCTGGAGGAGTTCAATGGACTGGACGATTCTCTGGTGGTTGCTGGCAGGCCTTACTGTCATTGCCGGGTTGGCGGGGACGATCGTTCCGGCTCTGCCTGGCGTCCCGATGGTCTTTGCCGGGCTTCTCGTCGCTGCGTGGATCGACAATTTTGAAACGGTTGGATGGACTACGATCGGCGTGCTGGCGGTACTGGCAGTCCTTGCGTGGATCGTGGATTTCCTTGCCGGCGCCGCGGGTGCGCGCTATTTGGGCGCCAGTTCGAGAGCATTTTGGGGAGCCACGATCGGCGCCGTGGCAGGCATTTTCTTCGGTCTGATTGGGATGCTGCTGGGGCCGTTCATCGGCGCGGTACTGGGGGAGCTGAGCGGCGGCAGCGATATTGTTCAATCCGGTCGTGCTGGTGTTGGAGCATGGATTGGCATGGTTGTTGCAACCGCCTTCAAGCTGGGCATAGCCTTCCTGATGATTGGTATATTTGTTTTCAGTTTCGGTGTGGATTTGTTCCCAAATTAGCGGTATTTCACCTTTCGCCACAAGGCGCGGGTTACGATTCGGAGCTTGTTCCGGGTATCAAATCGCTTGATGTTGGTTTTTACCGCCCCGATGGTAAATTGCGTTTTTTTCGAATAATCGATGCGAACATCCACGATGACCGGCCGGTTTTCAGACATCAGTTCAATCGCGCGATCGATTCCTGCGTCAATTGCGTCGCCCTCCTCGATGGCCACGAATTCACAGCCGGTTGCTGCAGCGAATGCACGATAGTCCAGGATACCTACGGTGGTACAGGTCTTGCGCTGATACGGCATCTCCTGGGCCTGCGCAATCTGGGACAGCTCACCATCATTGAACACGAACCAGGCTACGCCGAGCCCATTCTTCACTGCCGTGACAGTTTCCAGACCGGTCATCAGGAACGCGCCGTCACCGACGATACCAATCACCTGCCGTACCGGTTGCGCCAGCTTCGCGCCGATGCTGCCGGGCACGCAATACCCCATGCAGTTGAAATCGGTGGGCGACATGTAGCTGCCGCCCTGAAAGATGGGCATCAGCTCGGCCGTCATGAATGTGTGATTGCCATCGTCCGCCACGATAATGGCGTCCCGGTCAAGTTTCGAACGAAGCGAAGCAAAGAATCGGCCTGGGTTGACACGGTCTCCTGAATCATGGGCCAGCCATTCGTCCAGCCAGGCAGCTTTGTCCTTTGAAATGGATTGCTTCAGCGCTTCCCACTCGCGGGCAGGGGCGTCTTCCAGTAATCGTGCCCTGATCGCCGGCACCGCATCCCTGGCATCCGCATGGATAGGCACTTCAGTGGGGTGATTCCGTCCCAGTGCTCCCGGGTTGATGTCGATATGGACCAGCTTTTCAGGCGGCACCGCACCGTAACTACCGGTGCAGATCTCCGCGAACCGGGTTCCGACGGCAAGCATCGCGTCACAGTTCTTGAACGCATTTTGCGCCGCCGGAACGGAGGAGGGCCCAAATCCCATGCCGGTATGCAGAGGATGATCGGCCGGAAAAGCCTCGAGACCCTGCAGGGTCGTGGCGACCGGAGCGCCCAGGTGCTCGGCGATGCGCCGGATGTCCTCGGCAACGTGTCTGGCACCCCAGCCCACGAAAATTCCCGGCTTTTCGGCGCCGGATAACAGTTTTGCCGCCGCTGCTACTGCTTCTGTATCCAGTGGCGGCCGGCTTGATGCAGGATCAAATTCAGGCACATCCTCCACCTCACCGCTTAACAGCTGAAGGTTGGCCGGCAGCTCGATATATACCGGACCGGGCTCACCCTCGATCGCCTTGTGGTAGGCCCGGTAGACGGTTGAAACGACTTCGTCGTAGCTTTCAATCCTGTACGTTGCCTTCGTCAGTGGCCGCATCAGCGCCTGCTGATCCACATCATGCAGCTGGAAGCCCTGCTCCATGTCGTTGCGCACACCACCGGAGATGACCAGCATGGGAATTCCATCCAGAAAAGCCTCGCCGACACCGCTCATGGCGTGCGTCAGACCCGCTGCGGGCACCACGACGAGAACGCCCACGGTATCCGAAACCCGGCTGACCGCATCCGCCATGAAGGCAGCCCCGACCTCGTGGGTCACCAGCAAAGGCAAAATGCTGTCGGACTCCTTGAGCTCGTCGTACAACTCGATGTTGTGAACACCCGGGATGCCGAAGGTATACCGGGCGCCGATCTGTTCCAATGCGTGGCGAACAAGCCACGCGGCAGTCTTTCTCATGAATCACCTGTCAGCGGGTAAATGGTTTGATTCCTACAGCTTCATACAACTGGGCCGTATCGTACCAGCGATCACCCATGAACACTGCTAACGGCAACCGCAGCGCGCTGATGTCGTCCAGCGGATTACCCGCCAACAGCACGAAATCGGCATTTTTACCCACGCTTATCGAGCCCGATTCGGCCGCCACTCCGGCGATGTACGCGGAATTCAATGTCGCGATTCTCAGGACATCCGCGTTGCTGATTCCGGCCCGCCGATAAAGCTCGAGTTCACGGTGCAGTGTGAAACCCGGCATTGCATCGGTGCCGGCAACCAGCGGAATGCCCGCCCCATGCAGCCTTTTGATCAGTTTCAGCAAGGCGTCCGCGGAACGGGCATATCGTCCCGCGTTGCTGTCATTGATGTCCATTGCACCGGCCAGCATGCCGCGCCTGACCGACGGCGGCATGTGGTCTGCGACCATCGCATAAGAAGGATCGAGCGCTCCGGAACGATGCCGGAACATACTGTCAAAGATGGTCACGGTAGGATCGACCACGACGCCCCTGTCTTTCAAAAGGCTGATGAAATCGGTGACCGGCTGGGAATCGAGATCGAGTTCGCCCGCCTTGTCCGCTACCAGGGAGAATCGCAAAGGCGTTCTGGTATCATCTTCCGGCCCCGCCAGGAAATTAAGGAACAGCATGTTGATGTGCTGTATCTCGTCATAACCGTCAAGTACGGCCTGACGCGCCGTCATGTAGGACGGAATATGGCCGGACAAGCGCATGCCGTTGCGATGGACCTCGGTTGCGATCGGTTTTACCCACCCCGGCTCGATCGAGGAATAAATCTTGATCTGAGGATAGCCCGCTTCAGCATACTCACGGACCATGAGCAGGGCGTCATCGAGACTCTCAGCCAGGCGTCCCACAGGTGCGGAGTAAGGGCTCTTGCGGTCGATAAAACCCGCGGCGAAAGACCGCGGACCAATCACTTCACCTTTGTCGAACGACGCGCGGATGCCGTTCAGCCGTGCTGGGTCATTACCCAGATCCCGCACACTCGTTACACCGGCTGCAACCTGCAGCAGGCCGTCATCCAGCGACAAGTGGGTGTGCATATCCCACAGGCCGGGCACCAGGGTCATGCCCTGGCCATCGATGATCCTGGGTTGCAGGTCGCCATACACCGGCAAATCGAGACCCTTGTCTTCCACCACCCTGACGATTCGGCCGTCAGTCACCACCACGAGCCGCCCGGGTATCAATTCACCTTTTTCGACATCCAGGACTGAAACATTGCGCAGTATCCAGTTGGCGGGCAGTTTTCCGGTCAGGGTTTCGGCCAATTGCCGAAGTTCGTCTTTCTCTGCCCGGTCCTGGGCAGCCTGAAGTTCAGGCAATAGGCCGCCAAGCCCTTGCGGTGTCATTCCCATCCAACCCAAGGCCAACGCGAACAACTCTTGATCCTCATCCAGCCAGATGCGCTGCGGGGCCAGATCGAGACCGCTGATTGCATAAAGGATCACCGTCGTTTTCTCGCCTTCACCGCCCACCGCAAGCTCCGTGACTCTGCGAATCGAAGCCGTTCCGTAAGGCAGCAGATTGATCTGCCGGGAAGGGTCTGCCAGCAATGCCCGGGCCAGCAGGGCCGTTTGCTCCGGTGTGCCGTCATTCGCTGAGTAGAAACCGCCAACCGGCGCCTCGCCTTGCTCGATGGTGCTCGTCCAGCGGGCGACGTCCCCCTCTACCAGAAACGTCTCATCGGCCGGCGCTCCTAAATAGGAGTGGCCATTGATCCGGAGCGAACGCAGTAACCCCTTTTCACCGATGCGGGCTTCCTCATGAATCCTGGGGCCCCGCCCGCGGTCATTGAATTCGAATTTGGATATCCGTCTGCCGTCGTCCGTTATTACCAGCACGTGGGAGCCCGAAACCTTGCCGGCCGTGAGCCAGTCATAGTGACGTGTTTCATCAGCCCGCAACGGCATTGGAGCCAGCCAGGCACAGATGAAGGCCGCGGATAGGGCCGCGGACAATCTTACATGCTTGCAGCGCATGGAAGCCTCCTGCAGGATCTACCCTGCTGTTAGCCTGAAACCAGTTCCCGCTTCAGGGATTCGAAATCACCGGAAATCGTGGAAGAGAGCACTTTCTTGTCTTTGACGGCCTCGAGTTCCGGCGGCAGCGGCATTTCGATCCCCAAAGTTTCCTCAATTACTTCAAGGAACTTGGCCGGATGCGCCGTACACAGGAAAACACCCCCCTCATCCTCCACCAAGGATCGTTCCAGCGCCGCCCAGGCCAGCGCTGTATGCGGGTCGGCGAGGTAGCCCCGTGCGTAGAGCGCGCGCATGGCCTCGCGTGTTTCATTGTCGTCCAGTGATAAGGATGTCAACAGTTTTTCCAAAGGCAACCCATGCCGCTCGCCCAGTTCCAGGACACGCGGAAAATTGTTGGGCAAGGAGATATCCATCGCGTTGGTAATGGTGGTCACGGTCGGATTGGGATCCCAGTGCCCCGATTCGAGGAAGCGGGGTACCGTATCGTTAACGTTGGTGGCGGCAATGATCCGCTTATAGGCGAGGCCGATGGTGCGCGCAATCAGGCCAGCGGTGACGTTGCCGAAATTTCCGCTGGGTACACAGAACGCGGTGTTGCCGATGTCGGCCACCACTGCGCCGGCTTCGAAGTAATAACACACCTGGGCCAGTAAACGCGCAATGTTGATCGAATTGGCCGAGTTCAGTCCCAGGCCCTGCTTGAGTTCCGGATCTTCGAAAGACTGTTTGACCAGTTGCTGGCAGGTATCGAAGTCTGAATCCACGGCGATCGTATGGACGTTGCCGCCCAGCGTGCAGAACAGCTTTTCCTGGAGCGGTGATATTCGGCCCCGGGGATAGAGGATCACCACATTGATGCCGGGCTGACCGAAATAGGCGTGCGCCACGGCCGCACCGGTGTCGCCGGACGTGGCGGTAAGAATGGTCATCGGGCCACCGTCGTGAAATTCCGACACGCAATTGGCCATGAACCGGGCGCCGAAATCCTTGAACGCCAGTGAAGGGCCATGGAAAAGTTCCAGGGCCCGGATCCGTTCATCGAGCGCCGGGGCCTGAATCGGAAAATTGAAAGCCGAAGACACCATCCTGTGCATGGTGGCCTCGCTGACCTCGTCTCCCACGAGGTGCTTTAGCACAGCCACGCTTCGCTGTACGAATTCTTCCTGCAGCAGGCCCTCCACGTCGTCCAGGGGCTCGAAACACAGTGGAAAAAACAGCCCCTGGTCCCGGCCCAGGCCCTGCAATACCGCTTCGCTGAAACTGACCTCCTCGGAAGGATGCTTGATGTTGATCAGTTTCACTGCTCCCAATCCTCCCGATCGTGACGCTCAGTCAATGGTGCGGGCACCGCCGAGATCTGCCCGGCAAACGTGGACAAAACCCTTATCGTTTTTCCTGTAGTTTTCGTCAAGCCAGGCCCTGGTCTTACTGGCGACCTCGAAATCATCCACCAGCGCGAAGATGGTCGGGCCGGAGCCTGAAATCCCGACGGCCAGCGCCCCCAATTCCTTCAGCCGACTGCGTGCTTCGTCAAATCCGGGCAATAATTTGCGACGATAGGGCTCTGCAATGTGGTCCACAATGCATGCGGCGGCGAGCTTCGTGTTTCCTGAGTGCAGGGCATGCACGAACTGCGCAAACTGTGCGCCATGACGAACAGCCGTCTTTCTCGGTACGTTGTCCGGCAAGACCGATCGTGCCTTGCGAGTCATCAGTTCCGTACCCGGCCAGCAAATCACGGCTCGCCATGCGCCCGGCCAGGGCAATGCATATTCCTGTTGGCTGCCGGGCGGGCATAGCCGGAGACCGCCAAACAGGCAGGGTGCAACATTGTCCAGGTGCACCTCGCCGCTGATGTTGCCCTCCATTCTCGCCATCAGCGCAAAGACCTCGCGCGTTGTCAGCAGGTTGTCGTTCCAGCGGTTGAGCCCCTCGAGCGCGGCGACAATGGAACTGGCGCTCGATCCCAGGCCGCTGCCGATCGGCAGACGCTTGTTCAGGATGACCTTCAGCGGGGCGATTTCCTTGCCACCTTCCGCCGCCGCTGCCTGGTATGCCCGGCAGCAGGAAATAACGATATTATCTTCCTGGTCGATGGGCAGCGCATGGGCGAACGGGCCATCGAGTTCGAGCAACCAGTCATTCCCGTCCTGCGGGCTGGAGAGCGGCTTGAGTTGAACCATGTCGCCCAGTAAGGTGCCATCCATCGGGGCCAGCGCCAGCCCGAGCGCGTCGAAACCGACCGACATGTTGCCGATGGAGGCGGGCGCGTATACGGTCAGCGGGTGAGTTCTCTTTTTCAGTATTGCCATGGTGATCAGTTGTCCAGTGGCCGCCAGACCGTTCTCAAGAGGTCACCGAAAACACCCGCCGCAGTGACCGCGGCGCCCGCTCCGTAACCGCGCAGAACCATGGGGATCGGCTGGTAATAGAGGGTATGGATCACGAGAGCGTTTTCCCCGTCGCGAATGGCGCCCAGCGGCTTGCTCAGCGGCACGGCTTCGATGGATACATGACATTTGCTGTCTTCGACCCGTGCAACGTAACGCAGGACTTTCTGTTCTTCACCTGCCGCGGCAATTTGCCGCGCAAAATCTTCGTCCAAGGATTGCAGCGCGGGAATCAGTTCGGATCGGTCGACATGACCCACGACGTCCAGGGGAACCACGGGTTCCACCTCGATGTCCTTGAGTTCCAGCCGCAAGCCGACTTCGCGGGCAATGATCAGCAGTTTTCTCGCCACATCCTTGCCCGACAGGTCGTCACGCGGATCGGGCTCGGTGTAGCCCAGTTCCATGGCCCTGGCAACCGCCTGAGATAATGGAATACCATCTTCGAGCAAACCGAAGATCATTGACAGCGAGCCCGAAAGGATTCCTTCGAAAGTTCGGAGTTCATCGCCGGAGCGTATCAAGCCCTGCAAGGTATCGATGAACGGCAACCCGGCTGCGACGTTGGTCTCGTAGAGGAACTTGCGGAAATTACGCGCCGCCGCCGCCCGCATCTCCAGGTAGTAGGCATAATCCGAGGTGTTGGCCTTCTTGTTCGCGGCAACAATGTTGAATCCACTGCTGAGAAAGCGAACATACTCGCCGGCCAGTTGTTCGTCGGTGGTGCAATCCACGATGGTCGGGCTGAGCAATCCGAGCCGGTTACGGATCGCGATCACATCGTCCAGCGCCCAGCCCGTTCCATATTCCTGCAAATCTTCCTGCCAACGTTCCAGATCGACTACGTCATCCGCGACCAGCAGGCGTTCGCTATTGGCGATCGCCCGGACCCGCAGATCGACGTGATGTTCGATCAAGCTGTCTGCCTGGCGCTGGATCTGATCCAGCAACTCGCCCCCGACGTTGCCGCAACCGAGCAAAACCACGTCAATGTGGGTGGAGTGGCTGAAGAACGCGGTATGACAGGCGCGAGTGGCCGGTTGTGCGTCTTCGCCCCGGACCACCACCGCGATCGCGCACTCGGTCGATCCCTGGGCAATCACTTCGACGTTAACCCCGGCAGACGAAATGGCGGTAAGGAAACGGGCGGCAATGCCGCGATTATGCTTCATACCCTCACCGACCAGCGAAACGACAGCGCGATCGCTCTGCACGCCGATTTCCTCGATCAGGCCGTGCAGGCGCTCGAAGTGAAATTCTTCGTCCAGTGCCCTGCGCGCTTTTTTCTCATCCTGCTGGCGCACGCAGAGGGTAATGCTGTACTCGGACGAAGATTGCACGATCAGCAGGATGGATATGGACTCACTGGCCAGCGCATCCATTACGCGTCGTGCGATACCCACCCTGCCCCTGAGCCCGCCGCCCTGCAGCGTGATCGATGAAACATCGTGGAGGTGGGAAATACCGCGAACTACCTGCGCCCGCGTGGCTTCACTGTGTACCAGCGTGCCGGGTTTTGAAGGATCGTAAGTGTTGCGCACCTCGCAGGGAATGTTGTTGGCCGCCAGTGGCGTCAGCGCCTTGGCGGAAATCACCTTGGCGCCGAAATAGGTCAGCTCCATGGCCTCGTCGTAACTGACTTCGTCCAGGCACCGGGCGTTGGTGACAATCCGGGGATCAGCGGTGAAAAAACCATCGACGTCTTTCCAGATCTGGCAGAGACCGGCGCCGGTGGCTGCTGCGATGGCGGCGGCCGAATAATCCGTGCCGTTGCGGCCCAGCAACTGGATATCGCCTTCGGCGTTGCGGCCATAAAAGCCGGGCAACACGATGACCTGGCTGTCTTCTTCCAGCCGTTCCTTCAACAGCGGCGCAGCGGCCTCGATATCCACCAGGGAATCCAGCCAGTCTTCATTGGCCAGGGGCAGGACATCGGTGTCCGACCATTGCGCCCGGAAGCCTCGATGCCGAAGCAGGTCAACCATCAGGCGGCTGCTGAATCCTTCACCGCTGGCGAGGATACGCGCCCGCGTCTCGTCCGGACACTGGCCCAAGAGGCGGATGCCCTCAACGCGGCGGGACAACACCGCCTGTTGTTCTTCCAGGAATTCCATGGCCAACGGTGTATCGACACCCTGCTCCGCCAGGTCATCGATGATGGCGCGCTCACGCTCAATCGCCTCTTCGAGAGGCTCCGCACCATTTTTACCTTCAACCGCGGTATCGATTGCCGCCAACAGCAGGTCGGTCACTCCTTTCACCGCGGAAAGCACGACGACAACCTGGTGTTCGTCCGTATACTTGCCGATGACACCGGCGCTGGCATCGAACCCGGCCAGGTCGGCCAGCGACGTACCGCCGAATTTCTGTACAAGAAGTTTCTTGCCGGAGTCAACCATGATCAGTATGCATCCTGGTGTACGCTGCGCATCGCGCGGCCGGAAGGATCATTCATTTCCTGCAGCGCCTTGTCCCACAGTACCGCTTCTGGCGTGCTGCAGGCGACGGTGGGACCGCCCGGTACGGTTTGTGCCGCGGATGCCAGCGGGAAATGCTGCTCGAACACGCTACGGAACCAGTAAGCTTCCTTGGAGGCGGGCGTATTGAATGGAAACCGCCCGGCCGCGCGCGTCATCTCGGCGTCGCTGACGTGATCGTCGGTGAAATCTTTCACGGCGTCGATCCAGCCGTAGCCCACGCCGTCGGAAAACTGCTCTTTTTGCCGCCAGGCGATGGATTCCGGCAACAGGTCGCTGAACGCCTCTCGTAGTATCTGCTTCTCGATGCGGCCTTGCGTGATCATCTTGTCCGCCGGGTTGATGCTCATCGCCACGTCGAGAAATTCCTTGTCGAGGAATGGCACGCGCGCCTCGACGCCCCAGGCCGACATTGACTTGTTGGCGCGCAGGCAATCGTAGCTGTGCAGCCGCGACAGTTTGCGCACGGTTTCCTCGTGAAAAGCCTGAGGATCCGGGGCCTTGTGGAAATACAGGTAGCCGCCGAAGATTTCGTCGGCGCCCTCGCCGGACAGCACCATCTTGATACCCATGGCGCGTATTTTCCGGGCCATCAGGAACATTGGCGTGGCAGCCCGGATGGTCGTTACGTCATAGGTTTCCAGGTGGTAGATCACCTCTTCCAGCGCATCCAGGCCTTCCTGTATCGTAAACGTGAAGCCATGGTGCACAGTGCCGATGTGGTCGGCCGCCAGTTGTGCTGCCGCGAGATCGGGCGAGCCTTCCAGCCCAATGGCGAAGGAGTGCAAGCGTGGCCACCAGGCCGGAGTCTCCTCGTGATCTTCTATCCGCATCGCGGCATGCCTGGCGGCAAGCGCCGCGGTGATGGAGGAGTCCAGCCCACCGGAAAGCAGGACCCCGTACGGCACGTCCGTCATCAGGTGACCAATGACCGCCTGCTCCAGGGCCTCCCGCAATGCTGCTTTGTCCGTTGCGGCGTCCCGGACATGCTCGTAGTCTGTCCAGGGGCGTTGATACCATTGCTCCGGTTCCGCCTGGCCGGTGCACCAGAAATGACCCGGTGGAAACTCGTGAACCTGATTGCAGACCTCCATCAGGGCTTTCATTTCCGACGCCACGAACAGCTGGCCGTGTGCATCGTGCCCGTAATACAGCGGAATGATACCGATCGGATCACGGGCCATCATCCAGAAGTCTTTTTCCTCATCGTAAAGACAAAAAGCAAACATACCGCTCAGTTGGTCCAGAAAATCCGTCCCCAGCTCGAGATAAAGCGGCAGGATGACTTCGCAATCCGAGTGGGTGCGGAATGCATAGCGGCCCTCGAAACGGTCGCGGATGTCCTGATGATTATAAATTTCACCATTGACAGCCAGCGCCTGTCGGCTGCTTTCGCTCAGGATGGGCTGCGCGCCGGTATTGACGTCGACGATGGACAGGCGCTCGTGAGCGAGCACGGCGTTATCGGCCGCGTAAATGCCACTCCAGTCCGGCCCGCGGTGCCGCAGCAGGCGCGACTGGCGCAAAGCCATTTTTCGAACCGATTTGAGGTCCTGGCGTAATTCCAATACGCCGAATATCGAACACATTAGGGATTCCCGCTCAAACGGTTAATGGTAAGCCTTAAGTGCCTGTAAGCCAAGCAAAAGCGACAAGGGATTTATCCTTGACGGAATGGCTATTTACTTCATACCCAGTTGAAGCTTTTCGAGTGCTTCGCTGCCTGGATTGAGGCGCTCGAACTCAAGGTCCTTGAGCGGCGTGCGCACGGTGCGGGACTGCGTGTGCATGTCGGTGACGTTCTGGTCGATGTAGAGCAACCCGGTGACGATCTCGCCGCGGCTGCGGTGACGCTCCAGGAAACCCAGCGCGTTGTTGCGCCGGGTGGGATCGTAATCCGGGTCGACTTTCCGCAACAGGATGGTCGAACCGTCGTGCAGTCTGACCGGATGGGTGTCGCCAGCGTAGTAGCTCGCCTTTATTTCCGCCCGGGGCGAGATCAGGTCGGTCTCCATCGCCTTGTGCCTGTGTTCGCGGACATAGGCATAGCTCTTGGTCGAGCCCTGATGGTCGTTGAACGTCACACAGGGCGAAATGACGTCGAGCACGGCGCAGCCGGGGTGCGCAATCGCGGCCTTGATCAATGGCACCAGTTGCTCCCGGTCGCCGGAGAAACTGCGCCCCACAAAGCTCGCACCCATCGATATGGCCGTGGCGACCGCGTTGATGTTCTGCATCTGGTTGACTTCGCCCCGCTTGGACGTACTGCCCGCGTCCGCCGATGCTGAAAACTGGCCCTTGGTCAGGCCGTAGACCCCGTTGTTCTCGATCAGGTAAAGCATGTTGACATTGCGCCGGATGACGTGGCCGAACTGGCCAAAGCCGATCGACAGCGAATCGCCGTCGCCCGATACGCCAATGCCAATCAAAGCCCGGTTGCCCGCCAGCGCCCCGGTGGCGACGGACGGCATGCGCCCGTGAACCGAGTTGAAGCCGTGGGCTCCGTGCACAAAATACGCCGGGGTCTTCGATGAGCAGCCAATCCCCGACATCTTGATCAGCTTTTCCGGCGCGATGGACATTTCCCAAAGCGCCTGGACCAGTGCCGCGGTGATGGAGTCATGCCCGCAACCCGCGCAAAGCGTGGACAGGGAACCCTCATAATCGTGCAGCGCCAACCCGATTTCGTTGGTTTTCTGGCCGGGCAGGTCGATTCTTGGCCGCGCGTAGGTCATGCTGCCGCCTCCTTTTCCAGGTGTCCCGTCACACCCTCCACCACACAACTGCCGGGAATGGGCTTGCCGTTATAGTGCAGGATGGAAACCAGCCGGTCGGCGATGTCGTTGGCCTCCAGCATCAGCAGGGATTTCATTTGTGCGTCGCGGTTCTGCTCGACGACGAAAATCGTGTCATGGGCCCGCAGGAAGTCCTCCACTTCCTCGGTGAATGGGAACGCTCTGATCCTGAGGTAATCGGCATGGATGCCCTGATCCGCCAGCCGGTCGCGGGCCTCGATGACAGCGCCGTCCGTGCTGCCGTAGGCGACGATTCCGAGTTTCGTGGACCGTTCCGCCTTGCTCAGCAACGCGTCCGGAACCAGGGTTTTCGCCGTTGCCCACTTGACCAGCAGGCGGTCGAGCACATCCTGGTATTCGTCGGAATCCTCGGTATAAGCACCATAGCGGTTGTGGCCGGAACCGCGAACGAAGTAGGCGCCCTTGGGGTCTTCACCCGGCAGGGTCCGGTACGTAATGCCGTCGCCGTCCACGTTGAGGTAACGCACGAACCGCTCCATTTTTTTGAGTTCTTCAGGGCCCAGAAGCTTGCCGCGGTCCGGGCGGTACCGGTCGTCCCAGGTAAGTTCGGAGACCATCCAGTCGTTCATGCCGATGTCCAGGTCGGACAGCATGAACACGGGGGTCTGCAGGCGCTCGGCCAGGTCGAAAACGGTTACCGCCATTTCGAAACACTCGTGCGGATTGGACGGAAACAGGATCGGATGCTTGGTGTCTCCGTGCGAGGCGTAGGCGCACTGCATCACGTCGCTCTGCTGGGTGCGCGTCGGCATGCCGGTCGAGGGACCCGCGCGCTGGACGTTGATGAACACCGACGGGATTTCCGCATAGTAAGCGAAGCCGATGAATTCGCTCATCAGCGAAATGCCGGGGCCGGAAGTGGGCGTGAAGCCTCGCGCGCCCACCCAGTTGGCTCCGATGACCATGCCGGCGGCCGCCAGCTCGTCCTCGGCCTGGATGATGCAATATCGTTTTTCCCCGGTTTCCGGGTCCACCCGGAAGGTCTCGCAGTACTTGCTAAAGCTGTCCATCACGCCGGTGGACGGCGTGATCGGGTACCAGGCACCGACGGTGGCGCCAGCATACAGGCAGCCCAGGCCGGTGGCCTCGTTGCCGGTAATCATGATTTTTCCCTTGTTGTTGTCCCCCATGTTTTCGGCCCGGACTGGCAGGGGGCAGGTGAAGTTCTCGCTGGCGTAGTCGTAGCCGAGCATTATGGCTTCGAGATTGCTATCGATCAGCTTGGGCTTGCTGGCGAAAGTCTGCTCCAGGAGTTTCTTGATCACATCCAGATCGATGTTCAGCAAGGCCACCAGGGCGCCCACGTAGGCCACGTTCTTCATCAGGATGCGAAGGCGGGCCACGCTGAACGCTTCATTGCAGAGCTTGGAGAGCGGTACACCCAGTACCGTGATGTCGTCCCGATGTAACGTGCTTTCACGGGGCCATGTGGAATCGTAGACCAGAAAACCGCCGGGGCTGACTTCGTCCAGGTCTTTCTGGTAGGTCTGGGCATTCATCGCCACCATGACGTCCACGCGCCCGGCGGACGATATGTAGCCTTCACGGTTGGCGCGGATTTCGTACCAGGTTGGAAGTCCCTGGATATTCGAAGGAAACAGGTTCTTGCCCGTGACCGGAATGCCCATTCGAAACAGGGCCTTCATCAGCAGTCCGTTGGCACTGGCTGAACCGGTGCCGTTGACCGTGGCGATTTTCAGGACAAAGTCGTTTATCCGGCTTTGCGTTGCTGGCATGGGCGTTTACCACTTTCGTTGCCACGGACATAGTCCACGGCCTGGGGGAATTCCAACAGCGACTTCTGCATGTCCCAGGCGGCGGTCGGGCAACGCTCTGCACACAGTCCGCAATGAATACAGAAATTCTCGTCTTTCACCATGACCCGGCTGGTCTGCTTCAGTTCGTGGGACACGAAGAGCGGCTGTTCATGCTCCAGAACCGGCGCCATCAGGCGCTGCACCAGGTCTTCCCGTTCGCCATTCGAAGTAATGGTCAGGCACTGGGTGGGACAAATATCAAGGCAGGCGTCACACTCGATGCACAACGAGTCCGTAAACACCGTCTGAATATCACAATTCAGGCAACGCTCAACCTCCTTAGCCGTTTGCTCTGCATCAAATCCCAATTCGACCTCTTTGCCCAGTTCGGTGAACCTCACCTCCAGGGGAACATGCATCATTTTGCGCCGCGCGGCCGGATCGAAACTGTTCGAGTAGCTCCATTCATGCATGCCCATCTTGCGGGTCTGCAGGTTCATCCGGTCGGGCAGCCGGTCTTCCAGCGGCTCGCCGTGGCAATGGCGATGAATGGATATGGCGGCCTGGTGGGCGTGCTCCACCGCCCAGATGATGTTCTTGGGCCCGAATGCGGAGTCTCCACCGAAAAACACGCCTTTGCGTGTCGCTTCGTAGGTAACTTCATCGACCATCGGTTCTTCCCAGGGATTGAACTCGATGCCCAGATCCCGCTCGATCCAGGGGAAGGCGTTCTCCTGCCCGATGGCCAGCACCACGTCATCGCAGGGTATGAAGACCTCGCCCGTTACGTCCTGGTCCAAGATGCGCCCGTTCTCGATAACGTATTCCATCAGCTCGAAGGTCATGCCCTTGAGCTTGCCCTCCTCGACTACGAACTCTTTTGGCGAATGATTGACGACGATCTCGACGTTCTCTTCCTCGGCGTCCTCCAGTTCCCAGACAGAAGCCTTGAAGAATTCGCGCGGTTTGCGCGCCATGACCTTGACATCCGTCGCGCCGAGCCGAAGTGAAGTCCGGCAGCAATCCATCGCGGTATTTCCAACACCAACAATCAACACCCGTTTGCCAATCGAATCAATGTGTTCGAAGGCGACCGATTCCAGCCAGTCGATACCAATGTGGATGTTTTCCGTATCGTAGCGGCCGGGCAGCTTGAGTTCCTTGCCCCGTGGCGCGCCGCTGCCAACAAAAACGGCATCATAGCCCTGGTCCAGCAGTTCCTTCATGCTCTCGACACGGTGGTTGTAATGAATTTCCACACCCATGTCGAGGATGTAGTCGATTTCCTCGTTCAAAACCTCGATGGGCAAGCGGAAGGCCGGAATGTTATAACGCATCAGTCCGCCGGCGACAGACTGCGCCTCGAATATGGTGCACTCATAACCCAGGGGCATCAGGTCGTTGGCAACGGTCAGTGATGCCGGACCCGCACCGACCAGAGCTATTTTCTTGCCGTTTTTTTCGGTGGGTGCGACCGGCAGCCGATCCGTGATGTCACCTCGATGATCGGCTGCAACGCGTTTGAGGCGGCATATGGCGACCGGTTTTTCATCCATACGTCCACGCCTGCAGGCCGGCTCACAGGGCCGGTCGCATACGCGGCCCAGGATTGCCGGGAAGACATTACTCTCCCGATTGACCATGTAAGCGTCATCGAAGCGGCCTTGGGCTATCAGCCGAATGTATTCCGGAACGTCAGTGTGTGCGGGACAGCCCCACTGGCAATCCACGACCTTGTGGAAATATTCCGGATTAGAAGTGTCCGTTGGCTTCATGCAAAACCCGCCGTGCTCAGGATTTCGCGCAAGCATAACTCTTTTATTTCATTTCCGCATCTTGCTTATGACGCTTGCGGCAGACCTGGCGAGCCGGGCTGGCCGCTTGCAGTCTGACTTGCCGCCGCCTAAGGTTAGACCCAATGAACCTCCAACTGATGGACTGAAATGCCGATCAAACCATTTCCTTTGTTTCTGTCCTCGATCCTGGCGGCACTGTTCAGCGTCTTGTTTCCTGTCAGCCTTACGGCCGATCCGGTCTCCACGGCTGCGGCTGCACGACAATGGCGGCAGGCGAATGAACAGGACATTATCGATGGGTTTGTTGAGTTGCTCAGGCTTCCAAACGTTGCCAGCGACCATGTCAACATCCGGCGCAACGCCGACTACATTCTCGGCCTGCTGAACCGGCGCGGTTTTAGCGCCCGTCTGCTTGAACTCGAAGGCAGCCCGCCGGCTGTTTTTGCGGAACGCAGGACCCAGGGCGCTGACAAGACACTGATGATCTATGTGCATTACGATGGCCAGCCGGCCAATCCGGATGACTGGGCTTCCGACCCGTGGACGCCGGTCATGCGCAACGGCCCGGTCGAACGGGACGGACAGATCGTTCCTATGAAAGCCCCGTTCGACCCCGAGTGGCGCCTGTTCGGCCGCTCAGCCGGTGACGACAAGGCGCCCATTATCGCGCTGAATGCAGCTCTGGATGCATTGGAAGATGGCGGGGTCGAGCCATCCGTGAATCTGAAACTTTTTTTCGAGGGGGAAGAGGAGGCGGGGTCGCCGCACCTTCGGGATATGCTTGGCAAATATCGCGAATTGCTCGGCGCGGATCTGTGGCTGTTTTGCGATGGACCGGTGCATCAAAGCCGGCGTTGGCAACTGAGCTATGGCGTACGGGGGTCGTTCGGGTTTGGCCTGACCGTTTACGGCCCGAACCGGCCCCTGCATAGCGGGCATTACGGTAATTGGGCGCCTAACCCGATCATGCGGCTGACCGAATTGATCGGCACCATGCGCGACGATCAGGGCAATATCCTGATCGACTCTTACCACGAGCAAGTGATCACGCCTTCCCGGTTGGAGATGGAGGCCATCGAGGCGGCGCCTGCAGTGGATCGGCAGCTGATCGATGAACTGGGGATCGGCCGTCCCGAGACCAACGAACGCATCGAGATGGCCATAATGCGGCCAGCCATGAATCTGCGCGGTATCCGCTCGGGTGACGTGGGTGCCCAATCGCGGAACAGCATCCAGACTTCGGCCACGGCTTCGATCGGCCTGCGCCTGGTGCCGGCGCAGACGCCGGACTTCCTGCGCGAAGCGATCGAGCGCCACATCCGTTCACAGGGCTACTTCGTGGTTTACGATGCCCCCACCGGGGAGCAGCGCGCTGCCCATGACCGTATAGCGCGCCTGGACTGGTCAGAGGCGGGATATCCTGCTTACCGCGCACCGTTCGATCTGCCGATCGCGCAATCCATAGCGAACATCATGAACCAACTTGGTGATGACACCCTGATCCAGCTACCGACCATGGGCGGCAGCTTGCCGCTCTACCTGATCGATGAGGTGGTGGGCGCACCAATCCTGATCCTGCCGATTGCCAATCACGACAACAACCAGCACGGCAAGGATGAAAACCTGCGCTTGCAAAACCTGTGGGACGCCATTGAAATCTACGCAGCTATAATAACCAGCCTGTAGGAGGCCGCCATGCGGCCGATCGCGTGCATGGCACGCTCCTGCAGCCAAACGAAGGAGAAAACCATGACCCCGGAACTGAAATACCTGGCCTATACCGCCATCTTCACGACCCTGATGTGGTTACCGTACATACTCAATGCCCTCAGCCGGAACAAGTTGAGTGACGCGGTTGGTTATCCCGATCAGCCGCTAGTGATGTCGCCCTGGGCGGAACGTCTCAAGAAGGCTCACTACAATGCGGTGGAAAACCTGGTGGTATTTGCATCGCTGGTTCTGATTTGCAACGCCATGGATCTCAGCAATGCGGCAACGGCTTCAGCCGCGGCTTTCTTTTTCTGGGCGCGTCTCGTCCATGCCGTCGCTTACGGTGCAGGAATACCCTGGGTACGAACGCTGGCCTTCGCGGTAGCCTGGTTGTCGATAGTGTGCATTGCCTGGCAGGTGCTTATGCTGATATACACCTGATGCAGAAGCGGGCCATGCCCGAGATGGAAGTATAGGCGCCCAAGAGGGATTGGCCATACCTGTATTCAGGACAATCATGCTGTCGGGAACAGATGATTAGCGCACAGGGACGTCTTGAGCGTGTCCTGAATACAGGTATGGCCTATCCCTCCAACGGGATAACCCTTGATTCGCGGGCATGGCCCGCTTCTACAAAATATTTGGCCGCATAGCGGCCTCCTACAGCACCTCGTCCAGCGCACTGATCAGGCGGTCGACTTCTTCCGGCGAGTTATAGTGCACGAAGGAGGCGCGCAACACACCATCATCGGTATCGATATCCAGCGCTTCGATCAGGCGATAGGCGTAGAAGTGCCCTGCCCCGACGCCCAGCTTGAATTCTGCGAGTTTCGGGACCAGCGACTGGGCGCTTTGGCCGCGCACGGTGAAAGCGACGGTAGGTGCTCGAACGCCCGCCCTTTTTTGCCCGATCAACCGCACTCCGGAGTGATCCGACAGGTAATCGAGAAGCGGCTGTAACAGAAGTGTCTCGTGATCGCGGAACAGTTCACGGACCGCCGCCGCCTGCTGGGCGAGCGGGGCATATGTACCATGATGGTGCTCGTACACGGTTTCCATGTAATCCAGCACGCCATTTACCGCAGCGATCTGGGCATGGTCCGGCCCCGCTGGCGTAAACCGGGCTTCCGGCATTCCGGCATTGAAGAAATGCCCCTGGTATGGCCACTCGGCGTTGAGGTCTTTGCGCAGGTACATCACGCCCAGGTGAGGGCCGTAAACCTTGTACAGTGAAAACAGGTAGACGTCTGCCCCCAGTGACGGGATGTCCGGCATACCGTGCGGACAGAACGAAACGCCATCAATGATGGACCAGGCGCCTGCATCACGAATGAGGTCGGTGATCTCCCGCACCGGATTGATGCTGGCGACCACGTTTGAACAGTGGGTCAAAGCCACTGCTCGCGTCCTCGGACTCAAAAGCGCCTCGAGGTCCATCGGGTGCAGTTCCGCAGTGTCCGGATCCACTTTCCATTCCCGAACCACGATCCCGTCATCCTCCAGGCGGCTCCAGACGCCGACATTGGCCTCGTGTTCCTGGTTGGTCACGATCACTTCTTCACCCGGCTTCAGTTCCTGGCGCAGCGCCTGTGCAAGCACGTAGGTATTCTGGGAGGTGGAGGGCCCGAAATGCAGTTCATCGGCGCCGGTGTTCAGCCAGGACGCCATGCGTTGCTTCGCAGTGTCCATATGCTCACCAGCCGTTCTGGACGCCGGATAGTCATAATGCGGCTGGACCTTGGTTTGCCGGTAGTAGCGCTCGAGCCATTCGATACTTTGACGACAGGCATATGAGCCGCCGGCATTCTCCAGGTGGGCGAAACCGTCCAGCGAAGGTTCGCTGAAGGCAGGGAATTGTGAGCGAATGAAATCGAGATCCAGGGTCATCGAAACTTCCTTAAATCAAAGGAGGCCGCCGGGCAGCCGAATCGCGCGCCAGGCGCATTGTACTAACTACGAGTTTATTCCGGCCAAGGTGATGTACTTGATTTCGATGTACTCGTCCATGCCGTACTTCGAACCCTCGCGGCCAATGCCGGATTCCTTGACGCCACCAAACGGCGCGACCTCCGTTGAAAGGATGCCGTCATTAATGCACACCATGCCATATTCGAGGCCTTCAGCCACGCGGAACACCCGCCCCAGGTCGCGCGCATAAAAATACGCGGCGAGGCCGAACTCGGTGGCATTGGCTAATTCAATGACCTCATCTTCGCTCGAGAACCTGAAGACCGGTGCGACCGGACCAAAAATTTCCTCGGTCGCAAAGGCCATGTCGGCGGTGACGCCGCCGACCACGGTCGGCTGGTAGAACAGGCCGCCGAGCTCATGACGCTCACCGCCCTCGATGACACGGGCGCCTTTGTCCTTGGCGTCGGCCAGCAGCGTCTCGACCTTGTCGATCGCGTCGGATGAAATCATCGGTCCGATATTGACCCCGGCTTCTTCACCGCGGCCAACCTTCAGAGCCTGCACCGCGACCGTAAATTTCCTGACGAATTCATCGTAAACACCTTCCTGCACATAAACACGGTTAGCGCAGACGCAGGTCTGGCCGGCGTTGCGGTACTTGGATATAACCGCGCCCTGAACCGCCGCATCGATATCGGCGTCATCGAATACGATGAAGGGCGCATTGCCGCCCAGCTCCATCGACACTTTTTTCACCGTGGAGGCGCACTGGCGGATCAGAATCTTACCGACTTCGGTCGAGCCGGTGAAAGAGAACTTGCGCACCAGCGGGCTCTCGGTGAGTTCCTTGCCGGTTTCGCGCGAGTTGCGCGTCGTGAAGACGTTGAAAACCCCAGCCGGGACACCAGCCTCTTCCGCCAGCACTGCCAGCGCCAGTGCCGACAGGGGTGTTTCCGAGGCCGGTTTGACAACCACCGGGCAACCGGCCGCCATCGCCGGTCCGGCTTTACGCGTGATCATGGCGTTCGGGAAGTTCCACGGCGTGATCGCAGCGACAACGCCGATACTCTGCTTGATCGTGATGATCCGGCGGTCCGCCAGGTGGGTAGGAATCACGTCACCATAGACCCGTTTGGCCTCCTCGGCGAACCATTCGATGAAGGAGGCGCCATAAAGCACTTCACCGGCCGATTCCGCCAGCGGCTTTCCCTGTTCCGCGGTCATTATGGCTGCCAGGTCATCCTTGTTTTCTAGAATCAGGTCAAACCAGCGCCGCAGAATACCCGCGCGTTCCTTGGCCGTTTTCGAGCGCCAGGCGGGCCAGGCGGCGTCCGCAGCCGCAACGGCCCCGCGCGCGCCGGCTACTTCCATCTCCGGCACCGTGGCCACGAGCGAGCCGTCAGCCGGGTTTGTCACCTCGAAAGTGCTGCCGTCAGCGGCAGACACCCACTCGCCGTTGATGTAGGAGTGCTCGCGAAGGAGGCCTGGGTTCTCAAGCTTCAGACTGGTTTTTACTGTATCTAACATGGAAAGGGGCCCTGTCGGTTAATTGTCTTCAAATGATCCGCTTAACCTACTAAAAATGGCGGCCGCCAGGTAATTTGTCAACAACGTTGTAACGGCCTCGTGATCCCGGTGCTGCGGGCTGGAAATCGCCCGGCGGGCAAAGACAGGTAAAATAGCATCATTCGGCAATTTGGCCTTTTCCAGGGTTCCTCATGAATACGAACTGCACACTTGATTTTGACAGCCTTAGAAGACAAGTAATAGGCGCCGATGCGCCCGTGACCACACCTTTCGGAGAAAGGCTGATGGTCTATGCGGATTATACGGCTTCGGGCCGATGCCGA
>CAMYKC010000013.1 GCA_947258865.1 uncultured Lysobacterales bacterium
GTGGTGACGCGGGCGAATCGCGGATCGGTCATGGTCGCCAACGCGAACAGAAAGATGGCAAAGCCGACCCCCAATGTCACCAGTACCCGGGTGGCGGAATTGAGATGATCCCACTGCAGGCCGATGATGATGGCGATACCGGCCAGCACCAGGATGCCACCCAGGTACGCGAGCACGCGGGCCAGGATGCCGGTGGAGCGTTCGGCCGCCGCCGGTTTCCATTCTGTGGTTAGGGCCAGGGCGATTTCATCCGCACCGAGGTCGTGCCGGGCGGCGAGTTCGGCGATCTGCCGTAAGGCTTCGTCGCGCGCGTTCACGGTGATTCACCGTCGGCCACGATCCAACCCATCAAGTGCATGTCATGGTGGTAGTAATATGGATCAGAGGCCGGCTTGGGTAGCTTGAAGTGAGCGCCCGACTTGTTCAATACGTATTCATCACCGCGGCGCCTGCCCATGCCGAAGATTTCACCCAGCAAACCGCCCCGGCCCCGGTAGCCCAGGTATTCGAAAGTGAAGCCGTCAGGTGATTTCGAGCGCTTGTCGAGTTCCAGGTGGCGTGTTTCCGCGACCGTGAATTCCAGGGGCGCCTCGAGTTCGTCCAGCCCGTCGGGCAGTTCGTAGACAATTTGCTCGAAGCGGTTTCCAGCCGCGTGATAACGGAAGATGCCGGCGTGCTGCCGGTTCAGGTGAGAGTGTTCGTCCTTGACCGGTGTTGCCTTGCCGTGCAGCTTGCCGTCCCGAACTTCGAAGGCCAGGTGAAACTCCCTCGGATGCTGATAGTCAACGCGGTAGGCCACCAGCAGAAAATCGTACCCGGGCGGGTCGGTCAGCATCCGCGGCGCCTTGTTGAGGACGAAAAAGCCACCCACCAGCAGCACCGGAAGTACGATGCCGGCCACCAACACCAGGTTTTCCTTGATCCATTTGCTCATTTGTTCTCCTTTCGATCAGCGCGACAAGTTGAACCGCCGGCCCACCGGCTCCCGCTCGCTATTTGCCGATGAAGCCGCCATTCAGCATCCGGTCGAGGCTTTCGGGTTTCACGATACGCCCTTCGGCCAGGGCGCCGTAAAATTGCGCCAGCATGGTCGGTGTGGTGATCAGCCCACCGCCGGTCCATTCCGAGCGCGGGTCGAATTTCATCCGGCCATCCTTCTTCAGGTTGCGCCCGCCGCCCATGTAGCCTAGCCTGTGTCGGAATAGCGGTAACCCTGGCCCACCGGAAACGGCGCTTTCCGGTCCAGCGCATAACCGATCAGTTCCTCGGGCGTGAAATAGGCGCTGCCCTGGCGCATTACGCGCCAGACCATCGCTGCGTGCCAGCGCGCAAGTTCGGGATAATCGGCGATTCCGCTCGAGTGCGAGAGCAGGTGCCGCACCCGGATGGTGTCCGCGTTGGGCAGGTGTGCGTACCAGTCCGTATCGGCCAGCCACCGGGCGGCCGGATCATCGAGCGACAGGGTGCCGTCTTCGACCAGCAGCAGCGCGAGCGAGGCGGCGAAAGTCTTGCCGGTGCTGCCGCCCGGCATGCCGATGGTGTCATCGAGCGGGTTTCCGGTTTCCCTGTCCGCCACGCCGACCGCGGCGCGAACGATACCTCCATCCGGGAATCGGACGGCCGCCCGCAGGCCGGGCATTTTCATTTCCGTGCGGGCTTCTTCAAGTTCCTGGGCGAGCGACGCCTGGTCCAGGCCAAAAACGCTGGTGCAATACGCCATTCCGATGATGAGTAGCCACTTGTTCATGCCCGCCTCTCTTTAACGAAGTATTGTCCATTACCCGGGCCGCCGCACCGATTTCGACCGTCAATTTCCAAAGTATCGTATTTCGTTACTTCGCGTATCGTTTGGCGAGATCAGGGCCCCGCTGCCGGCAGTGGCACTACGTTCAGCTTTACAGCGGTCCCTGTTTATCCCTGCCCATGAGAAGGAAATTCTGGGTTCAGCGAAGTTCCATGCCGCGGGCTAGCCCTTGCAAAGAGGACTCTCCGTGTATGACTGCAAACGGCTTACCGGCGTCTGCGGCGGGCTGTGGGAGTTGAGTACCCGCGTGTCATCAGGCAGGTTCTGAACCGCCCAGCGCGCAAACCAGCATTCGGTGAGCGCTCGATCGTCCCGAGGCTGGTCGGAGTCTTTTTGGGGAACATGCAAATCTGACTGGAAAAACACACCGGCATCGGGCACCCAGACGCCGAGTGCGCTTGAAACGTGCGGACCGGCGCCCAGCGGCAGCAACACGACGGAACGGACATCATCTTCAAGCACCGTGCGTTCACCGACCGGCTTGACGGCGACGGTTCCGCCAAGCGCCGACAGGCTGTCGTCCGGCATTTCCCTACGATTGAGTGCATGTTCCAGAAATTCCGTGATTTCCTCCGGCGCGTAGACGTCCGCTCCGGCCGCGGCAAAGGCGCGCGCGCCACCAGCATGGTCGTCATGGACATGAGTCAGCGCGACCGCTCTCAGCTTCTGTCCGGGGAATTGCCGGCGGAGAAAATCGATGAAGCGCTCAGACAGCCCGCTGATGCCCAGGCCCGGCACCAGGTCGGCCGGCGGCAACTGGTGCAGCTCGACCCAGCCGGCCGGGGCATCGGCAACCACCAGGCCCCGGGCGGTCTCGACCACGAGATGGCTGAAGCCGGTTCGGACACCCGTCACCAGGTGCACCCCTTCGGACAGGTTGTTCGCCTGCATGTCGATACTCGAAGGCCAGACCTCGCCGGGTATTTGACGCGCGGGCTGATCGCCGCCGGCTTTCCAGATTGACCGGGCCTCCGCTTCGGTCAGGTGGCGCCGGCTTCCCCGGGCGCGGAACATCAACCGACCATCCACGACCAGCTCCAGACGGGGCTCATCCTGATCGCCGTCGTGCCACCGCCAGCGCACCGGCACCCGCCCCCGCAGGGGCAGTTCGGCCAGGGTCTCTACCGACAGCAGCCTTGAATCCGCGACTCTGATCCTCGTGTCGGCAGTCTCGCCAGGATATCGGACAACCAACCAGCCGTCCTCCGCACGGCTGCGAATCAGGCCGGGATGGCGCTCCAGCTCTTCAAGCAGCCGCTGCGGGTCGATACGGCGGTTCCGTTGTGCCTCGTGGACCATGTCCGCACCGTCGAAATCAATGTCGGGAGAGGACCCACCACTGACGATGCGCACCCTGTCCGGCGGCAGATACTGAACGGTGAAGGAGCCATCCATGTCCGGATTCGAGCGGCCCTCGCCCCGGAACTGAACGCGTCCGCCCGTCTTTTCGGTGATGACGCAGAAAGTCGTTGGATAGAACTCGTCTTCGGCCGGATTCATGCCCTGCAGGCGTGCGCCCAGGTTGAATTCACCCCGCAGGCAAAACTCTTCTGTATCCCGCGGAGACGCCAGGACGGAGGCACCGCCCATCGACAATGCAAAAAGGACCATAACGATGGCCCCGCTACGGAACTGCTTCGCTCTGGCCGGGTTCGGACCATCAATCTGACCCGAACAGCCTTGCCGTTTCCCCTCGATGAAGGCCTGGTGGACTCGACCGGTCACAGGGAACATCAGACTGCGGAAGTACCGGGCATTCATAACCTCAAGGTGATGTCCACTCCATTGTTGACGTAACGATAGACCGGCGGCGTGCCCGCGGGCGGATTCTCCAGGATGTAATAGCTGCCACCCGACTCATCCGGCCCGGGCGGATAGATATCGCCGTCGTTGATGTTCAGCCATTCGACATCCACGCGCCACTGACGGTAGTCCTTGCCGTCAGCCAGCTTCACAGGCTCCGCCAACTTCATATCGGCATTTGCCCAGAAGCCGTGCATGAAAGCCGACATCACCGACGGCAGCCGGTATTGCATGCCCTCCTTGAGAGGCAGCGCTGCCAGAACCAGGCCGAATATCATCCCGTCATAACCGTCAAACGGCATGCAGGTCTTGGCCTCAACGACCTGCCCATCGCTCATTCGGGTCTGTTTTCTGATCTGATGATCCTGAAAGACGACATTGATGCTGCGGGGCGCCGTGTCAGGAAATCCGTGCAGCGTCTGTTCGAGGCTCCTGACCAGTAGCGTATCCGCCGCGAGGATTCGTATTGCCTCTACACGGCTGCTATCGGGGCGGTGTGAAATCTGGGTATGGCGCCAGTTGCCGTCTTGAAGCAATTCCAGCCGCTCCTCGATCGTGCCGGCATCTGTCCAGCCATCTTCACCGGCAGCCCGCTGGCTCCATACGCCATGAAAAGGCTTGATCTGTTCGATGCCGGCGAGCGGCTCGTCACCCCGGATGATGGCCTGATCGGCCATACAGGTAAGGGTCAGGGAAATCAGCAAGAGGGAATTAGCGGCTACGTAAGCACCCTTCATGATCTTGTCTCCGATGCGGTTTGCTCCTGAGCATAGGATAAGAACCCGCAGTTTTCACACACTTCAACCCGGAAACGGCTGGTTCCGGCGCAAAGCCATCGATCTCAACATGAAATGAGCTCTGAAGCGAAATCGAAACAGGGGTTGGCTATGCTCCGGATACGACCCGTCGCGGGACGGATAAACGCACGTCGTGCCGGAACCGCTGGACTTTATCGCGCGGCTGGCGGCTTTGGCGCCGTGCGGGTCGCCGGCAAGACTTCATGACGCACTGAATCGAAGCTGATCGAATTGGCTGACATGCCCAGGGTGGTATGCGGCCAGTGGCCCGTGTTCGTCGGCTCAGTAGGGCATGCACGTCATCACAAAAGCCCATTCATTCCCTCGCAAACGCCATTCAGGCTGAAACCGCAGCGCTCAGCTCGCCTTATCCCATCCGTGATACTTGCTCGATTCAGGTGCCATGTGGTTTATCGTTCCTATACGCGTTGAGGCCTGAATTGAGGGGCAGGGAGTTGACCCCAAATAATGCAGCGTTTGCCTGCCGTGTCAATCGACAGAAATTATGGGAAATGAACTTATGGGGTCCGAATGAGGCAACCCGGATTCTGCCCTTCAGCCTGCCCAATCCCTATTCATAACTGACCGCCTTCCGAACCGCCCCGCGCGTCACCAGTCTTGCGGGCCCCAGCGTGGCGGCCAATGCCAGCAGGCTGACCAGCACCACGCAAAGCACCAGGCCTTCAAAGCTGAATTGGTGATCGAAGGGGTATTCGACAATGCCGGTTCCGAAATAAAATTCCAGTTGGCGGCTCAGCGGATCGGCCAGCAGCAGCGCCAGCGCGCAGCCGCTCAGCGCGACGGCCAGGGCTTCAACCGTCAGGATGCCGAAGACCGCGGCGGGGGTGGCGCCGATGGCGCGCAGCACGCCGATTTCGCGGGTGCGCTCAATCACGCTGGTGCTGGTGCCCGAAGCCATGCCGAGGCCGGAGACCAGCAGCATCAGCGCCGCCACGAAGGCCAGCATGGCGACAATCACGTCCAGGTGGTTGCGGATCACGCGGGCGGCCAGCCGGCTGGTGGCGACCTGTCTTACCTTCAGCGAGGTCAGCGGAAAGTGGCTTTCCAGCAGCGGGATGAACGCGCCGGTGTTGCGCGCGGTTGCCTCGTCCAGGTCCAGGAAGACGATACGGCCAAGCTCGGGGTCGGCGCCGGTCAGCTCGAGATAGCCGGACAGCGGCATGCGCAGCGCTGCCGGGCCAAAGCGTTTTTCGATGCCGACCAGTTCCACCTCGATGGTGCGGCCGCCGAATTCCAGGGGCAGGCGGCTGCCCACCTCGAGGCCGGGCATCCGGTTCACCAGGCGGTGCGTCGCGACTACGCCGTTGGGCCGGTCCTCCGACAGCCACTGGCCTGTCACCAGGTTGGGCTGCACGGCCCAGGTGTCGGCGGGCACGGCGATGAGCGGAATATCCTGTTGCTCCAGCTCGCTGGTTCCAACGGTCCTGGCGGTCGTGGCCGGCCACATCTCCACCCGGTTCACGTCGGGGAAATCAGCCATCCAGCTGACCGCCTGCCAGGGCGCGTCTTCCGCGAGAGCGATGCTGACGTCATACAGGACGGTAGCTTCCTCAATATCAGCCGTGTTGATTATGGAGGCGCGCATGTTCATGGCCAGCATGAAAATCAGGGCGCCGATGGCGATGGTCGATGCACTCAGTGCAAAGCGCGCCGGTTTGCGCAGAGCGTTGCGCAGGCCGGCGCGCAACGGGACGGGCAACGGCAGCCAGAGCCGGTCCAACACGGAGCCCTGGTGAAATTGCGCACTTGTGCCATGGTTTTCGAGCGCGTCCCGCACTGCTACCCGCGACCAGCGCCGCACCGGCCACCAGGCGGCCAGCACCGGCAACAGGCCACCGGCCAGTATCAGTGCGGCATACACCGGCCATGCGATGCGCGTTGTCAGGATGTCGAAATTCAGCATGGCGGCAATCACCCCGCACACCCAGTAACCGGCTTTCACCGCCAGCGGCAGCGCCAAAGCGCTGGAGGCCAGCCCCAGCAACAGCTGGCTGGCCAGGTACAGGCGCACGACCTGCAAAGTGGTTGCGCCCATCGCTTTGAGGCTGCCGATCTGGCGGATCTGGTTGGTCAGAATGCCATTCACCAGGTTGATGACCAGCACGGCGCCTATGCCGAATGCCAGTAAACCCAGCCCGGCCAACAGGAACAGAATGGCGTCCATCTGGAACTGGTGCGGATGCTTCCGAGGGTCGGGAAAGGCCACGCGAGCCGCGCCGTTTCCTGCTGCCTCCAGGCGGGCGCCGATCTCCCGGGCTGCTGCCTGCCGCCGGTCCGGGGCGATTCGCGCCACGATTCTTGCGGGGGTACCGCCCGGAAACCAGGCCTCGGCTGTTTCCCGCGTAACGTAGCCGTAGATAATATGCTCCTGGTTGGAGGGCGCCAGGCCGGGGTCGAATACCTGCCCGGCGATGCGTGTGCTGGTTGTGACCCCGCCCGGTAACTGTATGTTGATGCGGCCGGGGTTGGCGTCATCTGCCGGAATCATCGCCTGGTGGGGGTCGTGGAAGGCGTCCGGGTTGGCGACTTGGGCACGCATGATCCGCAGCAAGATGTCACCGGAGCGTTCAATCAGCATCTCGCCCCGGGGTGGCGTTAACGGGCCTTCCTGCGGGAAAAAGCGCGCCACGGAAAGCGTTTCGAAATCGTCTACCACATACAGCTGCAACGGCATGTAAAAATTGGGCGAGGCTTCAATGCGGCTGCTCAGCAACGGCCGGTTTTCCCAGGCCTCGATACCCGCGATAGAATCCAGCGCCGGGATCACGCCGGGGCCGACCTGAACCACCAGGTTGGGCGGCAGGGTGCGTGTAAAATTTTCGCTGAGGTCATTGGACAGCACCACCCAGGCGATGGTCACCGCTCCGATACCCCACAGGCCGATAACCAGCCCCGCCAGGGTGGTCAGGCTGCGTGCCTTGCGCTCGGCCAGGTCCTTCCAGACTTTGCGGATCCGGGTATCCATCAGGCCACCTTTTGCTGCAGATATTCATCCGTTTCGAGCTTGCCGTCCGCCAGCTTCAGCAGGCGGCTGTAGCGATGCAGACCGCGGTTGTCGTGGGTGGCGACCAATACCGTGCGGCCATTGCCTGCACAGTCGCTGAACAGTTCACTGATCCGTTCCGAGTTGGCCGAATCCAGGTTGCCGGTGGGCTCGTCCGCCAGCAGGATGTGGGGGTCGTTGGCCAGTGCCCGCGCAATTGCAACCCGTTGTTGTTCCCCGCCGGACAGCGCCGCGGGCAGTTTGTGGCGATGTGTGTGAAGCCCGACATTATCGAGCATCTCCTCGGCCCGGTTCTTGCGTTGACCGACCGGGACAGACCTCACCAGATCCAGCGCCATCTGCACGTTCTCCAGCGCGGTCAGCGTCGGGATGAGCTGGAAAAACTGGAACACGATGCCGATCTGCTTGCCCCGGAAGCGGGCCAGCCGGGACTCGTTGAGACGGGTGATGTTCACGCCGTTGATCGAAATCGAACCCGCGCTGGGGTGATCGATACCCCCGACCAGGTTGAGCAGGGTCGACTTGCCGCTGCCCGAGGGGCCGGTGATGGCCACGTACTCACCCTGCGTGATGGTGAGGCTGACGGGTTGCAGGGCTTCGAAATCACCGGCCGGGGTTTTGAAACGTTTGCCTGCCTGTTCGAGATGGATCATGGGACGGTCCTGGTTGCGGTGGGGACACGGCTACTGTCCGCCCCGCGCGGGCTGCTTGCAATCAGGAATCGTTGGCTGACACCGTTTTTCGGCGGGTGTCATTCGTCGACGGTGGATTCAGCGCTGTAAATTCTGAACAACCGTCAGGTAGGAACGGCTGGAAGTAACTGTGCGGCCGGACGGAAAGCGGAGTTCATAGCTGCCGCTGCCGCGCGCGGCGGTGCTTTGCACGCAGCGTGTATTCACAATGGTGGAGCGATGTATGCGCTGGAAGTGAGCGGGATCGAGCAGGTCCTCAAGTGCGCTGATCGTACCCTTTTTCAGATACGACTGGTCGGGTAGCTGGATTTCCACGTAGTCGCCGCTGGCGGCGAAATATTCGACCTTCCGCAGCGAGACCACCACCGGCTGGCCCCGATGCTCGACGGTGAGCTTGTCGATATAACCACTGCTTTCAACTGGCTGCGGGCCGAGCAGGGGGCGGCCGTCCAGCTGGAACCAGATAAACGACCAGAACAGGTAGAGGATGATGAAAATGGCGGTGCCGTTGTGGAACAGGGCGCCCTGGTGTTCCGCCAGGTCCAGGTTCAGCAACAGGTAGGTGATCAGGTTCAGTGTCAGCGCGGTCAGCAGGGCGGCCGCACAGGCCAGCAACACCACCCAGGGCTGCGGGTAACGCAGTTTACGAAAACCTTCGGCCTGGAAGATCAGGGTAAGAGCAGCGCACAGCAGAGTGCCCATGACCGGTGCATAAATGAAACGGAAGGAGACCTGCCGCCAGTGGCCCAACTGCATCTCGTTCAGGTTGAAGAACAGCAGCGCGGTGGCCATGAGCCAGAAAATCAGCGTGAATATCCAGTAATTGCGTGCGGTCATCAAGCGCTTCGCATGTAGACGTGTCAACAGGATACACCGTATGCGTCTGGCTGAAACCCCGTCTCGGCGGGGTTTCTTTATTCTGCCTGGACAAAATTGACAAGTTGACACAATCCCGGCAGCCGTCGTACCCCATACTGAAGATATATGCCCGGTCAGGTGAGAGAAATCGTGAAATCAGCTCACCATTTGGGCGGGGCTTGGATTCACGGTAACCGGCTCGCGGCCCCGGTGTGGCGAATTATCATGAAGGAACCAACTGCCAACAAACTGGAAGAGTGACATGGCTGGCATGGAATGGACATTGGGGCCAAAACGAGTTGTGCTTGCCGATGACCAAACGCTTGTGCTCGAAGCGTTCAGCCAGCTATTGTCATCCGAAGTCGATGTTGTGGGTACCGCCACGGATGGCCATGAGTTGATCAGGCAGGTTCAGAAACTCAAGCCCGATATCGTGGTCACTGAAATTTCGATGCCTAAACTTAATGGCTTCGATGCCTGTGCCAAGCTTCTTAAAATCCTACCTGAAACCAAGATCATCTTTCTTACGATCAACGACGATCCTGACCTGGTTGCGGAAGTCATGCGATCAGGGGCAAAGGGATATGTGCTGAAGAGTTCTCATTCATCCGAACTGTTAGAGGCGATCAGGGCGGTAGCCGCGGGTGGCACATATATCAGCCCCCTGGTTGCCAGGGGCATGGTCGATTCTCTGGTCACGGGTGGAAAACATGACCTGTATGAAAAACTGACCGTGCGCCAACGCGAAATTCTGCAACTTCTGGCAAAAGGTAAAACCATGAAAGAAACAGCCAGAATACTTAGCATCACACCACGGACTGTTGCTTTTCACAAATACCGCATCATGGACTCACTCGGCGTCGAAAATAATGTGGATCTTTTCAAATTTGCAATGAAAAGCGCTCTTCTTGACACTTGAGCCACCTGTCATTTTTTGTGCTCATAACTGTTATTATTTATTGCTCCTAACTGTCAAGTTTTACATGGGTTCTTGACCCCATTCCATGCAACGATTCAATAGCGTCAAAAGATTTTCGCCCTGTGTTTGATCGAATTTAAACAGAGGGTACGGGCGCAGATGTAAGGAAACAGGTCGATGAAAGGCCATTTATGGAATGCCATCGATCTTGACGAAGGCGCCAGGAGGCGCCGGTTAACGTCGAAGGGAGGCAAAAGGGGTCATGGACAACCTGTCACGGCAAGGGGTATTTACCCAGGCCGAGGATAATTCGGCGGCTAATCAAGCTTGCCGTCGAGTGTTCATGGAATCGTATATTCAGCAAAATCTCCCTACGGGTGCTGCAACAGCCACCCGAAATCATCATCTCAACACCTTGTTCACTGACTGGAAAGCAAACGCCGCTGCCGTTATCCCGCCGCGCGTTTGCCTATCCGTCCGCCAGGTTCAACTCACTGATCAGGGATTGATATCAAGGATGAGAGTGAAATGGAGACCAAAAAGGGGGTTTTTAGACACAAACGTGTTTATGCTCCACGTGATGTAAGTAACAGGCCGAGGCACTCAATCGCGTTGTCCTGCCTGCTTTTGCTGATGACCGGCTGTGCGACTTTGCCCGAGCCGGGTACCCAATGCGAGTCATACGGCGTGCGGGAAGATCATCTGCCAATGGGTACCAAGGTTCATATCGAGCCGCTCTACAGCGATGAACTGAGAATCCACTGTGCCGACGTGAAACATGCTGTTGCAAAGCATAATGTCAATGCGCAGATCAGAGGATGCGTCATTCCGGGCAAAAGCGGCGTTGTTTCAGCCTTTTACCGGGTCGGTGACCACTGTGCAATGAACCATGAACTGTGTCATGCCATTCATGGTCCAGGGCACACTTCGCGATATCTGCGGGATTTGCGGAACGGAGTGCCGATGCCCTATTGCCCTGAGAACCAACTGACTCAAAAATCATTTGGCTATGTGGCTCGATGAGCGCGCCGGGAGACATCCCGGGTATTTGCAACACCTTGGGGTTTGGCCTTGAATCAGTATAAGATTCCAGACCATGTCACGCGAACTGCTCATTCTGCGCCACGCCAAATCTGCATGGGATACCGCTGCGGCATCGGATTATGAACGGCCTCTTGCGAAAAGGGGCCGCCGTGATGCCCCGCGAGTCGGCCGCTGGTTGCGAGAGCAGGACCTGATTCCGGATTATGTCGTCAGCTCCCCCGCCGAGCGGGCAAAACAGACAGTCTTAGCGGTCTGCGAGCAGTTGGATATCAGCCCGGACGAGATTAAGTGGGACCCCAGAATCTATCATGGGGCATCGGGCTCACTCCTCAGCGTGTTGAATGACTGCCCCGAACATTCGAGCCGCGTCATGATCGCCGGCCACAATCCCGGCCTGGAGGTCTTGCTTCAGAATCTGTGCCGTCACAAAATCCCCATGCCCGATGATTACAAACTGCTTCCCACAGCCGCCGTGGCCCGCCTGGAGATCTTCACAGACTGGAGAGACCTGGAAGGCGGGCAGGCGCGACTGATTTCGCTTACGCGCGCCCGCTCTTTGTCCGACTACTGACGACGGGAAAACAGGTCACAGCTTTTGCAATGCCTGCGGTCAGCAGCTCGGCCGCACGACATGATTCACACAATGCGCACATGAGACAGAAAAGATGAAAATTAACCGTTCATTTTGTGAAACCGTCGGCAATACGCCGATGATCAGGCTGCGTAAAGCTTCCGAACTGACCGGTTGTGAAATCCTTGGCAAAGCTGAATTTCTGAATCCGGGCGGCTCCGTCAAAGACCGTGCCGCGAAGTACATCATCCTGGATGCCCGGGCAGCCGGGCGGCTGGAACCCGGCGGGAACATCGTGGAGGGCACTGCGGGCAACACCGGCATCGGGCTGAGCCTGGCGGGTAATTCTCTTGGTTACAAAACCGTCATCGTGATTCCGGAAACGCAGAGCCGTGAGAAGAAAGATGCGCTGCGCCTGTGCGGGGCCGAACTGCATGAAGTGCCGGCTGTTCCATTTAAGAACCCGGAGAATTTCGTACACGTCGCCGAGCGCATGGGCCAGGAGCTGGCGTCCACTTCTGAGCACGGAGCAATTTACGCCAACCAGTGGGACAACCTTGCGAACATGCGGGGACATTACCAATCGACCGGGCCGGAGATCTGGACTCAGACGGATGGAAAAGTCGATGGATTCATATGCGCTATAGGCACGGGTGGAACGCTGGCCGGCGTAGGCCGCTTCCTCAAAGAGCGGAATCCCGCCGTACAAATCGCCGCGGCTGACCCGACGGGCGCAGCGATGTATCACTGGTTCAAGCACGGTGAATTGAAGTCGGAAGGCGGCTCGATTACGGAAGGTATCGGACAGGGGCGGGTGACGGGCAACATCGCGGAAATCGAACTGGACGATATTTTCCAGATTCCGGACGAGGAATTGCTGCCGTTTGTGTTCGATATGTTGATTGAAGAAGGCCTTTGCCTCGGGGGATCAAGCGGAATCAACGTAGCCGGAGCTGTGCGTCTGGCCCGGCAGATGGGTCCGGGGCACACCATTGTCACCATTCTCTGTGACAGCGGTTCACGTTACCAATCCAAATTGTTCAATCCACAATTCCTTGAGTCGAAAGGCCTGCCCTGCCCGCGCTGGCTTTAACCCGGAAGCAAATACACCCTGACCAGGAAATTCGCCGACGGCGAGTGCCTGTGCCGGATCAGGCCACTGCTCATGCGAACCCGGTATTGACGCGGCTCATGTCGCCATCAACCAGTTCAAGCACTCTGGGATCCATCACCCTGCGCCACAGCGGCGGCAGGTAGGACAGCAGGAACATGCCAAAATAGCCGCTGGGTAATTGGGGAACGCCTTCGAAATGCCTCAGGGACTGGTAGTGGCGGGCTGCGTAGGCATGATGATCAGAATGGCGTTCCAGGTGAAAGGTGACCAGGTTGGACGCCACGTGGTTGGCGTTCCAGGAGTGATGCGGCTGGCAGCGCTCGTAGCGGCCGTCGGATAGCTTTTCGCGAAGCAGGCCGTAATGCTCGATATAGTTGGCGCTCGTCAGCTGCCACCAGGCGTAGGCCGTCTGGATCAGCAGGAAGGGCAGAATGACCACACCGAATACCAGGAGCAGCCCGCTATACAGAATGATGGACAGGGCGTAGGACTGGAGAATTTCGTTGCGCCAGTTCCACGTTTTGAATCCGCGGCGTTGCAGCCGTTCACTTTCCAGCCGCCAGGCTCTCTTGACTCCGCCCGGTATTTCCCGCAGGGCGAAGGCGTAGATACTTTCGCCGAACCGGGCGCTGGCGCTGTCTTCAGGCGTGGCCACCTCGGTGTGATGGCCCACGTTGTGCTCCATGGAGAAATGCCCGTAAAACGGCACTGCCAGCACGACTCTGGCTGCCAATCGGTCCAGGCGGCTTTTCTTGTGCCCGAGTTCGTGGCCGGTGTTGATTCCATAGCCACTGATCGCGCCCACCAGGAGGCTCAGCGCCAGCAGTCCGGACCAGCCCAATTCATGGGTGGCGACAAACCAGGCGCCGAAAATCAGAATGAAGAAATGAAGTGGCACCGTCAGGTAATTAAGTGCCCGGTAATAGGGGTCCGCCTCCAGTTGCGGCACGACCTGTTCCGGGGGATTACTGGCGTCGTTCGGGAACATATAATCCAACAAGGGAATGCCTGCATAGACAAAAACCAATGGAATCCATAGCATCCATTCCTGGCCGCTCCAGCGCATCAGGCCCATGCCCACCAGCGGGATCAAGGGAAACAGGACGGACAGGATCCAGAGATAGCGTTTTTCGTCTACATATTGCGTATAGCCCAATTCTGGGTCGTCAAACGTATAGGCTTTCATCGGTTTATTCAGCTTCAACGAGGCTCAAGAGCGTTCCATCATCCCTGCTTGGTCTGCAATAAAACAGCGTAAAAGTTGACAATACATAGTCATAAAGTGACACAATCGCGCTTTATGAGCATGAATGACCAAAAACAGCTCTGGCGTATGCCGGCGGCCTACCTCAAGGTATTCCTCCAGCATGCCGCCTCAGAGAACCTGCCGATAACGCAACTGCTCGAAGGAACCAGCCTGCAACTGGATGAACTGTTGCAAAGCGACCAGGCGGTCAGTTTTAGCGAAACAAGGAAGGTGCTATCCAACGTATCCGTGGCCATGGGGCCGGGCTGGCACCTGTCACTGGCGCCGCGATTGACCATCCCCTCGCATGGACCACTGGGTTTCGCGGCGGTGACGGCCCCTGACCTGCGGGCTGCGGTGGATGTGCTGCTTCGTTTCATCGGTATCCGCGGCCCCTACCTGCGGCTGGCTGGATCGGTCGAGGGTGAAGAATTTGTCATTCGGCTGTATGAAACCACCGACATGGGTGATGAGCGCAACGCATTGGTCGAACTGGCCATGCTCGCGATACAGAGCTTGCTCGAACGCCCGCTCGGCCGGGAGTTCCAGGGCGCCAGTATCGCTCTGGCCTACCAGGCGCCGGTCTACTGGAAGCAATTGGAAGCCGCTTTCCATCCCCGACTGGTTTTCGATGCCAACCGGCACGCGCTGAGTTTTCCGGCGGAATGGCTGGACGAGCCCTGCGTGCTGTTCGATGAGGCCATGCACCGTTACCTGGTCACGCGATGCGAAGAAGAGCTGCGATTGGCATCGGGCATATTGCCTGCAGAGATCGCGGTGCGCCAGGCCCTGCTGTCGCGGCCCGACAAGCTGCCCGGGCTGGCTGAAATCGCCGCGAGCCAAAACATCTCGACACGCACCCTGATCCGCCGCTTGAAACGCGGCAATACGTCGTACCAGGCCATCCTCGAGGACGTGCGCAAAACCATGGCCGTGGACTACCTGCTACATTCAGGTATGAGCGTGGCCAGCATCGCCTATCGGCTGGGCTACCAGGACCCGTCGAATTTTGGCCGGGCTTTCCGGACCTGGTTCGGAGTGCCGCCGGGTGAGTATCGCAAATCAAGCCGAAGCCCGGCCCTGCAATCACAGTACACCAATGGTTGAACCGGTTTCGGGTACTTCCATCATACGCAAAATTCCCGATCACAATGCGCTGCATGAGTGCTATTCTCAAGGGCTCTCTTCCCACACGAGAATCAGAAAATGCCCGGCTTGTTACCCGATGTCGATCCTGATGGTCTGCTCGAATACTCCGTGGTCTTCACCGACCGCTCGCTGAATCACATGTCGAAAACCTTCCAGCGTGTCATGAACGACATCTCGGCTACCCTGAAGAAGGTATACAGCGCCGAGGCCGTCGTCGTCGTGCCCGGCGGAGGCACCTATGGAATGGAGGCCGTGGCCAGGCAGTTCGCCTCCGGCAACACCTGCCTGGTCATCCGCAACGGTTACTTCAGTTTCCGCTGGTCCCAGATCCTGGACATGGGCGAGATCGCGTCGGGGACCATCGTGATGAAAGCACGCACGGTGAGTGACGAGCCCCAGGCACCTTTCGCACCGGCGCCCATCGACGAAGTCGTGGCGAAAATCCGGGCCGAAAAGCCTGCTGTTGTTTTTGCCCCGCACGTGGAGACCTCGGCGGGATTGCTGCTGCCAGACGACTACATCCGGGCTGTCGCCGATGCTGTTCATGCCGTTGGCGGCTTGTTCGTACTGGACTGCATCGCTTCCGGCGACCTCTGGGTCGACATGAAAGCCTGTGGCGTGGATGTCCTGATCAGTGCGCCGCAAAAGGGATGGAGCGCCTCTCCATGCAGTGCTCTGGTGATGCTCAGCGGGGCGGCCCTGAAACGCATCGGGAACACCACCAGCAGCAGTTTCGCCTGTGACCTGCGGAAATGGCTGGAGATCATGCGGGCTTACGAGAACGGCGGGCATGCCTACCACGCCACCATGCCCACCGATGCGCTGAAGAAATTCCGCGACACGATGAAAGAGACGGAAGCCTATGGCTTCGACGCGGTTCGCGAGGAACAACTGGAACTCGGCTGCGAAGTCCGTTCACTGCTCGAAAGCAGGGGATTCCCAAGTGTCGCTGCCGAAGGCTTCCAGGCACCCGGCGTAGTCGTTAGCTACACCGACGATGCGGAAATGCAAAACGGCGCGAAGTTTCTCGAACAGGGCTTGCAGATCGCTGCCGGCGTGCCCTTGATGTGCGACGAGCCGGAAGGGTTCAAAACGTTTCGCCTTGGCCTGTTCGGCCTGGACAAACTGCATAATGTCGACCGAACAGTCGCTTACCTGGATGAAGCCCTTTCGAGGATCGCCAGCGGCTGATTGACCACTGGGAAGCTGCATCCCTTAACCCGGAATTTCTGGTATTTTATTCACCTAGCCCGCGGAGAAGACCAGCATGTGGAAACAGTTGATCCACCCCATTATCCTTTGTGGCCTGTTATTTACGGCCGGCCAGGCAGTCTGCGCGGAACCCGGTGACCTTACGGCTGACGAATCGGCAGCCGCCGCGGCCGACTACAAAAAATATTGCGCTTTGTGCCATGGCGATGACCGACAGGGTTATGCGAATGACGACGCACCATCGCTCCGGTCGAAGTCACTGATCCGCACGGGATTTCCGTTCCACTTGCTTTTCGCTATTGCTTACGGCCGTCGCGGTACGCCGATGGGGGGCTATTTCGAGGAAATCGGCGGACCGATGAAACGCGAAGAAATTTACCGCCTGATCAGCTGGCTGAGGGAACAGGTCGGGGTCGAGCCCATTGAGCTGTCCCTGGAGCCGGTCATCGGCGATGCAAAAGCTGGCGAGGCGATCTATGCCGACCAATGCGCGGTATGCCATGGAGAAAACGGCGAAGGGGAGATCGGTCCGGCGATAGGAAATCCAGCCACGCTGGCGTTGACCACCGATGCGTTTCTCAGGTACGCCATAGAAAATGGGCGGGATGGCACGGACATGCCGGCCTTCGGAGAAATCTTGTCGGCGGCTGAAATCGATGCCGTAACGGCTTTTCTGCGTTCGCGTTCCACTGGTTGGTCGGTTAAAAAGCCTGTGTTGCGCACACCCCCCACGGTTGACCAGTACGTCATAAATCCCGGCTCACCGGCCCCCGAATTCGATCTGCAGGATGGACTCTATGTGAAATCAGAGGATTTGAACCGGGCCTTGCAGGAAAAGCGGCGTATGGTGCTTCTCGATACCCGGGTCATGTCCATGTGGCAGATGGCGAATATCGAGGGTTCCGTTCCAGTGCCCTACTATTTTGACGAGTTCGAGCGCCTGGCCGGGGACCTGCCAACAGACGGCACCTGGATCGTGACTTACTGCGAGTGCCCGCGGGCTTCTGCTGAGTATGTAAACAAGCAATTGCGGGAAAAAGGTTTTGAAAATACCGCCGTGCTCTGGGAAGGTATCCAGGGCTGGATTTCGCTGGGATTTCCTATTTCCCTGGGGCAGGTAAGCGCGCAAAACGATTGAGCAGCTTGGCGGCCGGGAGCTGGGCAGCAAGGCTCCTAAAATTCCCAGAAAATACCTACTGCGGGAATAATCGGTAGCCAATGTTCCACCGTGCGGTCCAGGAATACGTTGCCATTTTCGTCTTCGTCGATGTCGTAATCGACGCAACACTGGTTTTTGCGGTTGGTGACGTTTGTCACTTCGAAGAAGGCCGAAAATCGGCCGACGCGGACTGGGAATTCGCGGCTGACGCGAAAATCGAATTGTGCGAAAGTGCCAAGTTGCCCGCCATTCCTGGGTCCGGGAACGGGTATATAGATGTCGTCTTCTTCGTCATCTGGCGCGGGAATGATTTCAAAATCCAAATCCGTTGTCGGCCAGCCCGAATGAACGTTGAGCGCAAAACCGATCTCCCAGGGGCCGGGCCGCCAGGCCACGCCGGCCTGCACGGCGTGCCGCTGATCCCAACTACGGCGTTCGGTGCGGCCTCCAATGGAATCGGTCGCCCGCGACCAGGTGTAGCTGGCCCACCAGTCCAAATCATCTGACCCGCGGTATTCAAGGGTCACTTCCACACCTTTTGACCTGGCGGAATCCGGCTCCAGCCGGACGCGATCCGGCGCCAGTTCCGGAATCAGCACCAGTGGATCAGAGAGGTTTTCGAAGCGTGGCTTCAAACGAGCGTAGCGTTTTAAAAAAGCCTCGGCGCGCAGCCGGTAGCCGTCTGAAAACCGGTGCTGGATCCCGGCGATCCAGTGATCCGCACGCTGCGGTGGAAAGAAGCGATCAAGTCCGTCCTCGACCTGCAGTTCATGAATGGCCTGCGACTGGTAATAACGGCCCCAGGTCAGGCGGACGTCCGTGGAGGAATTGAACGAATGAAGCAGGCTGACTCGCGGGCTCAACTGGTCGTCGAATTCGGGTTCGGTATACGTCTGTTTGTCCCATCGCAAGCCGAGTTCCAGGCCGGTGGTGTTCGTCAACTGCCAATGGTCGGAAAGGAACAGGGAAAAGCTTTTGCCCTTCAGGTTGGCCAGGATATCGGATTCGGTGGGATTTTCCAGGCCCGGGTAAAACTCGAAAAACCCGCGATACGTCGCTCGTGAACGATAATCATAGTAGGCCTTTTCACGGCGCAAGCCGAGTCCCCACCTCAGCGTATGATCTTCAAGGCCACTGTATTCCCAGTTCTGTTGAAATCCGAAAATTTCCGCCTCCCGGTTATCCGAAACAAATGCCAGCAACCTCTCCGGGTCGTTTGCTTCCGCATCCCGCTCGTTCTTCAGGGCGCTGTAGGAGAATACGGTCTGACTGGACAGAAACGGGGTCCACTGGTTTTCAAACGAAAACCAGAAATGTTCATTACGCGTATCGCTGACAGATCGTTCGAGCTCTTCCGGATCGCTTTCGGTAATCACGACGACCTGGTCGTCCGACAGCAGTGCGTTGACGGAAAGACGAAAATCATCGGTGAGATTGATACCCAGTTCTGCAAAAACGTCGAAATAGTCGGGCTTGCCCAGATCTTCGTTGAGAATCAGGTCCAGGTTGCTGCTGCGGGCGGAAACGAGCCAGTCGACTTTGCCGCCGGACGAGAAGCCTGTATTGAGCAGCGAGGTATTGTAGACACTCAATCCCAGCTCGGTATGCAGCGGCTCCTCCGGCTGGCGCGTATCCAGCAGCAGAACGCCGCTCATTTGGTCGCCATAGTTGGCCGGGAAACCGCCGGTGAACGCCTCGACGCCCGAGATGGCGCGCGCATCGATGGAGCTGAAAATGCTGTGATAATCCCGGATATGGAAGGGATCGAGCAGTTTCAGGCCGTTCAGGTAAATGGCTGTTTCATTGTGTTCGCCGCCGCGAAAGTGTGAACGGGAAGAGAGGCCGCCAGCCGCCACGCCCGGAAGCCGGTGAACCGAGCGAACCGGGTCTTCGCCCAGGTCCGGAAGCGCCTGTATCGCCCGCTGGTCGATGAAAAACTGCGAATTCGACCAAAGAATGTAGCGGCTGGCCGATACGCTGAGGGTCTCGAGTTCAAGCGGCCCCGGCTGTACATTCCTCGCCGCCTCCTGCACCGTGGGAATCGCGGCAGAAACGTCGGCCTTAGGCTCTTTCCTCACTACGAAGTACACACCATCGACCGATCTGAGAATCAGCCCGTGCGGATCAAGTATCTCATTCAGTAAGGGGACCGGCTCGCGGTAATAGGGCTCGGCACCGACGACAAGGGATGCCGGCACCAGGCTGGTGCTGTAGACCAATGGCAAGCCATTTTCCCGGTACTCATCAAGGACTTCCTGCACCGTCCGCCCCTGCATGCCGGATTCCGATGCCCGGGCCAGGGGGCTGTACAGGAAAATCAGGCAGACACAGCAAGCAACGCCGAGCAGGATCGGCGACGGGGCTCCGGATCTTGGCAGAAACGCGTCTCGACCCAATAATTGTCCTTGTTCAGTCTGTACGCACGCTTACGCTTATTATTCCATTATTGACGTCGGCTGACAGGTCGCTGGTCTGCAGCATCACCGTCAACGCTCGCATGGGCTCCAAGTCCACCTCGCCACGAAGCTCCGAGTTCATGGCGAGCGTGGCGGCTTCCGTTGACTGAAATTCGACCCGGCGGCCGGTCTCGCGGCTCACCCAGTCGAGCAGGTCGGTTATCGAACGACCGTCGGATGAGAAAGCCGGGGCTAGGGTTTCGACCCATTGCCACGATGTGCCATAAACCGGGATGTCCTTTCGGCTTTGAGAACCGGCAGCATTGATGAGCAGCTGCTCACCACTGTTTGTCAGTGTTTCTTTGCCCTCGATGCTGAGTGCCACTTTGCCTTCCCTGACGCTGATGCGGGTGGTTCCCGAACTGAACGCCGTCATGTACTGCGTACCGAGGTGCCGAACCTGTCCGGCCGGGGTCAGCACAACCAGCGGCACGGCGGTTTTATCCGCCTTTTCCGTGTCGACGTAGATGCGGCCGGAAATGAGCTCGATTTCGCCGGAGGCCGTAAACCGGATTTCACTGTTCTGATCGACACGAAGGGAAGTACCATCCCGCCATTTCATGCCCAGCCGCGCTCCCGCGCTGCTGACGATCCTCTGTCCTGATTCCAGAACAGCACCGACAACTGCGGCAAAGGCTTCGCTCTGATCAGCAGGATGGACCAGAACCGCACCCTGGTGCTTTCCGACTGAAGCCAACCAAATGGCGGGAGCTGCCGGCTCCGGAATTGAGGTCAGCCTGAAAACCACGAGTGCGGCCAGAACAACCGATGCTGCGGCTGCCAGTGGAATAAAGGCCTTACGGCGCCTGCGCTGAGCCGTGAGCGCCTGCCATTCCGCGTGCAGGCGATCGCGGATGGCTTGCTCGTCCGCGTTCGTGGGACGTTCCCTGGCGGTTGCGTGCCGGAAAAGTTCCTCGAGCGCATCTTTTTCCGCATGATGCTCCGTACTTTCGAATCCGGTTTCTGTGCCTTTCATGGTGTTGCCTCTTCAATAACGGGCCGAACGAGCGTGCCGTAGATCTCCGCAAACGCCCTTTTTGCCCTGGCCAGAAGCGATTGAGCCGCCTCAGGACTGAGTTCCATCCTGGCGGCAATCTCTTTAACCGAGTAACCCTGGATGTACTTCCATTCCAGGGCGTCGCCATAGCGCGATGGCAGATGGTCGAGCGCCACCTGGATCAGACGGGACATTTCCTGCTTCTGGTAATGCCGACCGGGTTCGTCTTTCCCGGGGGCCAGGAAAGAATCAACGGCCGCTCTGACGTCAGGATAGTCCTCGGTCAGAACGATATGCTCGCGATAGCGCGCGTTGCGCCTGATCCAGTCTACGAGTTCATTTCGGGCAATGGTGCACACCCAGGTAAACAGAGCCGACTCGCCCCGGTAGGTGTGAATTTTGCGCAATGCCCGTGACAGCGCGGCCTGGACGATTTCTTTCGAAGCTTCCTCGTCGTGATCGGTTCGCGCCAGGACGAAGCGGTAAAGACGGGCGAAATTCTCGTCGAAAAACTGGTTGAACGCCTGCTCTTTTCCCGCCAGCAGGCGTTTAACCATTCGCTTGTCGTCCATGTACACTGGCATGTTCCGCCCATTCGGCTGCCCTATCTGAATATTAGACGATATGCAGCGGGAAATCGGTCGGTTTTCGCTGCACGGCATTTGCCGCCCGCCTGGTTACGGAACCCCGGATGAAATATTCATTGCCCATGCAAGGTCTTTTATTCAACATCACGGTCAAATCCAGGGAGTACCGCCGCCAGTGGACATCGAAACAGAAATCCCGAATCGCGCAATCGTAGCTGATGAGGGGGTGCACGGGGGCATGGACTCCTGGGGCCGCGGCAACAAATTGAAGGAAACCTCCAGCATATGCCCCCGCTGTCTCGAGCGCTTAGCGGCATCAGTCTATGAACGGGACGGCGAAGTGTGGATGGATAAACAATGCGCCACCCATGGCCGGTTTTCCGCCCTGCTGGCATCGGACAAAGCCCACTATTACCGGCCGCTGGAGCGTCCGGCCGGCAGCGCCACTTGTTGCGGCAGCAGCTGCGGCGCGCCGCTGCCGGATAAGGCGCCCGGCACCGCCGATACGGCACCCTGGACCAATCACAGCTGCACCGTGCTGATTGAAATCACAGAGCGTTGTAATCTGAGTTGTCCAACCTGCTTTGCGGGATCATCTCCGCAGCATTCTGCGTTAATGAGCCTGGAGGAATTCACGCGCCAGGTCGATCGACTCGCGGATGGCGGAAAGCGCGGCTCTGACATGATACAGCTGTCGGGCGGGGAACCCACGGTACATCCCCGGTTTTTTGAAATGATCGACGTTTTATTCAGTCGCGGATTTAACCAGGTCTGTATCAACTCCAACGGCATCAAGCTGGCACAGCTTGCATTTTGTGACCGCCTGGAGAAGTGCCTGCAGCACTATCCGGACGGGCAGCTTTTCATCTACCTGCAGTTCGATGGTTTTGAAGCGAACACTTATTCCGAATTACGTGGCCGGGGTGACCTGCTCGACATCAAGCGCCGGGCGCTAGAAAATTGCCAGCAGCGCGGTATTTCTGTCCACCCGGTCATGACACTGACCCGTGGGGTCAACGACCTTGAAGTCGGCCGTTTCGTGCAATTGGCCGTAGATAACCCGGAATTGAAGAATGTGGTCATCCAGCCCGCGATGTATTCCGGCCGTTACGAACATCCCCGCCGCCAGGATCGAGTCACCCTGGCAGAGACGGTTGAGCTGATTTGTCAGCAATTTGGTGTTTTTACACCCGCTGACTTTGGCCCGATACCCTGCTCCGACCCCAACTGTTTCGGCATGGCTGTCGCATTCCGGACCGCCGGGGGCCTGGTCCCGGTCTCCCGCTACTTTCCTGCATACGAAAGCTGGGACAGTGGCGAGACGCGTTCCCTGATCGAGAG
>CAMYKC010000014.1:0-22966 GCA_947258865.1 uncultured Lysobacterales bacterium
AGCTCCTGATTGGATACCTCCATGACCTCGACCATTTTGTCCGGGGGCAGGATGTTCCAAGAATCCTCGCTGTATTTTTCCTGATGAGCGGCAATCAACTCAGTTTGGTAAGATTCCACAGCGCTTTGCAGCTGCTTTTTTACCTCGAATGGTGAAAGCTTGCGTTGCTCGGCCGACAATTCACCCAGCAACAGATCAAAGCTGTGAAAAGAACCTTCGAATTCTGCGTGGTGGCTCTTGGTCAGCAATATAATTGCCGGGTGGCCACGGAACTTACCCGTGGCCGTCACTTCGAGATCAACCATCAGATTGCCGGTTCGGTATTCCTGCATGGAACAATGGCCCGTTTCGAACTCAAAGTTCTCGTCACCCAGGTAAAAGGTCAGCACATTGTCGGAAGTGTCTGGCCGGTCCCTCGACGGCTTGTCGTAGTAGACCGCTTCGTCGCCACATCGGAGGCTTAACGAAAGTGGCACTTCAACGTCTTCAGACGAAACGATTCCCTGCCATGCCAATGCCTCACCATCGAACTCAAAGGCCGTGTTTTGTGATCCGTAGTGCTTCGGCCCTGCTGTCCTGGCGGAGAAAGACAGGGAGTACCGCACATTCCTGCCGTCGCTGTAGATCTGTAAATCACCATTGTCCATTCCGGGCGATTGACGTGCCTTGATCGTAAAAACACCATTCCGGCTGTCCTTTACCTCACACGCTGTGACCTTCAGTTCATACTGCTTGCCATCCACTTCTACCCGGGCGGTTCCGTATCCTGCAGTCTCGGCCTCGAATGCCTGTTGCGCCCTGTCTCGCTGTGCGGTTTTTTTCTGGGCCTCCATCTCCCCCATGTTTCTGAGCAGGCTTTCCATCTGCTTCATCTGTTCAGGATCCATGCCCTGTGCCTTCATCATCTCAAGGACCTGCTCCAATTCCTGTTGATCGGGAGTTGTTTCTTGCGCTAGCGCGGGAACACAATGGCTGAAGCCGATCAAAATCAGGGGCAGGGCCATCACCGAGCTTCCACGTGTCAGCTTCATCGGATACCTCTCAAATGCGTTGTATTTAAAAGAGCATAGCCTGCAATGAAAATTTTGCAGAATTGGGTGACCTGGTTTCCGATATTCATCGAATGCCCTCATTTTCAATGGCGCTGTTCCATATTGCATCCAGCCATTCCTGGGTCCGCTCACTGGCGCGAATACTGGATTCAAGCCATTCCGGATCGCCGACCATTGCGGCAAAGTCTTCGAACATCAGGGCAGCTTCAGGCTTCGCAGCGGCCACCTCGATTTGCTTTGAATTGTTCCAACCCTGCCGGTATTCGTAGTCGGCGGGCCGGTCTTTGGGACGTTGCGACAGGAAGTCATCCAGCTTGATGACACCTCTGGCGCCGGAAATCCGAAGATCCATGATCCCAGCGCCCGATTCAAAACCGCAGTTCCAGGTGGTGGTGGAGCCGTCGTTGAATACGATCACCCCGCTGCCGCTGACCGCCGCGTTGGTCTGGCTCTGCCGGCGCAAGTAGGCATCCACCGAGGAAATTTCGACTTCGGGGGAGAGATATTCAACAGCTGTTCGCATGTTGTACCAACCGGCATCGCCAATCGCACCGTAAGGTTCCAGCGCCGGGATCATGCGGATGTTGTTGAGGTCGGTGAGTCCGAATTGAAAAGCAGAGTCAACCGACCAGGGCCAGCCGACCTGTTCCGGGATCATTGACTTGATGTGGGCTGTTCTGGGGTGGTGTACGAAGTGGGTGCCGTCCATGAATCCAACCCCGTTGTCCCGGCAGGCGGCTGTAATCCGCTTGAGGGAGGTCAGGTTGGCGAAGGGTTTTTCACCCAGTACGTGCTTGCCGCTGTTGGCCGCGGCCACGCCGATTTCTTCCCGGACGCTGGTTCCGCAAATGCCCTCGCGGTTTCCATTTTGCGGCTGGATACCGCCACCAGCTCGGCATGCGTGGCTTGCTGCATCATCGGCGCCATGCTGTTGGCGATCCCGCCGGTTCCGACAACCCCCCAGCGCAATCGGCCGGTGGGTTTTTGCTCCGCGCGTCCTTCGGTTCCTGCCAAAACGCCCCCGAAAGCGGCAGCCAGAGCGCCGGCACCGGCAGCGCCCAGCAGCCGTCGCCGCTCCGAATCGATACCTTGCGAGCCGGGGCCGCTGTCACGTGTCTTCATCATGCTGAACTCCTTTCCTGGTAACTCAATGCGGGAAGTGGTCGATTGAAAAAACGTTATTAGCTTACCTCAATTACGCGGGCTGGGATTTCGCATCGGGTGTGCGTCCAGAATCAACACGAAGGAGTCGAAAGGAGGCAAAATAGGGATAGTGCCTTGCCGATTCTTTAATGGAGTGCGCCATGAGTTCACTGAAATATGAGACGGACTGTGTCGAGCGGTTTCTGCAGTATGTCGAGATCGACACCCAGTCGTGCGAAGACTCGGATTCCTTTCCCAGCACGCCGGGTCAACTCGACCTGCTGCGCCGCCTGCGGGACGAACTGCTGGCGCTCGGCCTCGAAGATGTGGCGATGGACAAGCACGGTTACGTGTTTGCCACGCTGCCCGCCACCAGCGCCAAGCCGGATGTGCCAGTGATCGGCTTCCTCGCGCATGTCGACACCTCGCCCGAAATGAGTGGGGCAGGGGTCAAGGCGATCATTCACCGGGACTACGACGGGCAGGATCTCGTGCTGCCAGATGATGCATCCGCGGTGATCTCGCTCGAGGCTAATCCCCACCTCTCAGAGCAAATGGGCCACGACATCATTACAGCGTCGGGAACGACCCTGCTGGGTGCGGATAACAAGGCTGGCGTGGCCGAGATCATGGCTGCGGTGGAGTACCTGTTGTCCCACCCGGAAATAATGCATGGCCCGGTACGGATCGGTTTCACCCCCGACGAAGAAGTCGGTAACGGCACCAAATACTTCGACGTGGAACGCTTCGGTGCGCAGTATGCCTACACCGTAGACGGTGAGACACTGGGCGAGTTGCAAATAGAGACGTTCTCAGCCGATGCGATCACCTTGACTTTTCATGGTTTCAACACCCACCCCGGTTTCGCAAAGGGCAAGATGGTCAACGCCATCAAAGTCGCGGCGGAGTTCATCAATGGCCTGCCCGGAGATCGCCTGTCGCCTGAAACCACGGAAGGATACGAAGGATTCGTGCATCCCTATATGGTAGATGCCGGCGTGGAGAAGACTTCGGTGAAGTTGCTGGTACGGGATTTCGCGACTCCCAAGCTGGAAGAAATGGAGCAGTACGTCAAACAAGTCGCCTCGCAAGCGGTCGAAATGCATCCCGGCTCGCGCGTCGAGTTCGAGGTCGAGGAAAGCTACCGCAACATGAAGGAGGTGCTGGATCACCACCCCGATGTCATCGAGAACGCCAGTGAGGCGGTCCGGCGTGCCGGCCTGGAGCCCCGGGTCGAGCCGATCCGGGGCGGCACTGACGGCTCGCGGCTGAGCTTCATGGGTTTACCAACCCCCAACATCTTCGCCGGTGAGCACAACTTTCATTCGCGCTTCGAATGGATCTCGACACACGACATGCACAAGGCGGTCGAAGTGATTATCGAGCTGTGCCGGGTTTGGGAAGAAAAATCGTAGGTGAGAGAAATTATGCATGAGGTACACTTACACGGCACAGCCGGTAATTTTAGCCATGATCCATGTCGCACACGAATTTTGGCGTGGGTGGGGACCAACAAACGATGAGCGAAATGTTATGAATCGGAGATTTCCGGGAACACACCATATGGATTCGCAGTGGGCGCTCGAGCAGCTAGGCACTGAAACTGAAGACACCTGGCTGGGCCTGTTCAAGCATGGTCCGCTGGAAATCGAAATCTATAAGCCGCGCGGTCATGATCCCCAGGAGCCGCACTGGGCCGACGAAGTCTATTGTGTCATATCGGGCACGGGTTTTTTCAGGAATGGCGAAGAACGAAATCCGTTCAAACCCGGAGACCTGATGTTCGTGCCGGCCGGTGTATCCCACCGCTTCGAAGATTTCAGCGATGACTTTGCCACCTGGGTGGTGTTTTTCGGGCCTGAAAGCGGCGAATGAGCCGAAAGGCAGTGAAGGGCAAAACCTTCAGTGCAGGGCTTTTTTCGGACTTTTTCCATGAAAATAGTTGTAAAGGCGCGGCTCTGAGTCGTTATTACCGCTGGGGGGATATGGATCGTCGTCAGGATCCAGCGGGCCGCTGCGGGGGTAAAGGTAATTGTCAATGAAGGCCAGGTAGTGCTCATTGAGCAGATGGCCCCATTCTCCCTTTTGCTGGTATACGGGCCCATCGATCTCGATGGTTGCGTCGCTGTCGCCACGCAGCGGCGACAGGATGCCTAGCCGCGCCACCCAGTCGAATTCATTGGCAAAGTGTTCCATGAAGGGAATCGGCCTGGTCAGATGGACGTAGCGCATTTTGTCGGCACAGTTGGCAAAGGTGTAAATTTCGAGCTTTTTCAGCCGGTCCATGACTTTCTCCGACTTGTTCCTGGTGAACTCGGCCAGTGCGTGAGCAAGGCTGTTGCGCAGCATCTTCTGGGTCTCTGTCTCAACGTTTCCCATCAGTTTCCTGGTGAACGCATGCCACTCGGGATCGTCCTGGGTGGCGAATTCACTCTTCAACGCCTCTTCGATGGCAGCCAGCACATTGGACATGATGATCGTGCCCTGCGAGTGCGCGATGACAATAACGTGTTCGATATGATCCGCATTGAGGGCTTCCAGGATGGCCGCGGCAGCCCGCCACGCGGGTTCGGTCATGATCTGCTTATCGCAGACCCGCAGGCCTTTGCCGAGCATGCATTCCAGTACATCCACGGTGAGCGAGCCGGAGGCATTTTGAACCACGGTCACAGGCCGGTGAAACAGGTGGGCAAGGTAGGCCGAGTTGAAACGGGCAACATCCGTGTTGGTCGCGATCCCGTTGATGAAAAACCAGTGTTCGTTAGGAAAGCTGCAGACCCCGGCGTATTCGTCAGGCTGGCGGAAAAAACTGGTCGGGCGCCAGAAGCGCCGATTCACCACCGGCGGCAGCAGCGTTCGGGCCAGCTTGGGCGCCGACTCCGGGTAAGCAGGTATCGTCAGGTCCATCAGGAAGCGAAGCTTGGTAGCGGGCCGCCAGGGATTCAGGATGTTGTATTCCGAGAATCTTCGACGCAGCAGGGGTCGACCAGGGAGCCTGCAAATAACGGAAGAGAACAACCTGTCCCAGTCCATGCGGGAGGCTTCACAAGCCACTTCCAGCAGGTCGCGCAGGTCATTGGCCGATGGCCGGGCCGCGATTTTTTCAGGGTCGAAGTCGTTAGATTTGCTCTGGGATTTCACTCGGGGTGCGTTCATTGCGGCCTCCCGTAATGCCTTGGGGAAAATGGTTCCACCATCACAATTTACACCCTTTTGCCGGGCGACAGGGTGTTTTGTTTATCGCATAATCGCCCTTGTCAGCAACAGGAGCCCGGCAGTGAATCCAGCGACGGAAACCAGCCTGCAAATTGCGGCGGTAAATGACACCCAGGCATTGATGGACTTCATTCGTGTCCCCTGGAGTATTTACCGGGATGATCCCAATTGGATTCCTCCGTTGTTGATGGAACGCAGGCAGGCCCTGTCGTCGAAAAACCCCTTTTTTGAGCATGCCAGGTGGCAAGCGTGGGTGGCCTACCGGGATGGCCGGCCCATCGGCCGGATTTCAGCCCAGCTCGATCAGCTGCATCTGGATCGGTATCAGAATAAAACGGGTTATTTCGGACTGGTTGAAGCACCCGATGATGCAGCCGTATTCGAGGCACTGTTTGGCACGGTGGAATCCTGGTTGCGCGAGCAGGGCATGCTGCGGGTCGTCGGGCCGTTCAATCTGGGCATCAACCAGGAAATCGGCATTCTCGTTGAGGGATTCGACAGACCCGCGTACGTGATGATGAGCCATTCCCGGCCTTACTACGATGAATCCATTCAGCGCAGGGGATACGAGCCGGCGCAGGATTGCCTGGCATATGAAGTCGACCGAAAAGGATTTGCGCTTTCGGCCAAGGTACAGAGCCTCATGCAGCGCATGGCGCAGCACGTCAGCGTGCGCCCGTTGAACCGGAAGCGTGTCAGCGAAGAAATCGGCCTCATGCGGGACATATTTAACGATGCCTGGGCCAATAACTGGAATTTTGTTCCGTTCACTGCCGCGGAATTCGAGGCAGTCGGCAAGGAGTTGCTCTCGTTGTTGCCGGACGATTTCATCCAGGTCGCCGAAGTGGATGGGAAAGCAGTGGCGTTCATCGCATTATTGCCGAATATCAACGAAGCCGTTGCCGACCTCGACGGCAGGCTGCTGCCGTTTGGCTGGGCGAAATTGTTGTGGCGGCTCAAAATCCGTTTTCCACAAACAGCGCGTGTGCCGCTGATGGGAGTTCGCCAGCAGTACCAGCACACCCGGCTGGGACCTGCACTTGCCCTTTTACTGATTCAGGCCCTGCACCAGCCGGCACTGCGCAAGGGTATCCAGCGGGTTGAGCTTTCCTGGATTCTGGAAGACAACCTGGGTGTGCGCAACATCATTGAAAGTATCGGGGGTGTGGTCACCAAACGATACCGGATGTATCAAAAGGAGCTAGGCTGACAAGGTCTTCCTAGTCCGAATCCGATGTTTCGTCCCTGGGCGTCACTTCAATCCGGACACCTTCGGGCCCACCTGCCTGGTAACGATCGAGATCGGTGTAGTATTCGATCGCCTCGCTTGTGAGTATGCTGTCATCCTTTCGAAGCTCGGCACCGCCGGACATTTGTATGAGGTTGGCGTTCCGGTGATACTCGATCTCCGGGGCAGTCCCGGTGATATCCCCACCGCCCGAGTCTGACCGTCCGAGCAACAGGACAAAGGCGGGCGAGCCTTCAAGCCGCACAGTTTGCGGGTTATCCAGGTCTCCATACACCGTCGCCTTGTCAGCGGAAACGGACCAGTCCGCTGCCTTCATCAGAAAGTTGCCGCTGAAATGAACGATGTCCGGCTGTTCGTCCTCCCAGGCTTCATCGGCGTCAATTGATACGGTATCGCCAATGGAAAAGCCCGGCGGGTTAGCCCCGAGAAGGCTCAGAGGTAAAAAAAAGGCCGCCCAAACCATCATAATTGATCGATGTGTCATAAACTGGGTTGTTTCGAGGGTGGAATTCATCAATAACCCGCCCGATCATAGCATTTGTTATGACAGTGGAATCCTGAATGCGGCAGATTAGCATTGGGCCATGATTATTGATCGGTATCTTGTCCGCGAGGTGGTTCGGCCTTTTATCGTGGTCAGCTTCATGCTGCTCGTGGTTTTCGCAACGTTCAGCCTGGCCCGTTTTCTCGTGGACGCCAATGCCGGTTTCCTGAAAATTTCCGAAGTTGTTCAGCTGACGAGCTTGAAGGCACTGATCGCGCTCGAGGTTTTGCTACCCCTGAGTTTCTATCTGGCGGTAATGATTGGCCTGGGCCGGCTCCACGCCGACTCGGAAATCTATTCCATGAGGGCGAGCGGTATCAGTGAAAGAAGAATTCTGAACCCGATCATGATGCTGGCACTGGCGCTGGCGCTGTTGATTGGCGGATTTTCAATCATGGTGCGCCCCTGGGCATACGTGCAGATTTATCAGGTAAAAGCTCTGGCCCTGGCCTCGTCCGAGGTTGATCGCATCAAACCATCACGCTTCTATGTCTTCGATGAAGAGGACCGGACGGTTTATGTCGAGCGGATATCAGATGATGGCCGCAATTTGTACGGCGTGTTCATCAGGTCGCGCGAGGGCGAAAACCTGCAGGTGATCACGTCAACCGCCGGTCAGTTCGAATACCTGGCAAGGCCTTCATTCCATCGCATCAAGCTGTCGAATGCTCAGGTTTTCAAAAGGGTACTTGATGGGCCTGATTTTATTGCCCGCCTGGGCGCATTTACACTCTGGATGCCGGCCGAGCGGACAATGCAGGTGAAATACCAAGCAGACTCCATAAAAACGACAAGGCTGCGGTACTCATCCCAGCCAGATGACCGGGCGGAGTATCAGTGGCGACTGTCCACACCCGTTTCCACCTTGCTCCTTGCCATGCTGGCAATACCCCTGAGCCGCAGCCGTCCGCGCGAAGGCCGCTACGCCCGGATGTTACTGGCCCTCGTGGTTTACGCCGTTTATTTCAGCATGCTCGACATCAGCCGCAGTTGGGTGCAACAGGAGACGGTCAGCAATATCTGGTGGGTCACGGGCCTGCTCGCACTGGCCGTATTGGCGCTGTACGTACCCTGGAAAAAGATCAGCAAGCGGAGCCGTCGCCGCCATGCTTAAACTCGACCGCTACATCATGCTCAACTTCATCCTTGGCATTATCCCGATCATGCTGTTGCTGCTCTCCCTTTTCAGCTTCCTGGCCCTGGCAGATGCCCTGAAAGACGTAGGTAAAGGCAGCTACGTTCTGTTCGATGCTTTGAGCGTTGTCGCTCTGACCACGCCCAAACGTTTCGTCGAGCTTCTGCCTGTCACTGCACTGCTGGGAAGCCTGATGGGCCTGGGCGCCATGGCGAATCACCAGGAATTGATGGTCATTCGTACCAATGCGATGTCCAAGCGCCGTATTGCCCGCCCGGTGATCCAGGTTGCCCTGGCGCTGGTTGTGCTGGTATTCCTGATGCAGTTCCTGGTGATTCCCGTTAGCGAGCGCAAAGCCGTACAGATCACCAGTAAATCACTGCAAAACACGGAAGTCGGCTTGGGCAAAAAACTAGAATTCTGGACACGCAGAAATGAACATTTTGTCAGGGTGAAAGAAGTGAAGTTTGATCGATTGCTGACCGACATCGAAATCTACCGGGTCAATTCTTCAGGCCTTCTCACCCATGTGTATCTGGCCAGGCATGCAGACATCATCGGAGGCGATGACTGGCTGTTGACCGACGTTACGGAGCGTGACCTGAGCAAAATCGACGCCCCCGAGGTACAGACGGCCACCATGCAATGGACCGGCCTGTTGAGCGGCGACCAGGCGTCAACGCTGGTTTTGCCCATCCAGGCGCTGACACCCATCGATTTATTTCTCTACATCGATCATTTGAAAAGCAACAAACTCAATACACAGCGGTACCGGATCGCTTTTTGGCGGCAATTGAGCATCTCCCTGTCGCTGGTGGCGATGGCCATACTCTCTTTGCCGTTCCTGCTCGGCTCGGTGCGGCATATATCGGCCAGCCAGCGCGTGATGCTGGGCGGTGTGGTTGGGATGGGTTTTTACCTGGTCCAGCAAATGACCGGCAACCTGGCGGGATTGTTCGGATTGAATCCCCCATTGACCATACTGGCGCCGTCGTTCCTTCTTCTGGGAATCGCCTTCTACGGAATTTACAAACACTAGCTGATTTCAGGCATCAAGCACGCGCCAGTCGCGAGGCCGGTGGACGAACGCCAGGCCATTGCGGCCGAGCATTGCGGCATACGACTCGTCCGAAAGTAGCCTGTCGATTGCAGCCGTCAGTTCGGTTACCGACCCCGGGTCAACCAGCAACCCGTTTTTGCCGTCCAGGACAATGTCCGGAACGCCCCCACTGCGGCCAGCGATAACAGGCAATGCGCTGGCCATCGCCTCCAGGTAGACGAGCCCGAGCCCTTCCACGCTGGCTTCATTCGGCAGATACCGGCTGGGCATGACAAACAGCGACGCCAGGTTGTAATGGGCGGCCAGTTCTGCCTCGTCTATGGAGCCGGCAAAAATGACGTGTTGTCCCAAATCGAGGCTCCTGGCCAGCCGCTCGAGGTCACGCTTCTGTGCTCCATCGCCCACGATCAGGTATTTGATGTCACGGCGCCTGGCCAGCAGTCTGGCCATCGCTTGGAGACTGAGGTCGACGCCCTTACGCTCCACCAGGCGGCAGACGGTCAACACGACTTTTTGATTCTCGATGCCGTACCGGCGCAGTAATTCGGCGTCCGGCGCCGCAGGTTGGAATGTTTCGGTATCGACCACCGGCGCGATGGTCCTGATCTTATCCTCCGAAACACCAAAGCCCACCACGATACCGGCCGTGTAAGAACTATTGGTAATAACTGCATGCGCCTGCAACAGTGACTTGCGAATGGCAGATCGCAGCAGGCGGTAACGGCTTGGGCCAAGCAGGTCGTTGCCGTGCACCCAGACCAGGTAGGGTGTGCCATATTTTCGATGAAGCGCCCACGCAAACAGGCAGGCGGGAAAGGCCTGTCCGCACTCGAGCAGGTCGAATCTGCGCCTCCGGTGTTCCCGATAACAGCGATTGAGCGGCGCAATAGATCGAACGAGTTGCCTGAGAACCGGCACACTGACCATCCACCGCCCTGAGCGGAAGCTCCGGTAAGGCTGCTTTTTGTCGAACTCGTCGCAGTTTTCCGTATATGCTGAAAAAACGGTCAGGTTTTTTGGATGATAGCCACGGGATCGTTCATGCAGCAGCCGCTCGACACCGCCATGCGAAGGGGCAAACTCGTTTGTGACCAGCGCGCGGCGCATCGATTTATGGGCAGGCTCGTTGATATCGGCGAAAGGTCTGGCCGGATATTGCAGTATATTCTACCTGTGTCCGCGGAAGTGAAAAGGAATCGGCAGAGTCCGGCGAAGTCGCGTAACAATCATGGCAAGTCCAACAAAAATCCTGTTTCTGAATAGCTGCATCAACGGCGGTGGAGCCGGGCGCAGCCTGGAGGCGATTTTGAATGTTGCCGACCCCAGGATAGAAGCGATCGTTGTCATGCCCGCTCCCGGGGTTCTGGCGCAAAGACTCGAAGGCGTCGCGGAGCTCGTATTCGTGCCGGAATTTGTGGAACGAATGCTCCGGTCCCCCTGGCCGTGGCCGGACCGCTTCCGTATGCCATGGCTGCATCTGCCCGCGAACGTTTTCGGGCTCTCGCGCAGTATCGGCAAACTCACAAGACTGGTCCAGGATGTTCGTCCAGACGTGATTCACTGCAACCATATGCTGGCAAAACCGGTCGGCGCCGCTGTGGGCGCGCGAACCGGTGTTCCCGTTGTGTTTCATTCCCGGGCCTGCCACCAATTGTGGGCCGACGGTAAGTTCTATGACTGGCTTGGGCAGCGCAAGCACGTGCGCCGGATTATCTGTAATTCAGAGGCCTCGGCAACCGTCTACCGGCGCCACAGCGGTGACAAGGTAACCATCATCCCGAACGGTATCGATCTCGAGCACTACAGCAGAGACTCGATCGAACCCGCCCTGCGCAGCGATTTCGATATCGCGGATGATGAGTTCGTGGTCGGCTTTGTGGGTCGCATCCAGGCCAGCAAGGGCGTCGACTGGCTGCTCCGCGCATTCGCTGCATTCGCCGGGCGCCGTTCCAATGTCAGGCTGGCCATCGTTGGCGGGAACGACAGCAGCCTGCGTGAAGACGCACTGGCAAACTACCGGCACCTAGCCGCCACCCTCGGCCTGGGGCAAAAAGCTGTTTTTACCGGTTATCGAGACGATGTTCGGCCCTGCATGGTGGATTTCGATCTCCTGGTCATGCCATCCCTCCTGCCTGAATCATTCGGCCGGGTGCTGCTGGAAGCGATGGCCCTGGAGATACCGGTTATCGTGGCGGCACACGGTGGCGCCGTGGAAGTCGTCCGGAATGGTGAGGAAGGTCTGTGGGTTGACGTTAATGATGTAGATGGCCTGGCCGGAGCGATCGAGGATTTGTATGCTGATCCATCCCTGCGTCGACGCATGGGGCGAAATGGCCGGGCACGCGTACAGGCCCGTTACGATCGTGTCACGACCGCCGGCAAGGTCTACGATGTGCTGGTCGCGACCGCGAATGAGACTAACCCCATGACAGGCAGCGGTTCAGGGTCTGGCCGTGAGCGCCTGGTCCAGTGATACCGGGCGGAGATCTTTTGCCAACAGCCCTTCGATAATTACAGGTAATGCGGCCACCAGGCTATCGCGCTCCCCTGATTTGCCCGGCGGAAATCCGTCGTGCATGACAATGATGTCACCCGGAACGGCCCGATTGAGGACACGTTCAACCAATTCAGCCGCAGGCGGGTTCTCCACGTCCCAGATGGGGTAGCCATAAGCTACCAGATCGAGGCGTTTGCGGCGCAATATGCGGGCCACGATCGGGCTCTTGTAACCTTTCGGGCAGCGAAAGAAGCGGGCCTCGAATCCACAGTGTTGCCGGATGGTTTTTTGCGCCTCTCCCAATTCTCGAGCAACGCTGTCAGCATCTGCGAGAAGCAGGCTGCGGTGTGTCTGGGTATGATTGCCCAGAGTGTGTCCACGGCGCACAATTTCTCGCGCCACTGCGGGATATCGCTGAATGTTTGCGCCGATGCAAAAAAAACTGGCTTTGACGTTGAAGCGATCCAGGATGTCGAGTATTTGCCCGGTATAGGGTTCTACCGGACCGTCATCGAAAGTCAGGGCGATCGTTTTTTCACCCGGATTTTGTGGGATTCTGCTTATTGAATGGATGAATAAGCTGACCCTGGGATAAAAGGCGTCCAATAACAGGATCGCCAGGACCAGCAGCACGGCCGCCAGCGCCCAGCTTATCCAAATGTTCGTTGTCATCAGACCGGCAACGGTCAGAACCACAGCACTGAATAGCAGATAAAGACCCGCGTATGAGGCGATGACCAGCCGGGCTCTCAGTGGCATACCTATCCCTTCAGCCGTCAATCCTGAGAACATGCCCGCTCAATGCATCCATGGCGGGTTCCTTCAGGGTCTGTCTTCCGCGCCAGCGGTCAAACATGCTCATCTGGTGCACGCAACTCAGGGTGCAGTTCGGACTGCAGTCTTTCTGTGTGTTGAATTCACGCCTGATGTCTTCGCGCGTGTAGTCGAGCAGTGGCGTCCCGGGGTAACCGCGGCGTTGTGAACACCAATGAACTTTGCCCTCCTCACAGATATACAGGTAGCGGGCGCCGGCACGGCATTTCCAATCGTTTGGTTGGCCGTGCATCAGGTTCTTCTGAAACAACCAGTAGTTCAAACGGTGGGTGCTCGAAGCCGAGATTTTCGTCACGGTCCGATAGGCCTGAAATTGCCTTGGGCTCAGTGGCTTCAGGCTGCCTGTATCGTCGTGCAATACCCCGACGGAATGAAAAAAGCCGTATTTCCTGGCGGTTTCGGCGATCTTGACGACATCGGCGGTGCGTTCGTCACTGATTCCAAGTACCGAATTGATATTGACCTCGAAGTCGGCGTGTTCAGCCAATAGTTTCAGTTTGGATTCGACGGATTCAAGGCTTTTCATTGAAACGTCATCCGCCTCCAGATTATCAATACTGATCTGCATACCCTGGAGACCTGCTTCATTGAGCTTTTCGATGCGCTTTCTGCTCAGACGGAAGCCATTCGTAATCATCGTCACTATCATGCGGCGTTTGCGAACGGCATGGATTACTTCCGCCAGGTCGGGATGCAGCAAGGGTTCGCCACCTGTGCAGGTAATCGCTGCGGTTTTCAACTCGGCCAGGTGGTCGACCTGGGCCAGCAGTTGCGGCAGCGGTAACGGGGGTGAAACCGAGTCGTATTCATTGCAATAACCACAGCTCAGGTTACAGCGCCTGGTAACCACCATCTGCGCGAGCAAGGGATTGTAGCGCGAGGTGACCGCGCGGCCGACAAACCGGGCACTCGATTGCAGACGATCCATCCCACTGCGCATGTTGCTTTGTCTCCTGAACGGGTGACCGGTTTTCCGGGTCGGGCCGGGTGTGATCATGACTGGATTTATGGCTAGCGGAACGAAATCATAGCATGCCTTTGGTTAATACTTTGTTGACCCGGTCGGTCATAATAGCGGCATGGCAAGTCGACCTTTCCGGCCAGGAGTCAGCGATCTTTGTAAACGCATCGTGTTCCTGCTGATGATGGCCACCGCGCTGAATACAGCCGCAGAGCAGGGCGGCTCAGAATATGTGCTTATCGATGATTTCCAGAGCTACGAAATTGGCCGGTTTCCAGCCGGCTGGGACTGGCGCAAGGAAGACAATAACAGCGACAAACCGTATACCGTAGCAGCACAGGACGGCAACCAATACCTGGCCGCCAGCGATCAGGGTCAGTCGGTCATCATTGGCAAGAAAATCAAGATAGACATTGATCGCTACCCCTATATTTCCTTCAAGTGGCGCGTGCACCGGATTCCGGAAAATGGTGATGAGCGCCATGGCAAGACCGGCGACAGCGCCGCCGCCATCTATATTGTTTACCAGCGTGTGATGGGGCTCATTCCGGTAACCGTGAAGTATGTCTGGAGTTCCACGCTGCCTGTTGGCACCGCCCTGCAACGCAGCGGAATCGGCCGGCCATGGATCATTGTCGCCGACAGTGGTGAAACGGGATTGGGCGAATGGCGCAGGCATGTGTTCGACCTGCGGGCGGCATTCCGCGAGACATTCGGAAAAGAACCACGGCGCCGGATTATCGCCGTCGGCGTTTTGAGTGATGCAAATGCAACCGGGTCCGAAGCCTTCGCGGATTATGACGATTTGTATTTTTTGTCGGAAGCGGAAGCCGGCTCCGGTATCCAGCAGATCGTGGAAGCCGACTGACGTACCCGGTTTCAGGTGGACCGTTTGACGCCGGTTGGAAGCCTGAATCGCCATGAAACGAAGCCATAGCCCCCCAGAAAAACGAAGACCGAAAGCACGATATTGATTCCCCATGCGTGGGGGCTGATGACATGCACCAACAAAGCGAGGGCCAAGCACGCTACCCAGGTGACAACAATCCTGGCCTGGGCGCCGGTGAACATGCGGATGCCCAGCAGCCGTTTGGTCTGCATTACCCGCCAGATGGTCACCCCGACGAAAGGAAGGCTCGCAGCCACGGCGGCGCCTTTGAGACCCCAGGCGGGGATCAGCAGGAGCAGCAGTGCAAGCTCGGCAATGACCAGCATCACCGCGCTGATCAGCGAGACATAGGCATGACCGGTAATGGCGAGGATGCCTTCACTCAGGCCCAGGCTCATATTGAAAAACTGCCCGACTGCCAGAATGATCAGTACCGAGCTGAATATCGCGCCGGTAAATTCCGTGCCGAAAAGTCCCAGCAGTTGAGCGGGTATCAATGTCATCAAACCGAGAAGCCCCAGGCCGATGCTCATGGCCCAGCCAACCGCCCGTGATACTTCCCCCTGTAATCGTTCCTGATCACTGCGCAGATACAGACCCTGGGCAATCGGCATCAGGATCGGGTCAAAAGCCGCCTTGGACTTGCGCAGCAGCGAGACGATTTGTGTCGCCGCTCCGTAAATACCAATGATGCTTGGCGGGAAATACAGCGCCAGAACAAAAAGATCGATCCGGATCTGCAGGTTACCAACCAACTCCATGCCGCCCATAGCGGCGCTCCCGTTCAGCAGCATTTTCCAGTCGATGGAAGCCCCGCCGTGGCTCTCGGCTGACGGATAGATCCGGTTGAAAAAAAAGGCCGCAGCAGAAAACGCAATGATCGAGGCGGCCACATGGGCGTATGCCAGTACCTCGACATTCCGGAAGCGCAGCAGGAATACGATGCCGATCAGCAGGACCGATACAGGTTCAATAATGGACGTAACCCACATCTCGTATTTCATGTTCAGTTTCGGCCTGAATGAATAAACGAGCACATACATCCCGCACAGGAAAGGGAATCCGACGGCGAAGATCCTGAGCGGCCCGGCGAGCGATTTCTGTCCCAGCAGCGCGGCCACCCATTCCGCGTTTTGATTCAGCACAAGGGCAACCAGAGAAGCGAACGCGAGTGTTATCCCCAATATCCTGATTACGGTCGGGCGAATGCTGTGGTCTTTCCCCTGTGCCCTCAGGCTGCCGACGACCTGTTTGCCACCCCAGTTCAAACCGAGTATGGCGAATTTACTGATTAATTCCTGGACGGCGAATGCCAGCAGATAGATCCCGAAACCTTCCGCGCCCAGTATGCGACTGAACAGGATCAGGTAAACAGTGCGTGAGGCCTTGATGATGATGCCGAGCGCATTCATCAGCAGACCGCGCTCCAGGGGCCTCCTTCCGGGTTTGGTATCGGTACCTGGGCTGGACAAGGCTTACGGGGCCTGCTGATCCAGAAACCGGGAAAACGCCCGGCACTTGGATTTCTGCCGCCTGATCATCAGCATCGTCAATGGCGTGAGGACCAGAATCTCGATCAGAAAATACAGCAGCGGAATCTTCAGTGCCGCACAGATGAATATACCGATCGTACGGTAGTTTGAGGACATGACTGACCAGCCGCGCACCAGGGATGAAAACGATTGCCGATACCGGCGCCTGACTGCCTCTGCGTCGTCTGTCTGGGCGGCCAGGGCGCCGGCAAGCTGTTCCCGGAACTCGGGATCAACGCGGGCAGCCAGGTGCTGCATGCGGACATAACTGAGCCCCAGGCCGTAGATCACACGTTGCACAAAGGACCCGGGCTGGTTTTCACGGCGCAGCTTTTCTGTCGATTTGAGTTCAGCGGATTGCTTGTCCCAGCCCCAGAAATCATATTCCTGCCGCTGGACTTCGTAGCTTGCCGCCTGCAGGGAATGGGCAGCCCCGGCCAGGGCGATAATCAGCCAGACCCACGCGCCCCCGGTTTGAGACATGGACAGGCCAAGTCCCAGGTAAACAGCGGCAAATGTGACGTTGTCGGCAATACCGTCAATAATTTTTCCGAATTCTGATTGACTGTTTGTCAGCCTGGCGAGTTGGCCGTCGACACCGTCCAGGATGTGCCAGGCAACCATCAGCAAGAAGCCACCGGCGGCGTATCGAATATCCTGGTAATGGTAGTACGCAAACCCCGCCAGTATTCCACAGGACATTCCGGTAAACGACACCCAGTTTGGCTTGATCCCGACTTGGGCCAGAAAAGGCGTCAATCGGGCGGCAAGCGGATGAATAAAATACAGGTTCGTGAATTCTTCGATTTCGCGGGTACGCGTAGCGGATTCTTTCCTGGCTGAATCGGGCTGCATGGTATTGAAAGGTTGGTTCAGAGACGGCCTTGTTCGATCAGTCTCTCCGTCTGCGCAAAGGCGGTTGGATCGTCGACATCGACCCAGAGCCGGCCCTGGATGTCAAAAGCCTTCGCTTTACCCCGGCGCGCCAGCACATTCATGGCGCCGGAAATGCTCTCGTCTCCTGCCTCGAAGCTTGCTTCCAGCGCTTCGAACATGACGGGCGTACACAAAAAAATTCCGGTATCGATGGCATTGTAGTCCTTGATGACCTTGCCGATATGTTCGATCAGGCCTGCCCGGCACTTGACGCGCGTGACATCGACCGGGTCATTCAAAGGATTGTCGATATCGAAGTCCACGCACAAGGTAACGGTGTCGGGTTCCGGCGCTTCCCTGAGCAGATCGCGAATGATCTCCGGGTCGACCAGGTGGTCACACATGGTCAGTAAAAAGGGATCTTTCAGTACTTCCCTTGCTTTATAAACGGACATGCCATTGGCCCTGTCCCAGTCGTTATTTACGATATGCGTTATCGACAGGCCGTCGCGCGCAGCGAGTGCATCCAGCGCTGCCCTGAGGCCGTCGCCACGGTAGCCGCTGACGACGAAAAAGGCATCGACACCGGCTCTTCGTGCAACGGTCATGACACGTTCAATCAACGGAATCCCCTTGATCTTGATTAGTGGTTTACTCTCGCCTTTTTCGCGCAAACGGGTCCCCTGGCCAGCTGCCACGATCAGGCAATTCACACCACCGCCCTCGCCGTTGTGACATGCCTGTTAATAAATTCTTCCACCATTTCGTATGCCTGGTCGTCTGTGTACTGTATGGGTGGATGTTTGCAAAAATAAGCCGAAGGGCCGTGGAGTATGCCTCCTTCGCCCGCGAGCAGGGCTAGCTTGCAACAACGGATCATGTCAATCACGACGCCGGCTGAGTTGGGAGAATCCTCGACGGACAATCGCAGTTCGATGTCGGTCGGAACATCACCAAAAAGATAACCTTCGACCCGAATGAAGCAGATTTTGTTGTCGTTCTGCCAGGGCACATAATCGCTGGGTCCAATATGGATATTATCGTCTTTCAGGCGGACGGCCGTTACCGACTGCACCGCTTCGGTCTTGGAAATTTTCTTTGAAGCCAGTCGATCCTGGTTCTTCATATTGAGAAAATCCGTATTGCCACCCGTGTTCAGCTGGTAGGTCCGCCTGATTTTGACACCGCGTTTTCTAGCCAGGTCGGTCAGCATCCTGTGAACGATGGTGGCTCCGAGTTGGGACTTGATGTCATCCCCGATCAGGGGGAGTTTCTTGACCTTGAACTTGTCTGCGTATTCCTCATTACTGGCGATGAAGACCGGCATGTTGTTAATGAAACCAATACCTGCTTCCAGCGCACAATCGGCGTAGAATTTAGCAGCCTGGTCGGAGCCCACCGGCATATAGTTCAACAGCATTTCGGCGCCGCTGGCTTTGAGTTTTTGCACGACCATCGCCCGGCTTGGCTCGATGTCATCCGCCGGAACGAATGTGCGGTCGTCTTCGAAATCCGCCATATGAGCTGAAAATCCATCAAGGATTTTACCCATTTGCACTTTTACCCCCGCTTCCGGCAGGTCGGCCTGGAAGACAGTAGTGCAGTTTGGCTTGGAAAATATGGCCTGGTTCAGGTCTTTGCCGACCTTTCTTTGGTCGATGTCGAATGCCGCCACAACCTCTATGTCACAAGGACGGTACCCGCCGATTTCGACATGCATCAGGCCACTAACGCCGCCGCTGCAACGAGCTGGGGTGTAATAATGAAGACCCTGAATCAATGAACTGGCGCAGTTACCTACACCAGCAATGGCAACTTTTATTTTGGCCACGACAATTCTCCCGGCTCCTGTGCAATCCCGATTCCCGCAACCGGGTGTGGTGAAAACACTGAAATGATAAGCGATGTCGCTTAAGAGTTTCTGAAGAATTCGTTAAATGCCGGTTTTCGATTGTCGCCGGCACATGTTTCCGTGTAACACGTTGTAACAATGTTTTGGGGTCCAATCGACGTTTATTCGACTCGGATTGCATATACTGATTTTGGGAAAATTCCCGAGCGCAATTACGAGGGGTACTTGGCCATGTCAATCGATACTTCTGGATTTAAAGATAATGGTGGATTTGAAAGCAAGAAACTGTCCGCTGCGGCAATCATTGAATGGATTATTGGCTTTCATACGCCACAAGACGCTATGACTCAGCCTTATCCCGGAAAGCACCATATTGATGCGCAATGGGCGCTGAAACAGTTGCGCCCTGAGATTGACGATACGTGGCAGGGTCTGTTCAAACGTGGTTCGCTCGAAATTGAAATCTATCAACCACGTGGTCATGATCCACAGGAACCCCATTGGTGCGATGAAGTTTACTTTGTCATATCAGGCACCGGGTATTTTAAAAACGGCGATGAGCGAAACCCGTTCAAGCCGGGCGACATCATGTTCGTGCCGGCCGGCGTGGAGCACCGTTTCGAAGACTTCAGCGAAGACTTTGCCACCTGGGCGATTTTGCTCGGATCTGAGGATGATGCAATATCCGCTGTCTAGGAATTGATATCACCGCTTCTAACCATTGGCAGCTTTCCCAGGCATGCGTGGCTTCGTCGATGAGCGCAAATGCGCCCGGAAAATGATTCAGGATGATTTCGATTATGGTGAGATAAACAAGAATCTTCTCCCACTTTTTAATTCGTAGAAATGACACAATAGTAATGGACCACAAAGTCAGTCCTGCGAATGCCGTGAGGAGGATCGTGAATTGAAAATCAGTCGATTAATGGAACAAGCCGCATCGACCTACAACCGACTCGATGTCAGCCAGCGGGAATCTGCCGCCAAAAAAAACCGCATTCGGCTGATCGAGCGACCCAGAATTCCAGTGGAACGAATGACCGCAAGGACCGTGCGCTTAACAGAAGCGGACAACAGGCCTTCACCACGGGACCTCGAGAGGATTCTGGGTAAAAACGATTTGCTTGATATGAATTATATGGCGCGTGCCATGCATGCGGCCCGATCTGTCTGCCGCATTATTCTTCGAGACGATAACGGCCGTGAGATCGGATATGGCAGTGGTTTCAAAGTCTCGCCCTCCCTGGTTATAACGAACCATCATGTTCTGAGAACCGCCGAAGAAGCCGGCACGGCGCAGGCCGAGTTTGAATTCGAACTTGATGCTTTGGGCCGTCCCCGTCCTACCACTCGGTTCGATCTTGATCCGGCCAGATTTTATCTGAGCAGCCAGACCCTGGATTTTGCGCTGGTGGCCGTGGCAGCGACTCCGACTGTGGGCAACGGAAAACTTTCCGATTACGGTTTTCAGCGTCTGATCGCCGAAACCGGAAAAATCAATATCGGCGAATCGATGACCATCATCCAGCATCCTGGAGGTCAGCCCAAGCAGATCGCAATTCGGGCGAATCAGCTGATTGACATCAAGGAATTGGTTCTTCTGTATAGCTCGGATACTTCACCAGGTTCTTCCGGATCCCCGGTATTCAATGATTCATGGCAAATCGTGGGTCTTCATCACTCGGGAGTTCCGAAAACGGATGATCAGGGTAACTGGTTACTGAAAACCGGCCTTCCTGCCGGGCCCGATGCCGATGACTCGGAGATCGACTGGCTGGCGAACGAGGGAATTCGTGCAAGCCGTATCGTCAGGCATGTCGAACAGAGTGGTGATCCCAGGGATTTGGCAGGGGAATTTCTGAGTGCTTCCAGGGGGGAGATTGAGGCTCCACCTCTCAGCCCGACTGTGCTGGATCCAGAGAAGAAAAAGGATGTGGACGATCTGAATATTTCCGGTGCCGGGGTGTCGGGAGCTGCTGGCTACCAGGTTCATCTCGAACATGGCGGGGCGAGGGTAACGTTGCCCCTTCAATTTGACGTTCAGATGGTGGGTGACTCTGCGAAATTGCTGAGGGACGCTCAGTCGATGCTCACCGATTCGGGCGGTCTGGCGATTGAGGTCACCAAGGAACCGATTATTGACAGGGATTACTCGAATCGCCAGGGTTATGACGACAATTTCATGGGTACCTTATTGCGTATGCCCAGGCCCCGCTTCAGCAGCCGGGTCGCCAAAATGGAGGATAATTCCTTCCGGATTCCCTACCAGCATTTTTCGGTCATAGTTCAAAAGCAGCGCCGTCTGGCCTTGATAACTGGCGCCAATGTCGATGGCCGGGTGCAAGCGCGACGTCCTGATCTGAACCGTCCCGATTCGGACTACACGCGCAAAGGGCTCGGCGGCTTCGCGCAAAACGACCGGGAAAAATGGGCTCTCGACCCGCGCATTCTGGAGCAGTTTCAGCTTCCTGATCGCTTCTACAACAAGGACCGCCAGTCGTTTGACAAGGGTCACCTGGTCCGGCGCGACATCGTGTGCTTTGGAGACAATTATGCAGAAGTCCAACGGGCCAACGGCGACAGCTATCATGTGACCAACTGCTCTCCCCAGGTGCTGCAATTCAATAGATCAAACCAGCAAGGCATTTGGGGTAAGCTGGAAAATCACGTGATGGATCATGCTGAATCACAAAAGCTCTGCGTGTTTTCCGGGCCCATATTCAAAGATGACGACCCGGTTTTCAAAGGCGTCGACGATGATGAAGACATCGTGGTGAAAATACCCAGGAACTTCTGGAAAGTTGTAGTGGCAATCAATAATGGAGCTTTACAAGCCTATGCTTTCAAATTGGAGCAGGATCTGTCAGGTGTCAGATTTGAGGAATTTGTGCCCGGAATCTTTAAAACTCATATGATTTCGCTCCAGGATCTGGAGGATGAAAGTGGAGAAGTGAGGTTCTATACCGAAATGAAGAGCGCAGACCAATTTGGATCCGTTAATGCAAATGAGCTTTTTAGGCGTGAAGGTTTCGAGGAAGTTCTGCGGGCCTGATCTTTTCTGACTTTAGCTGGCGAATTCACTACGACTATTCAGCCGATTCAGGTAAATTCCATGAGATGGTCCTTGCATCGCCTGGAAGACTGAAATGGTTAATCACACTGGCCATGATTCTCATGGCCGGTTTGAGCGCCTGTGAAAAGGCAGCGCAAAATCCGGCACTGGTCGCCCACTACACCTTTTCACAGCTGACAGGGAACGAGGCTGTCGGTTTCCAACTGCAGCATTCAGAAGAACCGGTGCTTCTGCTGCGGATTGACGGTTATGAAACGGCCTTTGAATCCCGTTTGCTGGCGGCGGATGGCGGTGAATTGAGCACTGCCCGGCTGCCTTACCTCCGGATGGGCCCGGTCTTCCAAATCGTTGAGTATCACCCCGGCCAGGATCCGGTCAGCATCAGTATCCAGCCGGATAAAATGACCCGCAACTCCTTCATCAATGTCCGGGTGTTTGTCTTGTCCGCCGGATCCAAACTCGACGCGGTGCGTCTGCAAGCTTTCAGGGATTACGAACAAGCCATCCAGTCAACCGATGACGAGTCCGGTGAAGTCTGGCTGGAGCGGGTGGAGAAGTTGCGCTCGGCAGCCAGGGGCTTTGAACGCACTGGTGATCTGGAAGAGCAGTTGTGGGCAGAATACCTCGAAGCCTACTTTCGTTATTTTCCACTGGCGGAATATCAGGTCGCTGCGGATTTGGCACGGAATGTCCAGAAGAAGGCCAGCAACGGGCTGTACCCTTTGGTCGAAATGATGGCCGCTCAGCTCGAAGGCCAGGTGCTGATTGAGCGGGATGAGAATGATGCTCCGGAAGTTGCACAGAAGAAGTTCATTCGCGCGCAGCAATTGCTTGAGCATGTAGCAGAGCGGTTTGCCAACATCGGGCACCGTTTTGAACAGGCCTGGGCCGTTAACGCGCGCGGCATCGGATATTTTTACCAGGATTCCTATGCGCAGGCTGAACAGCAATATACTCGAGCACTGGAGATTGCGCACGATCTGAAAGATCAGGAACTCCAGAATCTGGTATTGGGAAACCTGGCCCTGGTTCGCGAGCGGCAGGGCGATCTGA
>CAMYKC010000014.1:22987-42649 GCA_947258865.1 uncultured Lysobacterales bacterium
GCCGGCTTTACCAGAAGCTTTACCACTTTCCGCAGGCCATCGAGGCACAGCAGCATGCCCTGGAAATCTGGCGTGAGTTGAATTCTGCCGAAGGCATGGGCCGCAGTGGCGCTTCTCTGGCGTATGCCTACCAGGCCATGGGGTATGCGGAGCGGGCGTTGCCAATGATTCATGACGCCATGAGCCATATGGAGCAAGCGAATTACGGCCGTGGGCTCAGAGATGGATATCATTTGGTGGCCAACATACATCGGTCCCAGGGTGATTTCGATCTCATGGAGTCTGCTCGTAGCCGACAAGCAAAATACCTTGGTTCCGATCTGGAAGAAGCACGATACCAGTACGAACTTGGTTTGGATGCTCTTGCGAAAATCCCGAATAAACCTCTCGAGGTCGATGCATTTTTCGAAAAAGCTCAAACGTTGAGCTCTGGAGCGGGGGAGACGGGGCTCAATCTTTTGGCAGGTCTGCAACGATGCGCTATTTCCTTCAATCAGCCGGGAAATAACTGCGCTGCCTCAGCCCTCCAAATTGCTTTGGATGAGTGGTTGCCCAAGGCGACACCCAGCCGGGAGATGGAGGCCCGCTTTCTGCTTGCGCGTAACTATCTGAGGCAGGGCAATGCCGCGGCAGCGACAGAGCTGATGAGCGAATTGATCGATGATCTCCAGTTTTACCGCAATAGCCTGCCCGGAGTCCTGGGTGCGTGGTACTGGGAGAGTCGCTCGCAGATTTTTGAAACCTACATGGACCTTATTCTGCAACACACCGACCCTGCGCAACGGCCGCTTCAATCCCTGCTCGCGCTGAACCGTCTGCTCAATGCTCCACTTCAACAGGAGCGTTATACGGTGGCGGAAACCTCCATTGGGGAATCAAAGATGGAGAAGCTCAGGCTATTGCTGGCGCAGCTTGAAACGGAGGATCGCAATGACCGCCACGATACCCGGCAAGCCATCGATCGGGCGCTTATGTCTCTTAATGATAACAACAACTTGCGGGAATCATTATTGCAAGCAGATGAGCTGGATCAACTGCTTGAACAGATGCCGCCTGAAAGCGCCCTGCTGACTTACTTCTTCTCAGAAGAATCCGCATGGGCCTGGGTCGCCGCGCAAACAGGCGTGCAGCTTTTTCAACTACCGGACAGCGATACCCTGATCGGTGTTCTGGAGCGATTGCGTGATGGCCTGCGCATGGTGGGCAACAACAACCGGGACCGGGACTTACAGCAAATGGGCGATCTGCTGCTCGAGCCAATCGAAAATTTATTGCCGCGAACGGTCTACCTTTTAGCTGCCGGGCGATTGGCGGGATTTCCTTTCGAAGCAATACGGCGGAATGGCCGCTACTTCGCGCAGGATCACGATGTGATCAACGTCCTGTCGCTTAACGGTCTCGGAAAAGCTTCGCTAACGGAAAGCGCTGCAAGCGAGTGGCGTCAGCTGCTGTTGGCGGGTGATCCCGATGGGTTTGCGGCAGACAACGTGAATCTGCCTCGTGCGGCCAGTGAAATCGAAGGCATTGCCTCGCTTTATGATGATCTGGAGATTACCCGGTTGACCGGACCGAACCTGAGACCAAATCTGCTCCTGGGTCCGTCTTATGCCCGATCCGATCTTATACATTTCGCCAGCCACGCCATGATCAATCTCGAATACCCGGAGTTATCCCGGCTGATACTCGCCACTGAGGCCGGTCAGGGAGAGCGTAACTACCTGACCCCACTGGATATCCGTCAGGCGCGGCTATCAGCGGATCTGGTTGTACTGAGTTCCTGTGAAACGACCGGCGTCAACTCATTTTCTTTCGACAGTAATCTGGGATTTGTTTCCGAGTTCCTGCTGGCGGGCGCGGACGCCGTCGTCGCCAGTTTGTGGCCCGTATCGGACGCGTTCGCTTATCAATTCATGATCGAATTTTACTCAGCAATGATCCAGGACATGAATGCCCCCCAGGCGCTGGCGGCCACCAAGCGCCGATTTATTGCCCGGGAGCAATCTCCCGGGCCTCTGGATTGGCCGTCTTTCCAGATCTATTTCAAATAATAAGGAGTCTCGCTTCCCTGCTCCCGCCTGTCGGCGGAAGGCGGCTGCGCTCGACTGCGTTGAAAGTCGCGCGACCCCTCTGGTGCGCTTCGCGTTGCTCGACTCACCCAACCAGGGTCGGCGGGTCGCCTGCGGCTCCTACGAGTCAGTCATTGGTCCCATGCGCATGCCCGGGATGCAGAATGATGAAATCCTGACATTCCTCCTGTTTTTTGGAAGTGCTGTCCTGGAAGACGATTTCGATCTGTCCGGAAAGCGCGTCATCGTGGTCCAGTCTGCCGATGGCCAATTCATGAATGCAGCCGTCAACTTCGATTTCACCGGTCACGACGTAAAGGCTCTGGTTGCCGTCCCGCACACAGGAACCCGACCAGCCGTCGACACTCACCCAAAGCTGGCCATTTCTCCAGACATTGAACTCGCTCTTGTGGGAAAGCGACGAAGTGGGCTCGAGTTGCTCGAAAATGAGCTGATCGCCCCATAAGAGTTGATCATGGGTGCCGACTGGCGAGGTATCGATGGTCCAAACGTCGCCGGTCAGAACGGCAGGTCTGCATTCACCCTCGCTCAGCAGGTTGAACAGTTCCGTGGTGGCGTCGTCGGCGAGGGCAGTACTGCTGAATCCTGCAATCAATATCAGTAATTTGGTTCCGATATTCGAAAGTTTCACTATTAATCTCCATAATGATTGTAGTTCATGGGTGGCGAGCCTCTAATAATCAAGTGACTTGAATCCGCCAAATATCCCACCTTTCACGCGCAATTTGTGTTCAACTGCTTAAATTATGGGTAGGCGGCGGCGATGCAATATGGTCTCGATTCGGATAGGATTGTCATGGGGCATTAAGAAAGTGGATCGGGTGGGCCTTTCTTGTCTTCATTAGCTGAACAAACAAGTGACCTTGTAAGCCGCATCGAATGCGGCGATGCATTCGCTGAATCCGAGCTTGTCGAGCGTTATTCCCGCAGCATCAAGCTCATCCTGCTCAAACGTACCGGGAGCATCCAGCTGGCAAACGATCTTTGTCAGGACACCTTCGTCATTATTCTGAAAAAGCTACGCGCCGGCGATTTGAAAAACCCACGCAGTCTGTCTGCCTTCATTCGGCAGACGGCCGTGAACATCAGCATCGATCATTTCCGCAAAGAGAAACGATATATTCACCAGGATGATGGGACTATTTCCCTTCATCATTCACATAGAGATCATAAAGCCAGGGAAATAGACAATAAGACGACCCGCGCCGTGCTCGAGGACGCATTGGACAAATTGGCGATGTCGCGGGATCGTGAGATTTTGCGCCGTTTTTACCTGGCTGACGAAGACAAAAACGAGATTTGTCGCGATCTGGAGCTTTCTTCAACCCATTTCGACCGCGTGCTGTACCGGGCCAAGCAGAGAATGCGTGCATTGATCAATCAACAAAAGGGGCTCAAGTCCATGCTTTTTGGAGGTTTATTCGATGGCTAGACAAACTTCGAATCAGGTGTGGATCGATCGCTATATTCGCGACGAACTGACGACGAATGAAATGGCGGATTTCGAAGTGGCGCTTATGGAGTCGTCCGCAATGCAGCAGGACCTGGAAACAGCGCTGGCCTTGCGTGAGACCCTTTTGATTGAATCAGGGCAAGAGCCTGCTCACGCAGCGCCGGCGGCAGTGCCGCCATCCGGCTTTGGCCACTGGCAGCGGCTGGCCATGGCCGCAACAGTGGTGCTTGCCGTATTCAGCACGTTGATGTTCTGGAAAGTCAGTAACGACTCAGCCGTTCTACAACACCAGGTCGACCTGCTCAGCCAGCCACTAAACAATGTATTGACCGTTCCGGTGAATATCATGCGCTCAGCGGACAATCGAATGCCGGACGTCACGGTGCTGAAGCCTCAGGGCCGCTCTGCCATGCTGCTGGACATCGAACTGGCGCCGGTTTCGCGGGGGCAGGAATCACTGGATTTCGCGTTGGTCGATGAAACGGGAACCGCGGTAACAACCTGGACCTCAGCACCAACCGCCAATGGCCACGCAAAAGTTTTGCTCAACAGTGAGCAAGTGCCCGCCGCACGCCTGTGGCTGCAAATTTCATCGAGCGATGGCCAGCCTCTCGAGCGCCGGCTGCTGGAGTTCCGCCAGCGCGACAATTCCTGAATCCGGCCCTTTGGTGAAATTTGGCGCTCGCTTTCAATTTTCGCCAGTGTAGTCCAAATTATCCACATAATAGATTCAGAATAGATTGTCCCCAATTAACCTAGCCATCTGCGCGATTTTTCAGAATGAGGCGCCCTTTCTGCGGGAGTGGATCGAATTTCATCGGCTGGTCGGTGTGGAGCATTTTTTTCTATATGACAATCTCAGCGATGACAACGGTGCGGAAATACTGGCGCCCTACTGCAGCGAGGGCCTGGTAACGCTCCTTCCGTGGCCGATTTCATTCGAGAATTTCGCGCAGGCCCGTGCTTACAATGACTGCCTCGAGCGGTTCGGCGCCGATATTCGCTGGCTGGCGTTGGTCGATGTGGACGAGTTCCTGTTCTCACCAGCGGTACGGAACCTGCACACGGTGTTGAGCGAGTTTGAGCATTTCCCCGGGGTCGTCGTCCACTGGCAGGTTTATGGCTCCTCGGGCTGCACGAGCAGCCCCGAAGGACTGGTTATTGAGAATTTCCTGTACCGGGCTCCGACCGATTGGGTCCGCAACCGGCGCTTAAAGACAATCCTCAATCCCGCTCGCACGAATCGTGTGCTGAACGCGCATTTTGCGGAATTCAAGAACGGCGCTCTGGCCGTCAATGAACAGGGCACTCCGTGCCAGGTACGCCTCAACAACAGGTCGGGCGGGCGTCGCTGGGCGCACGCACTGCAGCGTGTCAGAAACCGGATTGGCCGCGACCTGGCGAGATATTTTCCGAAAATACCGATGGATCCCTATAACTGGACACCCACCTCGCTCGGCCAGGTCTCCGTTGCGCGGTTGAGAATCAACCATTACGCGGTTAAGAGCGCGGAACAGTATGAAGCCAGAAAGCGGCGTCGCCGGGAGCCGGACAAAGAATGGTCCGGTCTTCGGGTTCATGACGACACCCGGTTTCGCTATCACGACCGCAACGAGGTCTATGACGACATTCTCCTGCCGTTCGCCTTCGAAATCCGGCAAGCCCTCGACGAGGGAATGGTGATATAAGGGCGACCGCACCCTGACTAGCTAGACACGAACCTTGCGGATAGCAGATAGCCCGAGGTGAGACATCGTTTCCCCGGTCCAGTACAACAGGTAGTAATACCAGGCGACCGCAACCGCGGCCGGAATCAGCAGAGGGTTGAGATCGACACGGTGGAACCGGGTGCAGATTTTCCAGGCGGAGCCGCCCCAGTGGCGCGCCAGCCTTGCGCAGGAGGCCAGCCAGGAAGCGGAGCGATGGGATCCGTAATTTCGCTCCCGGAACAGGCGGTCACGGCCTTGGGCCAGGGCTCGTTTCGAAACGTGCCCAAAGCCGTTTGGCGCCGGATGAGAAACGCGCGCTCTTGGACTCTGGTGCATCGGAATATTCGCTTCGGCAAGGCTGGAGGCCAAAACGATACAACTGCCTCGCGAGGTTCCTTCCAGGTCGGGGAAAGGGTGCTGCCTGTAGAAGACCGTCCGCATGGCAAGGTTGTTGGCGAAGAAAGAGTCAACGAGTCTCATCGGCCCATCTTCACTACGCAGAGGAAAGAACCAGGTCAGGGCAAATACTTTTCCCACCAGGCCGACCGGTTCGATGTATGCGCTGCCGGCTATGATCTCAACGGCGGGATTCTCCAGTCCGGCCAATAACTCTTCCAGCCAGTTCTGCTCCGGTACGACATCGGAGTCCAGGAATATAATGAACTCGCCATGAGCTTCCCGGGCGCCAAGATCCTTGTTTTTGAAATAACCACTATCCCGGGTCGGAACAAGTCGCCACTCTAAGATGTCTCTCGCATCGCCGACACAACGCTTCAACAAGACAGCCAGCTCATTTTCGCTGAACTCCACTTCATCATGGACGACCAGCAATTCGAACAACGGTTGACTGTCGGTGCCGTCTGATCGCTTCCCCAATTTTGTGGCCAGCTCAGTCGTCTGTTGGCACAACGCCTGCAACATCGCGGCCGAACGGTCACCCTCTGAGAGCAGCGCATTCTCCCACTCAACGACGAAGGAAATCCACGGCATGATCGGAAAGGCGACCATTGAAAAGGTCAGAAATCAGTCTTCGAGACCGCGAGGCCGCCGAACCACCAGGCAATCGAACCGCCCAGTAGCAGGCCGAACAGATGCATTGCGTCAAGAAGGGGTCTTTTGTGAGTTGCCTGCCAGAAAACAGCCAGGCGTTCTTTCTGACTGAGTGGACGCACAGAAGTGATATGGCGATAGGCCTTGCGGCTGCGCCCGTAAGTTTTCACCTTGTGATAATAGGCCCCGATCGATTCCAGTTCCGCATGCTGGACGGCCATGTCGGGACTGTAGGCAACGGCGTCACAGGACATACCTTCAACTACAGAACGGATAAAGATCGTGTCCGATCCCCTTGCGCGGCCGACAAACGGTCCGAACCGTTCCATCACGGATTTTTGAACGGCCATGTTATTCGTATAGCCAAAATAAACCATCGGATCATCCGACCTGTACACAAGTTCCGCTTTTTTATTCTCGTAGGCCGAGATCAAGTGTATCGACCGATGGCTTGTTGGTGGAATTCTGGGGCCGAGCAAGACTTTGGTCTCAGGATGATGAAGGCCACTGTCAATCGCCTGCAGCCAGCCGGAAATCGGGTAGCAGTCCGAATCGGTAAACGCCAGGATACTTCCTCTTGCCTTGGAAATTCCCAGATTTCGGGCGGCATACGATCCACGCTCGGGTTCGGAAAAAACCCGTATCTCGGGAAAACTCTGCAGGATTTCCATGCTGCCGTCCTGTGAACCGTTGTCCACGAAAATCAACTCGTAATCTTCCTGTGGATAATCCTGACTCACAAGCGCCTCGATAACTTTTTCGATGTATTGGGCCGTGTTGTAAACAGGAACGTCCCGTCGACAACGGCGCCGGTGGTGCCATGAACCGCTATGGGCGGCGCAGGTCCGGGCACCCAGCCATCCGCACCGGGTGCGAAAACTTCCATTGAATCTATCAGTGTCATGCCATCGAGCCGCTCTCCGCCAGCCACCATGATCTGTCCCCGCACAACGCCCGCGGCGAAGCCGGCACGGGGAAAGAACATCGGCGGGCCCTCACGCCACTCCCGGCTGACGGGGTTCCAGATCTTTACGCGGTTGAATGTCGCGTTTGTGCGGCCACCCATCCACCAGAGTTCGTTCTCGAAGGCGACCGCTTGCATGTGATCGAAAATCATCCCCTGGGCACTGGGAAACAGCGCCCACTCACCGGTTCTGATGTCGTAAGACTGCATCTCAGATCCGGTACCTATACCTCCCATAACCCATATCCGGCCAAGCATATAGACTGCCGCGCCGGCCGCCCTGGCTTTTGGCAAGTCCGGGAGGATTTCCCACTCACCTCCGTCGGGATTGAATCGCCAGAAGTTGTTACCGGCATTTTCATTGGCCATTCTGCTGATGTAGCCGCCCGCCATGTAGAGGTTGTGACCGTCGCTCGCCATCATGGGATGGTGGCGCTGGGCCGGTAAATTGGACAGTTCCGAATACGACTCTGACGCGGGATCAAAGCGCTGGAATCGCGAGAAGTGACCGATTCCACCGCCGGTGTAGATGAAACCGCCTGCACCCGCGGACGCGGTTTCCGTAAATGCCACGTCGGTATCGGTCGAAAGATGCCAGCTTCCCGCTGTCAACGGTTCAATCGGTGGCGGTTCAGCGCAGTCAGTTGCGGACAGTTGCGCCAGTTGGAATGGTGTCAGCGTTCCTTCACCGAAGCGCTCATCGGTGGAGGCATAACGCATTTTTGCCTGCTTATAGTCCTCGAACAGGAAGCCAAAACTGCCCCAATGATCGAGGACGACGTCTTCTTTGCGGAATGCATCACCAAAGCGCGTACCGCGGGTGATGAACAGATCCTCGACCCAGAACGTCCTGCCTTCCACGCGGGCCTCGCCAATCATCCATGCTTGCCGGCCCTGGTCGTCGTAGGTAAACCAATACACCACCATGCGCCCATCGCCGAGCATTTCAAGCATCCAGCCTTCGCCATCGTGGCCCGGATCGTACCAGGGGCCGCTGCGGCCCGCGATGACCCGGTCAGGCTCACTCGCCGTTTCCGGATCACACTCTACGTCGTCGATCGCGGATAAACGGGTGAGATCCATACTGCCGCTGCCAAAATCCGGTGGTCCGGCCCAGGTCGCGTTCGCGCTGTCACAATCCGCGAAAGTGATTTCCAGGTTGCCCCAGTCTTTCCGCACCACCGTTTCAGGGTCGAACTCCGGGCCGAAAGTGGCGCCCATGGGTCGGAGCATTTCGGTAATGACAATTCGTTTGTCTTCTGTATTGCCCGTGCCGATCATCCAGGCCTGCTCGCTGTCCTCTCCTTCGGGCGGGTAGGTAAACCAGGTGACCACCGCGCGTCCTTCGGAGAGAAGCTGTACCACGAAACCCTCACCATTTCGATCCGGGTTATACCAGGAGCCACTGGCGTAAGCGAGCGGCTCCTGTGCCGAGAGCTGAACGCTGGCCAGCAAGGCGAACCAAAGGATTAGCGTGGGTTTCATCATGTCTACAGGGTATCCCAGCGAAATCGCTCGGCTTCGAACGCGTCATCCGCCAATGCTTTCAGAAGTTCGTCGAAATTCTTGTCGATGCGCCGGAAATTCCGCTTGATCCGCACACGGGCTTCGCGGGAAAACACGCGCAGGATATCGATCTCCTTCGAAGCGGCCTCCACGCCATTCATCTCGATCGATGCCTGCACACGGCTCAGTGTGCTGGCCAGCACAAACAGATCGATCATGATCTCGGCAAGCCGCTTGGTTGCGAACTGCTTGCCGATGATGTTCTTGCCGTGCTTGCGCAGGATGCGGTCGCTGGCCCTTGCCAGCTTGCGGGTATCCAACGCAAATTTCTCCGCTTGTGGCTGGATGGCTTCATGCAGGTTCTCGAGCTTGGCTGCACCGCCCAGCCCGGTTCTGAGCGTGGCGCGTTTGCGCCCATAGTCGGACAGCACACCAAAGCCCTTGATCGGGTCGCTGAAAACGTCTTTCATGCTGGAAGACAGCTCCTTGAGTTGGCTCGACACGTCGTTCATCGCGGTCAGGGCAATGAACAGGCGCAGGATTTCATTGGTGCCTTCAAAAATCCTGTTGATGCGGCAGTCTCGCACGATCCGCTCGTAAGGATATTCCCGCATGAAACCGTTGCCGCCGGCGATCTGCAGCGACTCATCGGCGGCCCGCCACAGGCACTCGGTTGCATAGACTTTGGAGATGGCCGCTTCAACGGCATACTCCTTGTAACCGCCATCTATCAAGCCGCCTACCATCGTTACCACGGCCTCGGAGGTGTAGCAGTCGACCACCATCTGCCCGACTTTCTCTTTGACCAGGCCATAACTCGATATCGGAACCCCGAAGGTCTTGCGTTCGTTTGCTTGCCGGGTGGCCATTGCGATCAGGTGCTTCATGGCTCCGACCGAACCGCCGCCCAGCCCGGTCCGTCCGCTGTTGAGGATCTGCATGGCGACTTTGAAGCCTTTCCCCGGTTCACCCAGCACGTTTTCATGCGGCACTTTCACTTCGTCGAACATTACCGTGGTGGTGGAACTTGAACGGATCCCCATCTTGTCCTCGTGCGGGCCGATGCTCACGCCTTCCATATCACCCGTGACGATGAAGGCGGTCATCTTGCCATGCCCCTCTTCATCCGGCGTAGTACGGGCAAACACGGTGAAGAAATCCGCGATCCCACCGTTGGTAATCCATAACTTGTTGCCGTTCAGCACCCAGTGATCGTTTTCCTTCACTGCGGTGGTCTTGATGGCCGCTGCATCCGATCCGGCGCCCGATTCGGTCAGGCAGAACGCCGCGATCTGTTCGCCGCTGGCGAGCGCCGGCATGTAGCGCTGTTTCTGTTCCTCGCTGCCAAACAGCAGCAAACCGCGCATGCCGATCGAGCTGTGTGCACCGATGGTTACTGCAACCGAGGCGTCATGCCTGCCCACCTCCTGCAGGGTACGTGAATAAGCCATGTTGCCCAGACCCATACCACCGTAGGCCTCGGGAATGATCAGGCCGAACAGGCCGAACTGGCCAAGCTCCTCGATGAAATCCGTGGGCATCTCGCCGCTGACGTCCCATTGCCCGAATTCCTCGGCGCGCGGGCCGAGCAAGTCTTCGATGGCACCGGTAATGCCATGCAGTGTTTCTGTTTCCTCCGCGGTTAACGCTGGGAATGGGAACAGAACATCCTGTTCGATCTGACCCATGCAAAGGGAGCGCATGAAGCTCGTGGTTTCTTTGTCAGGCATCGGTTTCTCCCGGAATTCAGGGTAGTGCAACCATGATGCAGCTTATGCGGGCGTTCGTCCATGCAGGACACCTATAAATCGTCCGCCTGGTGGGCTCTGGCGGCGAATGTATTTTACTTTTCTTTACTGATTCAACACATTGTGTTCATGCAGAATTCACAATCATTTCGTAAGGTATAAGCTAATACCATTGAAAAGCTGCTCGTTCGGACGAACGCAGGGAGCGTCCTATGCAAAAAAGTCGCGTAACCAAATCCTGGAAATCTCTGCCTTTTATTGTGATCCTGCTGATGTTGCCGGCTGCGGTGGTTCTGGCTCAACCGGGCGAACGCGGAGGCGATTTCCCGCCGCCATGGATTCCCGTTCCGACACTGCCGGGAGGGCTGCAGGCCGTTTCCGCGGAGCAATGGGACGAAGCTTCGGTGCGGCGAGTGCTCCAGGCTTTCGCGTTCGGAGGACGGGCCAGTGACATGCAAATCGCGATCTGGGCTTCGCTGCCGCCAAAGGCTGCCATCGGGCAGATGCTCAACTTTCGGCCTGCCAATCAGCAGTTGTCGCCCGCGGAGCCGGGCAATACGCGCGGCTGCACTTCGCTCACCGAGTTACAGACCCTGTGGTCTTCCGATGAGCCCGGCAACCCGGTCAGGGTGTTCGATCGGCCCTTTTATTCGTTGAAGTACGAGAACCAGATGCAGTTGAGCCCGCTGGGGCTGTTCCTGGTCTGGGGCCGGGCCATGCATACGCCCGGGTGCAACCAGTTCCTGCACAAAATGGCTTTCTACCTGACCAACTATCACGCTTCCATTCACATCCAGAATGCCGGTGTCGCGCTGATCCGGGATTATTATGATGACACCGTCAAGGCGTTGACGTCCGGCAGCAATTTCGTTGACCTGATGTACCAGGCAGCGAGCAATGGCGCCGTGGCGCTGGCCTATGGACACATGACCAATTACGTCGATCCGCGTGACGGGGTGTTTTATGGCAATGACGATTTCGCGCGGGAATATTTCCAGTTGCTGTTCGGTATCGAAGGGACCACCGAGGACGCCGAATATCACGAGAACGTAACGATCGAAAACAACGCCCTGTTGTTGACGGGTATGTTTCTGGACATGGAGCCTAACCGCTTCGAATCGGAAAGCCGGTTTGACTGGTTCCTGTCCGGCATCGACTTCAGCGATCACGTGGACGCCACCGGGCGTCAGATATACAACCGCAGTGCGCATTTCGACTTTCGCAAGGGCGCAGTGAGCTGCCTGGAAATACTCCATCGGCAGATCTGCGGCGCCACGGCAGCGGACAAATTGCAGGCGCTGGGCCCTGTTGCCGCGGCCCATCCGGAAAGCCAGGCCAGCATTCCGCTCAAGCTGGTGCGCTTTTTCGGTGATACCGTGATCAGCGAAGAGGAAGCCACGGTACTGCGCGCAGCGTGGGCCGAGTCTGGCTATGACCTGCTCGAGTTCATTCATGCTTACGCCATTTCAACCCATTTCCACAGTGCGGATACGTTCAAATATTGGTCAGCTTTTGAACGTAACATTATGATTTACAACGCTAATATATTGGACGGTCAGGAATCGTTTGCCCGCCCGTTCTTTACCGGGCCGACCCTGCGGATGTTTGAGCAGGGTGCGTTGCCGTTCGCGCCCATCCGGGATGTGTTCGGTGGCCAGACCGGCAATGATGCAGCCAACGACCGCTACGTGTTCAAGAATGCCTGGGGCGCCAACGTGAACAATCCCGCCGTGCTGGGCGCCGCGCAGGAAATTTATTTGCTCGAGCCGGACGGTCCGCCACAACAGTGGCAAAAAAACTGGGGCCTGGTCATTCCATCCAATATCCAGGGCGAGTATGTGGTCGGTGAAGTAGCCGAATGGTTATGGAATCGCTTCATCGCCGATGACGGAGTCAATTTCGATCCGATTGCCCGCGCGCAGGTTCACAGTCTGCTGGCTACCGGGTTTGATTTTGCTGCGGTAGTTGACCGCTACAATCTCGACGCCACCTTCACTTCGGCCGAAATCCTCGATGGTCCGTTGGCTGAGGTAAACGCTGAGCTGGCTTCCGTGCGAATGAAGTTCCCTGATCCCGCCGAACAGGAAAGGGTGGGGATGGCGATCAATTTCATTACGATGATGCCGTACGTGTTTGCAACAGCAGGGGGTGTCGAATGAAAAGCCGGGTGCACGACTCGACAATGAAACGCAGAGATTTCCTGCGCACGACCCTGTGGGCGGCGACCGCAGCCGGTCTGCCCCTGAAAGCACTGGGTATGGAATGCCAGTTGACCGATATGCCGCGCACGCTGGTTAACTTCATGATGCAGGGTGGGGCTGATCTGCGCTACCTGTTCATGCCGGCGCCGAATCATCCTGATTCGAACTATCTGGATCTGATCTGGTCAGCCCGCAAGTCGCTATACGATTCGCAATACACCGGTTATCAGCAGATGTTCGATAATGAATACCTGCTGACGACTGACCCTGGAAGTAATTTCCAATTTGGCATTCATCAAAGGGCAGCCTGGCTCAGGGAACAGTTCGAGCTGGGCGACGTGGCAATCGTTGCGAATGCTCACTGCTCGCGCAACCGGCGCCATGACCAGTCCATATTGAATGCCGATGCCGGGGAGCCGGATCTCGACCTGTTGAATTTCGACCGTGAAGGCTGGGGCGGCAGGCTGGTGGAATACATTGGAAACGGCGCCAACAGCGTTGAACTGGGGAACACGGTCTCTACTTTCAACAAGGGATCGATTCGCGGCGCGAGGCTGCAGAATGTCGTGCACGCGCAGGATATGCGCGACATCGCCCTGGCCAGCCCGGATGAGAGCAGCCCTGCCACGCGCCGCAATATCCTGGCGCGCGCGCTTCGGGCGTACTACGACGTACGCGGCCAGGAGGTCGCCGTCGAGAAGCCGGGCAACTGGCCGTACCACGTCTTTTTCCAGCATAATTCGGCACTGCGCGACTTCGGCGCCGCGGTCGAGTCGCGCCTGCAGGCCTGCGAGCCGTTGCCGGCGGAGCTGCAGGAATTACAGATCGGATCGGCTGAGTTCGCACAGCAGTGCCGCAACCTGTTCGATGTGTGCCAGGTTCCGGACGCGCTGAACCTGGGGGTCTTGTCGATGAACTATGGCGGCTGGGACACACACAATAACCAGGCCTTCGAAATCGGAGGCAATCTGCAGGATATATTTGGCGACGGGGCCGGCCTGGCCACTACCATGAGCGGCATCCGTAATCTTCCATACCTCGATCGTCCCGCTTCCAGCCAGCTTGTCTTCTATTTCGCCAGCGATTTTGGGCGACAGCTCGTGGCCAATGGCGCCGCCGGGACCGACCATGGCCGCGGAACCTACAGCATACTGATCGGTGAGGCGATTCGCGGCGGCCTCTTCGGCGAGATGTTTCCGGCTCGGGAAGCCCTGCCAGGGGCAGACGGCCAGGTGCCGCTAAAAACACCCGGTGCGGACATCGAGGGCCTGACGTCCACGGAGCGCATCCTGGAAGCTGCTGCGGACTGGGTGGAGGCCGGCGCGGGCTCCGCGGTTTTCCCGAATGCCGCACTTTCCCGGTTGGAGCCGGGAGGGGCCTTGAACGGTTTATTTGAGTCATGAATCAGCGCTGAGCTTGGCCAGCTGATTCAGAAAAGGAACCGGACGACAGCCAACGGACGAGCGAAGTGGATGCCGCCAGCTGATCCGTCAGGGATTGAGAAACTCTGCCCGCGTGTGAATATTTTCCTTGAAACAGCCGCCCAGCGCCGTGGTGCTGGTTTGCGAATTGGTGTCCATCACCCCGCGTGACTTCACGCAATAGTGAGTAGCGTCGATACTGACGGCCACGTTTTCGGTTTCCAGCAAGGCCTGAAGGGACACGAGTATCTGCCGGGTCAGGCGCTCCTGTACCTGCGGACGCTGGCCGAAAAAGCGCACAATTCGGTTAATCTTGGACAGGCCTATGATTTTGTCACCCGGGATGTAGGCGACCTTGGCGACGCCGTCAATCGTTACGAAGTGGTGTTCACATGTGCTGGTCAGGTCGATGTCGCGAATTTTGACCATTTCATTGGCGCCCATCTTGTTCTCGATGAGGGACAATTTTGGAAATTTTGCATAGTCCAACCCCGAAAAGATTTCGTGCACATACATCTTGGCGATCCGGTGTGGGGTCTCAGCGAGGCTGTCATCGCTTAAATCCAGGCCAAGCGTACGGACCACGTCGGCCATCAATTCCCTGATACGATCGTACTTCTCCTCGGCGGTCAGACCGGTATCGATCATCGGCGTTTCCAGTCCGTGTCTAATCAGGGTGTTGCGGACCAGGATGGCTTCACGGCTCAGTTCCCTTTCGTGACCGTCCGTGACGGCAGCCTTCGGCAGGTAAACGGGATTTGGGCTCATGATACGTTCTCCAGGAGTCTCAGGTTATTGGGTTTATTTCATTGCGAGGCGATTTGCTCCGGGCAGCGGCAGTGGCAGGGCCACCGGCTCATAGCGAAGTACCCGGCCGCCGGGAGCCGGGGCTTCAAGTGCAAGCCACTGGCCAGTGCCGCGCGCGTACCACAGTGCAATCGTCCCGTCTTCCATGGAGAGCTCATACCTGTACGCCGGCACGGCAAAATTGTTGATGGAGAGTATTTCCTCGACTTTATCGCTGACGCGCACGCCCAAGGATTCCCCGGTCTGCGCGTTCAGCAATTCGTTGGATTCCAGGTAGTCCCGGTTCCAATAGGCGAAACTGCGAACGCAGGAAGAATCCAGCGAATTTGCACTAATGTTCGTGTTCACAACGAAACCATCGTTGCTGGTCGTGCCGTGCACGCGAAACTGCTGGCCATTATCGTCGGTCGTCGACTGAATAGTATCCAGGCAGCCATTGCGCCACGTCTCTGTGTTCCGGTGATCGTAACTATAAGCTTTGAAGAACAAGATCTTGACGTCGAAACGCGCATTGATCTCGACTCGCTCTGAATTTTCATCGCGGCTCACTGTGAACTCATGAAACCCGATTTCACGTTTGCCCAACAAAACCCGGAATTTCCAGGTCTGCGTCTCCTCCAGCGGAGACGAAAGCCTATTCGCGGGACTGGCGTCGCTGGCAACATCGGCGACGGTTACAGTGCAGGTCAACGCCAACCCCATGGCAAGCACCATCAGCGATACTTTGCGGCATCCGATCTTCTCAAGCATTGTGGCCAGGCCTCCCAAGCGACTTGACCAGACCGGAGGCCGCTGCCTGTGATTCACCAGCCGATGCCGATGACCGTGATGGAAACGGCGGTATTGCTGAACTGCGCAGCACCCATGGCAGCCCCGCCGAGGAATGCCATCGGCCCGCCCACCAGTCCGAAAACGACCGTGAGCATCCAATGACGCTTAAGCCAGCTGAATCCATGATTAACCGTGGTCGCGAACAACACCCACATGGCTACAATCCAGTAGGGCGCCCAACCGCCTGTAGCACTGGAAGCGGGATATTCAATGAGGCCGGCCTGAACCATGAATGTCTCCCACGTCAAGCCGATCAAACCGGCGCACAATAAGAAGGCAGACTCTTTCACGGGCCCCGGGGAGCGGTACAGGTGTATCGCAACCACTGCAGCCACTGCCAGTGTGGCAAGGGCTGGTTTGCCGACGGCTGCCAGAAATACGCAAGCCAACCAACCGGCCTTGAAAAGCACAAGATTTTGCAGAGATTTATTCATCTTCATCATCCGAAACTTGGCTTGGAACGAAGACATGGTGCACCAGCCCGTGTGAAGAGCGTGTCCGCTTGATGTGAAAATTGTGTGAAGCTATCCCGGCGGCGGGTCGGTCCTGGCCTCAGGGAAATCGAGTCTGACGTGGGTTCCGCGGGCAGGCTCGCTTTCGACGTGGATGGGCCAGCCGAATCGCTCCGTCAGGCGATTGACGATGGTCAGACCGACGCCAAAACCGCCGCGCTGCCTTTGTTTGCTGACGTATGGTTTGAAGATTTCAGCGACGTCTCCGGGTTCCATGCCTGGCCCGGTATCCTCGATGATGATGGAATCGGGCTTGATTCGAACCGTGACCCGGCCGGCATCGGTGTAGGCCAGGGCATTACGCAGCAAGTTGCCAATGACGCTTTCCAGCACTTTTTCGGGGGCGGGTACGAAAAGGCGGCACACTTCATCGACCTCGGTCTCAATGCTGCTTCCCGGATCAATGATAAGCGCGCGTTCCAGCTCGGCCTTGACGATGTCATTGACGCAAACCCATTCGCGCGCCATACCCTGTCCCGACTCCCTGGCCAGCAGCAGAAAGGCCGTGGTCAGTTGTTCCATGTCGGTTGCCGAGTTGCGGATCCGCAGCAGCGTTTCGCGGTTGTCCACATCCAGGCTATTGTCCTTGAGCAGCCGGTCGACTGCGATCTTGATGACGGTCAATGGCGTTCGCAGCTCATGGCTGGCATCTCGCGTAAATCGGCGCTCCCGATCCGCGAAATCCGTTACCCGGCTGATCAGATCCTGCAATGCAACGGAGAGAACGAGAATCTCCTCGTCTGCTTTCAGCTTGGGATCCAGTGTGAACAGCGATGCATCGGGAGCGGCCGGGTCCAGTTTCTGGACCTGTTGGGCGAGACTCACGACCGGTGACACAGCCCGCCGCGACACGCGATAGGCGCTGTAAAGGGATAGATAGATGAAGATCAGTACCAGTACCAACGGAACGATGCCAAAAAAAGTGACCAGTTCGTTGACCTGTTCGACCTCGAACACCAAGTACAGGCGTTGACCGTTGCGCGATGAGATATAAGTCAATGTCTCACGCGGCTTGTCGCGATGGTGAAATCCCTCCGGCAGGCCAGCCAGGTCTGCCGGCACGCCTGGATACATGCCCTCGCTATAGCCGGTCAAGTTCTTGGTGTCCGGCAACGGGCCGCCCGGATTCAGTTGCTCGCGTTGCCAGTAGTAGTCAGCCTCGCCCTGCAGAGCCCGCTCGATAAGAACATTTTCCATGAGTTGTGCCGCGGCATAAACGCCAACCACTACCGCCAGACTGATGTAGACCGCCTGCAGCAGTAATTCCCGGCCAAGCCGCCGGTTTAGGCCGCGTTCAGACGTCATCGGGCCTGGCCAGGCGGTAACCCATGCCCGGAACGTTCTGCAGCAGCGCCTGATCGAAGGGCTTGTCGATCGCTTTGCGCAGGTTGTACAGGTGACTGCGCAGTGCATCGCTGTCTGGTGCGATGTCTCCCCACACCTCGCGTTCCAGCGTCCGGCGGCTGAGTACTTTGGGCGAGGCTCTCATAAGCGAAATCAAAAGTCTCAAGCCGATCGGCGTAAGGCTGATTCGTTGCCCCAAACGCCTAACCTCCAATGTGCCGGTGTCTACCTCCAGGTCATCGACGCGCAGAACCTCGGTCGCCACGTCTCCTCCGGCTCGGCGCAGCATGGCACGCAGGCGCGCGTCGAGTTCTTCGATCTCGAAGGGTTTCACAAGGTAGTCGTCCGCGCCGGCATCGAGCCCCGAGACCTTGTCCTCCAGGGTGTCGCGTGCGGTCAGCATCAGAATCGGCGTGTCTTTTCCGGCCTCACCCCGCAGTTTGCGGCAAATGTCCAATCCGTCCATGCCAGGCAACATCAGGTCGAGAATGATGACGTCGAATTCCTGGGTTACAGCCAGGTGAAGCCCGGTGATGCCATCCGCCGCAAAATCAACCTCGTAACCCGAATGCTCGAGGTGTTCGCCGACTATGGCGGCGATATCGTGATTATCCTCGATCAGCAGTATGAGTGGCATGGATCGCTCTGACTAACGCATTTCTGGCGCGTCATTTTACTGCAAATGCGCGGCAGCCGCGGACGCGCGTCCTGGTACCGACATGGTATTCTGCCCAGCAGCGCCTGGAAAAGATTTTGAGTGTGTTCGCTGCATTCCTTACCCTGTTGCAAAAGTGATTCATCCGACATATCAGTCAGTCAACAATTGCGCCCGAGATATTGAAAAGCTGTACAAATTCTGTACAATTGCGCCTTATTCAGTAGGAGGATATCATGAAAACACTTGTTTCCCTCACCTTCTTGCTTGTCAGCCTTCCAGTTATCGCGTGCGATGGCGCGTTACTTGACCAGGAGTTTCGGAAGCTGGCTTCAACCGAAGAAGTCAACCTGTGCGAGGCGTATACAGGTAAAGTGGTGCTCGTCGTCAACACAGCATCCAAGTGTGGTAATACGCCACAGTACGATGGGCTCGAAAAGCTGTACGAGGAATACGGCGATCAGGGTTTCGTCGTTCTTGGCTTCCCGTCCAATGATTTTCTCGGGCAGGAACCCGGCACCGAAGATCAGATCGAGGAATTCTGTCGCTTGACTTACGGGGTGGAATTTCCGATGTTCGAGAAAACAACGGTCAAGGAGGGTAACGCACACCCCTTCTTTAATGCCCTGGCTGACGCCTCCGGCACCTATCCAACCTGGAATTTCCATAAGTTCCTGATTGGGCGGGATGGGGAGCTTATCGCGCAATTCAGCCCGCGGACCAAGCCCTATGATGAACGGGTCGTCGCCGCGGTGGAGCAAGCACTGAACCCGTAAGCCACTGACATCTGAACCGAGTGACAGCTGTCGGGGTAAGCGTGATGGGTGACCGGAGTTAAGTGATGCGCTTATTGTTCATCCGAGGCCTGGTCTTTGCCCTTGTGCTCATCCCAACCCTTCTCTTACCCGCTGTCGTTGCGGCGCAGGGAGCAGCGGCTGTCGAAGTCGATGACGGGAGTGATGATCCAGGCCATTACGAATTCCGTGGTTCTGGCCGCGAAGGTACTGGAAAATTCTACATGGGCCGGGAAATTTCTCACGTGATGGGGCACCGCGGCGCAGCATGGCTGGACCGTCCAGGCCGGGAGCGAGAGCAACGCACCGACCGGCTGATCGAACAACTGCCGCTGGAGACCGATAGCGTGGTGGCGGATATCGGCGCCGGAACCGGTTATTTCAGTTTCCGGATCGCAGAACGGTTGCCCGAGGGCAGGGTGCTTGCCGTGGATATTCAACAGGAGATGCTGGATATAATCGAGTCACGTAAAGCCCGTGGATTGGCAGCTCAAGTCGAGACCGTTCTGGGCTCTGAGCGTGACCCGCGCCTGCCTGCAGGCTCGGTCGACCTGATTCTGCTGGTCGATGCCTCAGAGGG
>CAMYKC010000015.1 GCA_947258865.1 uncultured Lysobacterales bacterium
TGAAATATCGTCAATTGGGTAAGGCAGGCGTGAAGCTCTCGGAAATCGGCCTGGGGGGCTGGCTGACCTTCGGTCATATTCACGATAAACGATCAGGCCAGGCCATTATGGACACCGCGTTCGACTGCGGTATCAATTTTTTCGATACCGCAAATGTCTATGCCACCGGCGACTGTGAAACCCTATGGGGGAGCCTGCTGAAACCCTTCACCAGGTCGTCCTACGTGCTTGCAACGAAGGTGTTTTTCCCAATGGGCGAGGGTCCGAACGACGGTGGTCTATCCCGCAAGCACATCATGGAACAATGCGAGGCCTCTCTCAGGCGCCTGGACACGGACTACATCGATCTCTACCAGTGCCATCGTTATGATGACGACACTCCGCTGGAAGAAACCATTCGGGCCATGGATGATCTCGTCCACCAGGGCAAAATTCTATACTGGGGATTTTCCTGCTGGCCGGCAGGGAAAATTCGAGAGACTTTTGAGATTTGTGGCGAGCGGCTATACCCGCCGGTGTCCAGTCAACCCCACTACAACATGCTGATGAGAGACCTGGAAAAAGAAGTGCTCCCCACATGCCGCGAACATGGCGTGGGGCACGTGGTTTTCTCCCCCCTGGAACAGGGACTGCTGACCGGCAAATACAAGCCGGGCCAACCTCTGCCGGCCGGAAGCCGCGCCGATGATGATCAACAGAACATGTGGATCAAGGCCCTGGTTTCGGACCAGCGGGTATTGGAGCGCGTCGATCGCCTGCGGGAAGTGGCCGAGGATGTTGCCTGTACGCTCGGGCAACTGGCACTTGCCTGGATTCTTCAGAAGCCGGAAATTACATCATGCATCACCGGCGCCACCAACCAGGCCCAGATCATGGAAAACAGCAAGGCCAGCGGAATTGAGTTCAGCGAAGAGCAGTTGGCGCGCATCGAAGAAATTATCATGCCGGTCACTTTCTCAAATGATTTTCATTAAGGGCCTCGCTTCCATGCTCCCGGCTGCAAGCGGCGAGTCCATTCTTACCGTGAGTATGCCTTCCTGACCTCTTCGGCGATGATGGCGATACCGCGCTGCACAGAGTCCGGGTCTTGCACATAAGACACCCGGATGCATTCATGGCGATGCGGCCAGTCATTGTCCAGCCCGAAAAAACAATGATGACCCGGCACGATCAGCACGCCCCTCTTTTTCAGGCGTTGATAGAGCTCCTGGCTGGTGATGGGTAGACCTTCGAACCACATCCAAAGAAAGAACGCTCCCTCCGGCTTGTGAATGCGATACGGCAAGCCGCCAAGGGCCTGACGAAAACCCTCGACCGTGTTTTGAGCCCGCTCATGGTAAAACGGCGTCACACAGTCCCGGGTAAGCGACTGGATTTCTCCGCTCCGGAACAGGCCAGTGGCAATGGCCGGCCCGATGTTGCCGCAGGCCAGGTTAGCGATGCCGTTGGCATTGGCGAAGGCGTGAATAATCGCTTCCCTGGCTACGATGATACCAGTGCGCACACCCGGCAGACCCAGCTTGGAAAGGCTCAGCACCAGGATCGTATTCTCATTCCAGTGCGGTGACGCCTCGGTAAACAGAATGTTCGGAAAAGGAGGGCCATAAGCGCCGTCGAGAATCAACGGGATATCCCGCTCCCGGGCAATCTCGTCCAGGTGGGCAATCTCCTCGTTGGTCAGGACATTGCCGGTCGGGTTCGTCGGGCGCGATACGCACAATGCACCGGTTTGTTCATCCAGCGCCAGCCGTGAAAAATCAACGTGGTATTTGAACAGCTTATGGTCCAAAAGCTCGATTTCGGGCCGGGTGGCGGTAAAGAAGTCCTCGCTGAGCCCGCTGTCGGCATAACCCAGGTATTCCGGAGTGAGTGGCAAATGAATCGATTGCCGGCCGCCATCGGGCATTTCTCCGGCGAACATGTTCAGCAGAATAAAAAAGGCCGATTGGCTGCCGTTCGAGATCGCGACATTGCTGGCGGTCAGATTCCAGCCGAATTGCTTTTTCAGGAAAGCAGCCATTTCGCTGCGGAATTCGTGATCACCCTTTGGCGACTGGTAACGACCAAACAGCCTGTGGCGTTTTTGCGGGTCGCCCATGACCGCCTCGAGGCGCTGCTGGAACACCGCTTCGGCTTCCGGCAGGCGGCCCGGGTTACCGCCGCCCATCATGATCATGTCGGGATTCTCGATCAGCGCCGATCCAAGGTCGTCCATCAGTTCGACAATACCGGAATCGCGGGCGAATTTTTCTCCGAATGCAGATAGCTTCATTTGCCTTTCCAGGTGCCAGTGTTGGCATTATCGTTACCGCCTGTCCTCTTGACCAGCCCGTTGAGACGACAACAGGGCTCAGAACGGTAAAAAAATTGGTATAAGTACCTTGAGATCATGTGCCCTGGGAAGGTTGTTGCCCATCAAGGAGGATGGAGGATGATCAGGTCCAAGCTTTTCGCAGCGTTTCTGCTGCTTGCAGTCAACGCAACACCCTCACTGGCGGAAATTCAGTTCAATATCGAAGAACCTTCCGAAGGATCAACGAAATCCGGGATCGGCCAGTTTTCCGGCTGGGCGGTCAGCGACGGAACTATTGTCTCGGTCGAAGCCATTATCGACGGCACGAGCCTTGGCGTCATGCCATATGGCGGAAGTCGAATGGATGTCGCGGCTGTATTCACAGACATGCCGGACTCGGAACACGCCGGCTGGGCCATGAAATGGAATTATTCGCTGCTGGAGGACGGTGAACACCTGCTCACCATCGTCGTGACCGAGGACGACGGCAACCAAATGATCAAAGAAGTCGCTTTTTACACGACGGGCTTCAACTCTGAATTCATATCCAATCCGCAAGACGTTCAGACCGCCGGTTCGGCGATCGAAAGCCCCGCGGACGGACTGATCGTTATCACGGGGGCCACGGTCGAAGGGGCAACCGTCGATGTATCGCTGTCCTGGGATACGGCATCCCAGCAATTTCTGATCGATAAGGTGTTGTATGACGACGAACCGCAAGAAAACCAGTCTCCTACTGCCAACGCCGGGTCCAACAAAACGGTTGAAGCAGGAACGACCGTTGTCGTCGAGGGCGCCGGGTCCGACCCGGATGGCCACGTCAGCCATGTCGCCTGGTCCCAGGTGTCCGGGCCTGAGGTCAGCCTCATCGACAGTGACAAATGGGCGGTCCAGTTCACCGCCCCCGACCAGGCAAGCGATATCCGCCTGAGATTGACCGTTACCGACGACGGGGGAATGAGCGACAGTGATGACGTGATCATCCAGGTCGCCGTACCCACACCGGAACCCGATCCTGATCCTGATCCAAATCCAGAGCCGGATCCCGATCCAAACCCGGAGCCGGATCCCGATCCTGAACCAAATCAATCACCCGTTGCCAATGCCGGGTCAGACCGTACCGTGCAGGAAGGAAACAACGTGGTGATTACGGGTAGCGGAAGCGATCCCGATGGTTCAGTCGAGGGTTGGTCATGGGCCCAGATTTCCGGAACCAACGTGAACCTCACCGGCGCCAACAGCCAGCAGGTCCAGTTTACCGCGCCCAATAGCGCCGGCGACATCCGGCTGCGTTTGACAGTCACCGATAATGAAGGCGCGACGGATACCGACGATGTGGTCATCACGGTTGAGGCCGTACCGGAGCCGGACAACACGACCGGATTCACGCTCGAATCCATGCTGCCGCTGATCAACGATGCCCGGGGCCAGACCCGTTTTTGCGGCAGTGACGAATACCCCGCCCAACCGCCATTGGAATGGAGTTCATCGCTGGCGGACATCGCTCGCCAGCATTCCATGGACATGGCCAGCCAGGGCTATTTTTCGCACACTTCACTGGATGGAACATCAATGGGTGATCGAGTATTCCCCTACTGGTCAGGTTCAACGGTGGGCGAGAATATCGCGGCTTCCAGCAGCAACCGGTCAGATCAATACATCGTAGACCTGTGGCTCAACAGCCCGGGTCACTGCGCGTTGATCATGAGCCCGAATTTCACGCATGCCGGTGTCGGCACCGGGCATAACAATGAAAATGGTTATACCTATCACCACTTCTGGACTCTGGATTTCGGGGGGTGATACCCGCGGGATCTTCGAGATGGAAAAAACAGGGGAATTTTAGCGAAATTGCATAAACGCTCCCGGGCTGTGGTTGGTGATGTGAGTCAATGTACAATACCGGCCACCACCCTATATTCAACCTTGTAGACCCACGTTGAAGGAGCTGAAATGCACGTTGTCAAAACCGTATCCATTGCGCTGTCACTATTCCTTGCAGGGCCGGCCGCAGCCGCCGAGATCGAAGCCCTTGCCGCGGAATGCGACAGTTGCCACGGTTCAATGGGTGTTTCCGCCCATGACGATGTCCCAACGATTGCAGGGCAGGATGCCACCTTTTTGTCCAAGAGCCTCCGCTCCTACCAGATATGGGGCCGCCCCTGTCTAAAAAGCAGTTATCGCACGGGCGATACTGCCCGGCCGAAAACCGACATGTGCAAGATCTCCAGTGGCCTGAGCGACGAGGACATCGAAGCGCTGGGGATTTACTACAGCGAAAAGGAATTTGTCCCCGCCAGTCAGGAATTCGATGCGTCCAGGGTAGCTGCCGGCGCCGCACTTCACGAAGCAAACTGCGACACCTGCCACAAGGAAGGCGGGCATGCCGCCGGACGTGGTCCGAGGCTGGCGGGCCAATGGGTGCCGTACCTGAAAACAGCCCTGAAGTATGTGCCAACAGGCGAACACCTGGTACCGCCCATGATGGAGAGGGCCATCACTACTTTCAGCGCGGAGGAGATCGATACGCTGATGAATTATTACGCCAGCCAGCAGGACTAAAAATATGAGCGCAAGAACCGAGTGCAGCGGCCTGTCCGTTGCCACCGAACTCTATGATCTGATCAAAGATGAAATTGCCCCCGAAACAGGTGTGGATCCTGACGCCTTTTGGTCGGCATTTGCGCAGATCGTCGTCGATCTAGCTCCGAAAAATCGCGAATTACTTAAAAAGCGTGCTCAAATTCAGGGTCAAATCAATGCATGGCACCATCAACATCCGGGCACTATTGATTTTCCTGCATATAAGCAGTTCCTTGGCGATATCGGCTACCTGGTGCCCGAGGGCGCCGCTTTCGGGATAACCACCGCCAATGTCGATCCGGAAATCGCCAGCATTGCAGGGCCTCAGCTGGTTGTTCCGGTCAGCAACGCCCGCTACGCCCTGAACGCTGCCAATGCCCGCTGGGGCAGTCTCTACGACGCTCTTTACGGAACAGACCTGATACCCGAAGACGAGGGCTGCGAAAAAGGCAATCGTTTCAACCCGGTCCGTGGCCAAAAAGTGATTGAGAAGGCGGCTGAACTGCTCGACGAAGTCGTACCGCTGGCCCGCGGCAGACACCTGGAAGTGGCAGGGTATCGCATGGATGAATCCTCCAGCCTCGTCGTGCTCCTGGCGCAACTTCAAGATGGGAGCACCACGGAATTGGCAAACCCGGGGCAATTTGCCGGTTTTAGCCGTAATGAAGGCGAAGAGCTGATCCTGCTGGAAAGCAACGGACTCCATGTTGAGCTCCAGATCGAACCCGGCCACCCAATTGGAAAGATGTCGGCTGCGGGCCTCAAAGATGTATTCATGGAAGCCGCCATCACGACCATCCAGGATTGTGAGGACTCGGTCGCTGCCGTGGATGCGGAGGACAAGGTCAACGTCTACCGTAACTGGCTGGGCCTGATGAAAGGGACACTGGAGGACACTTTTCAGAAAGGCGGAAAATTGATGACCCGCCGGCTCAACCCGGACCGAATCTACAACAAACCCGGCGGGGGTATTCTCACCCTGCCCGGCCGGAGCCTCATGCTGGTGCGAAATGTTGGCCACCTGATGACGACCAATGCAGTTCTGGACAGCGAGGGCAGGGAAATCCCGGAGGGCTTTCTCGACGGCATGGTCACCACGCTCTGCGCCATGCACAATATTTTCGGCGATACCACCATGCCCAACAGCCGCACTGGCAGTATCTACATCGTAAAACCGAAAATGCACGGCCCGGAGGAAGTCGCATTCACCAATGAACTCTTCAACCGCATCGAGGATGCCCTGGGTCTGGATCGCCACACGATCAAGGTCGGCATCATGGACGAGGAACGCCGCACCACGGTTAACCTGAAAGAATGCATCAGGGCCGTCAGCGGACGCGTCGTGTTCATCAATACCGGATTCCTCGATCGAACGGGCGACGAAATCCACACCAGCATGGAAGCCGGTCCCGTGCTGCCCAAGGAATCGATCAAGGTACAACCCTGGATCACGGCCTATGAAGACTGGAACGTGGACATCGGCCTGGAGTGCGGATTTCGCGGCAAGGCGCAGATCGGTAAAGGCATGTGGGCCATGCCGGACGAGATGAAAGCCATGGTTGAAACGAAGATGGCCCATTTAAAGGCCGGCGCGAATTGCGCCTGGGTGCCTTCGCCAACCGCGGCCAGCCTCCACGCCATCCATTACCTGAAATACAGTGTGGCCAGGAGACAGGAAGAACTGGCTTCGCGCGGCCGCGCCAGCCTGGACGATATACTGACGCCGCCCATGCTGGGTGACATGCAGCTCGATGCGGCGACAATCCAGGATGAACTGGACAACAACGCACAGGGCATCCTGGGCTACGTAGTACGCTGGATCGACCAGGGCGTCGGCTGCTCAAAAGTCCCTGACATCAACCACGTTGGGCTGATGGAGGACCGCGCCACGTTGCGCATTTCCAGCCAGCATATCTGCAACTGGCTGCACCACGGCATCTGTTCCAGGGAGCAGGTCACGGAAACGATGAAAAGAATGGCAAAAATCGTCGATGAGCAGAATGCCGGCGATCCGCTGTATCGAAACATGGCGCCGGACTACAATGACAGCGTTGCTTTCCAGGCGGCTTGCGATCTTGTTTTCCTGGGCCGCGAACAGCCCAGCGGCTACACCGAACCGCTGCTGCATCGGCGGCGTGCCGAGGCGAAAGCGAGGTTTGGACCCTGAGTGTCAGAACCCCAGTCCGGTTATCATTCGGGATCATGAAACCCGAATTATGGCTCTGCGCGTTCATCGCCGCCTTCCTCGTGGTCGGCGACGCGAAGGCGGAGCCACTCTTGTTCGAGAGCGATTCAGTCATGGATATCACCATCCCGGTTGATTTCAGGTCCCTGTGCCGGCCCCGCGAAACAGAGGACTGTGACTTTATCCCGTCGATCCTGGAGTACCAAAACGGCGAGGGTGTCAAGCGCTCCATCCCGATTGAAATCAAAACCCGGGGTGGCTGGCGCTCTTTGACCAAGAACTGCTCGGCACCACTTTTATGGATTCGTTTCAGCGAAAAGGTCACGACCGGAACGCCTTTTCAGGGTCAGGCGCTGCTGCCATTGACGACACACTGCGGTAAAGGACTATCGCTGGAGACTGCAGGCACCCGGGAACGCAAATCCTCCTTTGAACAGTACCTGCTGAGGGAATACCTGGGCCATCGCCTGTTTGGGCTGTTCAGCACCGCAAGCGTAAAGGCACGCCTGGTTCGAATCAGCTATCCAAAACCGGGTAATTCAGGCCGGCCCTTGCGAAATTACGCCTTCTTCACCGAACACTTCGATATGATGGCTGCGAGAAACGGCGCCGAGCGTCTGGCACGCGGCAGTTTCGATTACAAGCAGTTGGATAATCATGCCGCCGACGTGCTCGCCCTGTTCCAGTTCATGATCGGAAATACGGACTGGTCCATCGTTCGAGAGCGCAATACTGTCCTGATCGCCGAAGCCGGCGGCAAACAGGTGCCGGTGCCCTATGACCTGGACATGTCCGGACTGGTCGATGCGCATTACGCAGGCCCGGCTCCGGGACTGCCGATTGACTCTGTGCGCGACCGATATTACCTGGGTTTCTGTCATCCCGGCGTGGACTGGGATGCGCTGTTTGCCGAATTTCATGGCCAGCAACGAGCGATCCTGGCCATGATCGATGACGTGCCCGGTTTAGACAAAAAAAGCATCAAATCCACCAAACGCTTTCTGGAAAAATTTTTCCGCATCCTGAACTCGGACGAGGAACGCGAAGAGCACATAGAGCTAGCCTGCCAGCCCTGGCCGCCTTCCCCGATCGACCACACCACGCCTTTCGATAACCGATGACCAGACCAATGAGAAAAGCCAGATACATCGTATTGAGCATGGTCTTGATTCCGGCCTTTTTCCTGGTGGGTTGCGCAGCACCGAGGCCGGTTCCGGACAGATCCTGCGAATCGGAATCCATACTGATCGACGCACACTTCGAAGGGGGCCAGATGGGTACCTGTGCCGTCAGAGGTGAAGGACAATTCGAGTTAACCCTTTTTCCCGAAGATGCCCCGCCGATCAACAAGTCGCCGTGGTATGCCTTCCGGGTAAGCGGACAACATGGCGATAAAGTTCGCATCAGGATGATGTTTGAAGACGGTTATGCACGCTACTGGCCGAAATTGAGCCGGGATGGAGAAACCTGGACGCCCCTGGCCGAGTCTCAGGTCTCGACTGACGAGGAAAAGGGCTGGATGAACCTGGAATTGACGCTGGACCAGGCCCGGATTTTTGTCGCCGGGCAGGAACTCCTGACGGAGCGCTACTATGACGATTGGCTGGATGAATTGGAATCGCACAGCGAGGTTAGCACTCGCCTGCTTGGCAACAGCGTGCAAAACCGGCCGATTTACCTCGCAGAGACCGCTGACCGGCCGGAACTCGTTCTCCTGATCGGACGCCAGCACCCGCCCGAAATGACAGGGGCCATTTCGATGCGGTCGTTCATCCAAACGATACTGGGCGACACGGATCTTGCCCGCCGGTTCCGGGATCGCTATAAGCTGGCTATCGTACCCCTGATGAACCCGGACGGCGTGGCCGCCGGCCATTGGCGCCACAATGTAAACGGAGTGGACGTCAACCGTGACTGGGGACCTTTTACCCAACCCGAAACAAATGCCGTGCGCCGCTGGCTGGAAAACGCGGAAGCCGGGGGAATGGAACTGCGCCTGCTGCTGGACTTCCATTCCACCTTTGAAGACCTGTTTTACACGCAACCGGTAAGCGAGAATCCCCTTGATTTCGCATCGCGCTGGCTGGGGGCCTCGGCTGTCCGCCTGCCGGATTTCCCCTTCAAGCACGAAGCGAACCCGGTTTCCGAGCAGCCCAACGCGAAAAACTACTTCTACACCAGCCGGGGAATCCCCGCCATCACCTATGAGAGCGGCGATGAAACCTCACGCGGGCAAATCGAAAGCGCCGCCGTTGTTTTTGCAGAGGAGATGATGCGGGAAATGCTCAAATAGAAGGCCGCCATGCGGCCGGCTTTCAGTGTTTCTCCCGGACCCGGAGTTCATCCAGGCTCATCCCGTTGACCTGGTCCATGACGCTGAGAAAGGCGCGGGTTGACCGCTCCAGCCCTTCGGCGGGAACCAACTCGGGGATATCGAGCGTCGTGTGATAGATCACGTGGTCAATGATGTGGAAGCCGGGCGCCTGGCGGGTAAGCTTCGGCCGGGGATTCATCTCGGTATAGACCGAAACGCCGAAATTACGCAGGGTGTTGTTAACGAGCTCGACAAAGCGGGAGCTACCCAGTGCATTCCAGCGGAATGCACCTATCGCATTCGAGGTCATCAGGTCGTCGTTGTACCAATAAAGTTGCGTTTGGGACGGGTGTTCCAGGGTCAGGGCCATGGCAACTTTATTCCAGTCATGGGCTTGTTCCCAGGAGCGCAATCCCTCCTCGCCATGGTGGTGGTCCGGAAACAAAAAGAATATGAGCGTGCGCGGCCTTTGTTCACGGGGGATGGCGGCATGGTGCCGCGCGATCTCGAGCGCACTGGCAAGTCCGCTGGCGTTGTCCATTGCCCCCTGGAAGAATCCGTCGGTGTGCGCAGCCAGCACGATCTCCTCATCGGATGCCCCGGGCAAACGGGCCACGACGTTTGCGGTCTTGATGTTTTTGCGTATTTCAATGTCGAGTTCGAGTCTGATTTCGACCTTTGCGCCCGAACCCAGGATATCCCGCAAGCGAAAGCCTTCGTCCTGGCTGATGGTTATCAGCGGCACACCGTATTCGGCTGATGGTGCTCCCAGGGGATTGAAACGGCCGTCGCCCGGTACAGCCATCACGTTGATGATCATGGCTGCGCCGTGTTCAGATGCGCGTTGATTTGCGTTAAAAATTCCTGCGCGGCTGCTGGCGGAATGGCTGCGCCCCCCGGGCACGAAGGTGCTGTAAATGACGACAGCTTTACCTTCCACTTCGCGGCCCAGAAAGTCCGGTTCGGAGCCAACGCCCACCCAAACGGCCTCGGCGCTGACGCCGCCGGGCGGTGTAGCGGCTGTCTGTCCCACCGGGAACGCCGAGGTAAGCTCCGTCAATACGCCTCCACCGGAATACGATGCCCGCCAGGCAACCGGCGTCCAGTCGCTGGGCAGGATGAAGGGAATGCGTTCCGTTTCGAGCCCCAGCCGCTCGAATTCCGCAATCATCAGGTCCATTGTCATCGTATCGTAAACAGTCCCCGGCAACCGCCCCCAATACCGGTCGCCATCTGCCTGGCTGCGAAGGGAAATCGCCGAAATTTTGCGGACCCACTGCTTCATGCGCTCACCGTCGACCATTGCGTATGCTGCCTGGTCCTCTCGCAAGGGCCAATCCGGGTAGTTTTCGTCCGGAACGGCCAGTAACTCCAGGTCGCGCGGCAATCCCAGGCCATAGGTCTTTTCGACTGGCACACTGGATCTGAGCACGTGGCCCGGCCTTTCACCGGTCATTTCTCCATTCAGCAGCACGGCCTGCCCGTTAACTAAAACGTGGTGAACGCCTTCCGATAACTGGTGTGGCTCCTTGAAGGTTGCACGGTCGATCACCTTGTCCGGGTCCAGCACCGCAATATCCGCGATTGCACCCACTTCGATCCGCCCCCGGTCGTGCAGACCGATGCGGTCCGCCGGCATGCGGGTCATCTTGTGAATGGCTTCTGAAAAACCGATCAAGTTCTTTTCGCGCACGTACAAACCGAGTACGCGGGCGAAACTGCCATAATTCCTGGGATGCGGCCTGTCGTTCGCCGGCATGTGGATACCGCCGTCGGAGGCGATCATGGTTTTCGGGTGACGCATGATACGGGTGACGTCTTCCTCCGACATCGAGTGATAAACGGCCCTGCAACCGCCCTTCTCTTCCAGTTCCATGGCCAGTTCAGCCGCATTTTCCATGCTGGCTTCCTGTTCGCGCTCCCGCAGGATTTCAACCAGGTTCTTGCCGTTCAGCTCCGGTGCCCAGTTGCAGTCGGCTATGGCCACGCGCGATGGATCGTTGCCGCCGCGGTCGTTCACGAGATTGTCGATGATACCGGCCTTGATCTTCGTGCGTGTATCGGGATCGTTCAGCCTGGCGAGCCTTGTCGCCTTGTCCCCGGCCAGGCTCCAGGCGGGGAAAAGCACGTCGATATCGGTGCTCGATGCGGCATAGGGATACTGATCGCTGGTGATATCCAGCCCGCGGGCATTGGCGGCGTCCACCAGCGCCAGCGTGTCCTTGCTTTTGCCCCAGGTCCGTGCGCCCATGGCCTTGTGGTGTGTGATCTGGGCCGGCAAACCGCCTTCCTCGCCGATGCGGATGGTTTCCCTGACACTGTCGAGCAAACCGACGCCCTCTTCGCGCATATGCGTGATATAGATGCCGCCATACTGAGCCGCCACACGCGCCAGGCTGATCACCTCCCCGGTATTGGAGTAAGCGCCGGGAATATATTTGAGCCCCGATGACAAACCGAATGCCCCCTCTTGCATGGCGGTTTCCACCATGCTCCGCATTGCCTGCATCTCTTCAGTAGTGGGTGCGCGGTCGGCGCGGCCCATGGCCAATTCACGCACCGTGTTGTGACCGACAAAGGTTCCAAAATTGACCGATGAGGGATCGGTTTTGAGCATTTGAAGCAACTCGGATATCGGGTACCAGGAACTGCCGTCCGGGCCGCCGATCGCCGTGGTCACACCCTGCCGGATGTAGTTTTCAGCGTCCGGCCACAAGAAAATTCCGCTTTCTTCGACGGAGTCACGCACGGCGTGGCTGTGGATATCGATGAACCCGGGTGTAACCGCCAGGCCGGAAGCATCCAATCGAAGCTCAGCGTCAGCCGAAGACAAGTCACCCAAGGCGATAATGCGATCAGCGGAAATACCGACATCAGTGACCATCCCTTCCTTTCCGTCCCCTCTGAAGACCATCCCGCCTTCAATGACAATGGTCAGCGGCACTTCGGACGGCTGCTTTTCATCCGCAAAAACCACCGGCGCCAGCAGCAGAGCCACCAGCGACAGCAAGATAATGCCGATCACATTCATAACCAGCCCGGCTTTCGCCATTTGCGGTATCGTCAGGCGGCCGGAGCCATAGACAATAGCGTTTGGGGGCGTAGCGACCGGCAGCATGAAGGCACAACTCGCCGCCAGCGCCACCGGCACTGTCAGGACGACCGGACTGACGCCCAGCTCCAGCGCCAGCGCGGCGAGAACCGGCAGCAAGGTGGCTGTGGTGGCCAGGTTGCTGGTCAACTCGGTCAGGAAAATCACCAGCACGACCGCACCGACCACGATCGCCCCGATCCCGAGGGCGCCCAACGGAACCAGTGAAGTGCCCAGCCAGTGCGCCAGCCCGGTCTCGGAAACCGACGCGGCGAGGCTCAGCCCACCGCCAAACAGGATCAGGATAGCCCAGGGCAGGTCTCTCGTGTCTGCCCAGGTCAACAGTCTGGGGGATCGGCGGCCGGTGCTGGGCAGAAGAAACAGCAGGAAGGCGGCAATCATGACAATTCCCGGGTCACTCAAACCTTCGATGGGCAGAAATTTCGTGAGCCAGGGGCGTGTCATCCAGCCGATCACGACACAACTGAAAACGATCCCGATACGCCACTCGGCCCGGCTGGCGGAACCCAGATCCGCTCTCATTTTTTTGAGCAACTCCTGGGTTTGAGTCGAGGTTTCGAATGAAATCGGGTAAATCAACCGGGTCAGCGTAATCCAGCATAGGGGTAAAAGGACGATGGTGACCGGCACCCCCGCCAGCATCCAGCGCGCGAAGCTGATCTCAATATCGTAATTCTCTGCCAGGAAAGCCGCCAGGAAGGCATTGGGAGGCGTACCCACCAGGGTCGCCACGCCTCCGATCGTAGCGCCGAAAGCCGTTCCCAGAAGCAGGCCGATCTCGAAATTCCTGCGTTCCCTGTCGTCGATTTCCTTCACGGATTCGGCGATCACGGCGATCACGGATATCACGATGGGGAGCAACATCATGGTCGTCGAAGTGTTAGTCATCCACATCGACAACAAGGCCGCCGTGACCATGAAGCCGCCGATCAGCGAGCGGCCGTTGGTCCCTGAAACCGTGAGCAGTGCCAGCGCAATCCGCTTGTGCAGGTCCCATCTCTGCATGGCAAGAGCAATAAGAAAGCCGCCGAGGTAGAGGTAAAGAATGGGATTCGCGTAGGGGGCCGCCGCTTTGTGCAGCGTCGTTATGCCGAACGGTGCAAAAAAGATCAGTGGGATAAAAGCCGTCACGCCCACCGGGGTTGCCTCGGTCGCCCACCACACGGCCATCCACAGGCCAAGGGCTGCCGTCCTCCATGCCTCATCGCTCAAAGTGCTCTGCGGACCCACGATCAACATCGCGATGGCGATCGCCGGCCCGAGGTAGATGCCCATTTGCTGGTATCGCGCCCTGGTCTCGATGAGACCGGCTTCAGTTTTGCTGGTTTGCATTATCGGGGATGAAAGGAAACCGGGGAGCCGAAGCTCCCCGATTGGTTCAAGGATCTGTTACCAGGCCATTCTGACGTCGATGAAGTAAGACCGCCCGTAATCGCGATGTGCATCCGCGAAAAAGCCAAAGAATCGATCAGCCAGCGGCGCCCGTTCATCGCTGACATTATTGATGCCGAATCGAACGCGTGTCTCGCTGTTCCACAGGTCAAAGGCGTAGTCGGCGCTGAAGTTATAGTATGAGTGCGACGGAATGACGTATTGCGTTCCATCGGAAAGCGTCAGCGAACTCTGGTAGAAATCGCTCAGATAAAACCAGGCCAGGGAAGCTCCCCAGGGGCCTTTGTCCCATCTCAGCCGGGCGTTCATTTTTTGTTCCTGGTTGCCGTCACGGCGGATCAGGTCTCCCAGGCCGTCGATCGGGTAGTTGGCCGGAATCGTGCCATTGGCTTGCGCGTCAACCAGCTGGGTCGCCAGATCGCCCGGTTCCTGGAGGTATTTCGTGTAGATGGAACCCACCCAGGTGAATCTCCAGTCGCCGATTCTGCTCGGCAGGTCGTAGTAGACTCCAAAGTCCCAGCCTTCGACCTTGCGCGTGTCGAGATTGGCGTACTTGTCGGCTATGAATTCGATATCACCCCCGGGGCAGATGCCCGCAGCCAGCCAAATCGCTGCCTCGTCCTCGCCCGGCACGTCACGAACCACAGCAGGATTACCATCGAAGGCCGCGCAGTTGCTGGTGCCGGCCTCGACACGGGCCAGCAGGTCCAGCATGGTGTGGTTTTCTTCACCGAACAAGCCGATCGTATCTTTCTTCTCAATCCTCCAGAAATCGAGGGTCACGGTGAAGTTTTCTATCGGTGTCAAGACGATACCGATTGAGGAATTGTCGGATTCCTCGGGTTTCAGCTCCTTGCTCCCTTCGGCGCGGCGCTGCGTAGAGTTTACACAGTCCAGCGTATCCTGGTCAGGATCGCCGCCGAAATCGGCTGCGTACCTGCAGGCCCAGTCGGTCCGGGTGTTGTTGCGCGCAATGACCGTCTCGTTGACCGTAATTAGGTTGGGCGCCCGGAATGCCTCGGACCAGGACCCTCTCAACATAAACCAGTCGGTCGGCCGCCAGCCAAAAGCGATCTTTGGCACGGTGGTGCTGCCGACGTCCGAGAAGTCTTCGTACCGAAGCGCCAACTGCAAATCCAGGGTTTCGTGCAGCGGAATTAAGAATTCCGTGAACAGCGAGGTCACGTCCCTGCTGCCGCTGTTGTCAGGCGTCGGACTGGAATTGACCACATCGGAAACGAAGGGGTAGGTATCGCCTTCCCAATCCGTGAATACGATGGTGCCGTCCAGGCGCGGATCGCGGTCATCCTTGAAGGATTCATCCCGGTATTCGAAACCGGCGAGGAAGCCGACCGATCCGCCCCAGATGTCGAACAGGCCGATGTTGGTGAGTTTGAAATCGAACAGGGTCAGATCGGCCTCGCTGTTACGGTACACATCCACCAAGGCTCGTTCGATATTCGTGTTCACACCTCCGCCAAAAGGATTGTAAGCGGCTGAAGTTGGATCACTGAGCGCTTCCTGGAGCAAGGTGTTGGACACCCGGTTGTGCGTAACTTCGTCTTTTTTCGACTTGGAATAGAGGATGGCTGAATCCCAGTCCCATTCGGTCCCGAAAGTGCCCTGGAGCCCCGCCAGCATACGATATGTCTCGCCGTCGTTATCAACGATCCTTGGCAATTCGGCGAGCCGGTAAAAGTCGATTATCAGATCCAGGCCCTCACAGGGAACATCCGGGCCGATCACTTCATCTGAAAGCCGGTTGGGTGATCCGCATGGACCGAGAGGATTATAGTAATTTTCCGCGCCTACCCGCAGCTTGACCGTGGAGAAAGAAGCGGAGGGGTGACGGAACAGGTTGGTTTCGGATTTGTAGTAATACAACTCTGAGTAGAATTGCATCCCGCCGTCAAATTCGTGGTTGGCATAGGCATAGATGTTGTATCGATCCAGTTCGGATGCCAGGTCCCGATTCTCGTTCAGATTGTAGCGGTAGGTTCCCTGCCCGTCGGCGTGGCCACAGACGTTGCCGGCGATGATGTAGCCGCCTTCACAACGCTCATCGTTAATCGGGTAGGTTTCAAATTCACCAGCCGAATCGACAATGCCCCGCGCTACCAGGCCATAAGGGTCGCCCCGCATGCTTCTTACGATGTCGTACTGGCCCCAGTTGGAGTTGGCGCTGTTGTTGCGGAACGACGTATTGCCGAACCAGGGGGAATTCTCTGGCACCAGGCGTCTGAAATCGGCATCTGCCCATTTCGGGTCATCTTGTGAGTTGACGCGATCACGCTGGTAAACATTGGCGAAAACACCCACGGCTGTGTTGCCGCCATTGAACAGTTTGCCCCATTCGATGGTCATGGACAGATCATCACGCGGGATGTTGTCATAATCGGTCCAGCGCCCCCGAATGGCGAAACCTTCGTAGTCGTTTCTCATCACCGTATTGAGAACGCCCGCCACCGCGTCGGCGCCGTAAATGGCTGAAGCGCCGTCTCGCAATACCTCAACCCTTTGGACGCCGAATACCGGGATCGCGGCCGAGTTCGCAGAGTTGACCGGCACAAAGCTGCCGCCGACTTCCTCGGTCTGGAACGTGGCCGAGTTCACGAAGCGCCGGCCGTTCATCAGCACCAGGGTGTTGCCGGTACCGATGTTCCGGAGATTGACAGAGCCGATATCGCCGCGGGCGGAATTAACGCCGCCACTGATGTTTTCAGCCTCGTTAAAGAAATTCTGGCCCTGTTCGGGCATGGCGTCCAGAAGCTCGTCACCAGACTCGATGCCAAGTATCGCAATATCCTCCGCATCGATCACAGAGACCGATAATGCGTCGTTGATGGCCGCCCCTTTAATCTGCGAACCGGTGACGATGACTTCCTCGATCTCGCCTTCGGTTTCTTCAGTCGCGTCAGCCGCCTGCTCTGATCCGGCCTGGGCGACCTCGGCGACTTCGACAATCGTGTCACTATCGGCCATGGCCTCGGCTGCTGTGGGCGTGTCCGACGCTATTTCATCAGGCGTGGCGTCGGCGAGCACGGTCAGTGCGGGAAATGACGCCGCGATTGCACATATCAGTATTAGTGATGTCTTCCTCATTTTGACTGCTCCTCGGGTTCCGGTTTTCCGGTGATCTAGTAATGTTTCCCCAATACGACCCCTCAGCATCATTCAGCCGAGTACGGCAAGCATATCATCCACATTCTGATGTCGTCTCCATAGACTGAAATTCACTGATTCATCATCTAAGATTTCCGCGCCGTAGACGGCCGGCGCGGGCAGTGCGTTGTAGTAAAACGGATTCGAAAAATAATAGGCGCCGGTGTCGTGCAACACGACATAATCGCCGGGCTCGATCAGCGGGAGTACACGATCCGTTCCAATCATGTCTCCAGCGAAACACAGGGGTCCTGATACATCCTGGGATACTTCGTTTCCCGCTCTGGCCCGCCCCGACGAATCGTAAACCGACAACCTGATTTTCCAGTGATCCGGCATGAAAACGGTTCGCGTGGCGACCTGCGCGCCGGCATGCGATATGGCGATCCGGCGCCCTCCCGAACTCTTCGTATACTCAATACGTGCTGCAATGAAACCGTTCTTGGCATATATCGACCGGCCGAATTCGGTCTTGACGAGGTACTTACCGCTGAATAGTTCAGGCGCCTGTTCACGCAGGGTGTCGGCATATTCAGCAAAGGTCGGCGTGATTTCATCGCTCTCGAAGTTCACAGGCAGACCGCCGCCTATGTCGATCACCTCGACTTGCTGTTTTCCGATGCTGGCGTTGATATCTTCCGCCAAATCGGTCACCTTGCGAATACCGGCGGCCAGCAGATCCAGGCTGCAGCCCTGTGAACCGACGTGTATATGCAGGGAGGTCAGCCAGCGATTGTTCGTATAACAGTCGACCAGGGCCTGCCGGTTACCTTCGTCTTCGAGGGCAACTCCGAACTTGGAGGATGGGGTCGCCGTGCTCATGGCGTCGATCGTGCCGGCACCCACCTGGGGATTGATGCGAAAACCGATGCACGACGTGCTTCGCGTCTCCTTGAGCAGCGACTCGACCCGGGCAAATTCCTGAAAATTATCAATGTTGAGGCCAACGCCCAACTGGAGGACTTTTCTCAAAACCGGCAAAGTCTTCGCGGGTTCATCGAACACCACTTTTTCCGGGGCGAAGCCCGTCCGCAGCGCCTGCTCCAATTCGCCCGGACTGGCGACCTCACAGCCCAGGCCCGCATCCTTGACCAACATCAGAGCCCTGCTCATCGTGTTTGCCTTGGCGGCAAACATGTGCTCAAAGTGGGCAGGAAAGGCATTGTTCAGTGCGCGTATCGTTCGGCTCAAGCCGGCTGGATCGACGAAAGCGGCAAGCGGCCGGTCTTCGCTCAAGTAACCTGCCTCGACGGCGGCGCCAATCACTCGTTCATGGAACGAAAAACCCATCTGGCCATGCTATCTGAAGCAGCAGCATCGAATCTAATGATGAATGTTTGACACCCCATAACTTGTGGTTATACCTGGCGGGAAATGGGCGGATGAAGAAATTCGTGAATACATTCCTGCACATGGTTGACAAAACCCCTGCACACCAGGGACAGGGGGGCCTTGTCGAATCTCAGGGCGGCTATCCGGAATTGCAGGGCGGGCTTAAGCGGCCACACCCCGATATTCTCGTGCCCGCTCGACCTGGCGGTCACCTCATCCGTGATCGTGACGCCTGCGCCGTGGGACACAAGTGCTTTTGCAACCTGGTAGGTTTCCGCCCAGGCCACCGTATTGAGCTTTATCCCACTTGATTCCATATGGATCGAAAGAAGCCGTCCAAGGGGTCCGCGCTTATCCAGGCTTATGAATGGAATTCCCTTCAGATCGCCAATTGACAACGCCTTTTTGGAGCCGAATTCCAGTCCCGGAGGCGTCAGTACACAAAATGAACCCTGCCCGAGCGTCTCGGCGGCCAGGCCTGGAACTGCGGGGGGATTGAAGACCAGCCCGACATCAAGGCGAGATTCCAGCAGGGCATTGCAGAGTTCGTCATGATGCAGGGTCTCTACTGTGAAGGAAATATCGCTGTGTTGCTCACGCCAGGACGCAATCGCAGCGGGTAACAGGTCGATTCCAAAGGCCGGAGTCGCTGCTATCCGGATTTTTCCATGTTCAGCTGCCCGGAGGTTGTCCGCAACATGCCGCAATCGATCGACGCTTTCGTTGACCGTGGTTACGTGGGAAAAAAGTTGATCGGCTTCAGGAGTGGGGACCAGCTTGCCCCTCACGCGGTCGAATAACGGGTAACCGAGTTGCTGTTCCGCATGGGCCAGAACTTTACTGACGGAGGGCTGTGACACGTTGAGTATCTTTGCCGCGCGGGTGACAGACCCGCTGGAATAGACCGCATGGAAAACTTCAATGTGGCGTAGACGCACGGCAACATACCCTGTTGATACAGGCAGCAGTATAACCTTAAGCTATGGTCTAATTGTATTGGCCACCTTCCGCCGTCGCGCAGCAGGAACAGGGAAGCGAGACTCCCTATATGATCTCGGACAAGGAAATTACAAATTCTTGCTGATAGGCTCAGTGCATGAACATGTATAAGAAATATGAGATGGCCCTGGCCGAGGCGAAAACCTACGAAGAGTGGTATGCCGCGGCCCTGATCCTGGATCACCTCGACGGACTCGACAAGTGGCGCGAGGATAATGAGTCCGGGGATTACGATTACAAATTGCTTGCATCGCGGGTCCGGCTGTTGCGCCGGATGCGGCGTAAAAAAGATCTGGACCGGTTGATTTTCCGCCTGCGCGAGGAACTGCACGGCAACCTGGGCAACATGGCCAACCCCGTGCTTTATCAGCAGGCGCGGGCCGGCACCAAGAAACTGATCAACAGCTATATCGACGAAGTTTGCGCCACGCTGACCCTGCTGTGTAACAGCGACGTCAAAGCCCTGCCGCCCATGCGCAAGCGGATATTCCTGAAGCGCGCGGCCCGCAGCTTCGGCCGCTCCGCCCTGCTCTTGAGCGGCGGCGCCTCGCTGGGCCTGTTTCATATGGGCGTAATCAAGGAACTGGAGGAGCAGGGAATACTGCCACGCATAATAACCGGAGCCAGCGCAGGTTCAATCGTAGCGGGAATCCTGGCGACACATACAGACGAAGAGATGGGCGCGCTTTTCGAACGTAATGACTGGAGTTTCGATTGGGTGCGCCTGTTCCGTCCGAACGACCTGATGAAGGAACGCAGTGTGCTGGATCAGAAAGTCCTAAAACAATGCATCCATCAGAACATACCTAACATGACTTTCCTGGAAGCGTATAAGCACACCGATCGCATCCTGAACATTTCGGTTTCTCCGGCGGATTCCCACCAGTTTCCGCGACTGCTCAATTACCTGACGGCGCCAAACGTGCTGATCAGGCGCGCCGCGCTGGCGTCAGCTGCAATTCCCGGCATTTTTCCGCCGGTGCAACTCCGCGCTAAAAATTATACTGGTAAATCAGTGGCCTATATGCCACAGAACCGCTGGATCGACGGCTCGGTGCATGAAGACATTCCCAAGGAAAAAGTCAACCGGCTGCACAATATCAACCATTACATCGTCAGCCAGACGAATCCCCACGTGGTGCCATTCCTGAACGAGGAAATGGAGGAAACCGGCCTACTCCCGTTCATTCAGGATGTCATCATCAAAGCACCGATGGTCCAGATCGAACATTTACTGGAATTGGTCAAACAGCACTTTGATTTTCCGGGGCTCGGCTCCGTGATCAAGAAAGCACATGCTGTTGCCAGCCAGACCTACAGTGGCGACATCACCATTTATCCCGAACGAAACCTGATGGGCCTGGTGAAGCTGTTTCACAACGTGGGGCCGGAACAACTGGACTCCATGATGCTGGAGGGCCGGCGGGCCACGTGGCCTAAAATCGAACGCATCCGGAATACGACACAGATCAGCCGGACGTTCGACAATTGCCTGCGCCAGATGAGTGAAGAATACCGCTACGTGAAACGCTAGCAGGCCGCGGGCATCCAGCCTCAGGCGCCTGATTTCACAGACAATGACGGGGAGTAGAGCCACACAACTCCAAACGTAACCGGTATCACCACGGCGGCAATGTGATTGATGGTGAACGCGACACCCGCTGTCGAGGCAATGTCCGCCGGATCGGCAATTTTCTGGAAATAGCTCTTTATCGCGATCGCCATGGCGAAAAGCAGATGATCGAGCACATACAGCACGACTGCTACCGATGCCGATTCAACGAAGGCATATGCAGTAAAGATCACGGTTAAACCAAAGTATTCGAGTGTCAGCGCGGTGCGTTCACCGAACCGGCTGATCAGGCGGCCGATTTTGGGTGCTGCCCAGGCATTGATCACATGATTGACAAGGAACAACAAGGCGATGTTGGCCGCCGAAAAACCGAATTTCTCCACCATCAGAAATCCGGCGAAGACCATGAATATCTGCCGGCGCGCGCCACTCATGAACGTCAGGGCGTAATACAGCCAGTAACGGCTCCGCATCAACAGGTGTTTGCGCTGTGGCACCTTGTGCGGGAACGCCGGGAACATGAAAAAAGCGAGCATCACGCACAAAACCGCGGCGGCGCCCGCCGCCAGGTAGAGCAGCTCGTAGCCTGAATCGAAATAATCGATACCGAGCCAGACCACGCTGAAAGCAACCAGCGCGGCGATTGACGATGAAGCAGACAGGCGGCCCATGACCTCGGGCGCCCGCTCTTTTTCGATCCATTGAAGAGTCAGTGACTGCTGCACCGTGTAGAAATAGTGAAATCCGATCGACATCAGCACGGTGGTGAAATAGAGCCCGTATTCGCTCGGAAGGAAACCGGTCAGCGCGACCCCGGCACCCAGCAGGGCGACTGCGAGTAGCGCAAACACCTGTTCGCGGATCACCAGCAGGATCAGGACGGCGGTGAATGCCAGGAAACCCGGCACTTCCCGGAGGCTCTGCAGCATACCGATTTCGCGGCCCGTGAACGCTGCCTGCTCGATCGCGAAATTATTCAACAGAGCCTGCCAGACCGAAAACGCCAGCGTCGCTGCGACACCCAGCAGGATCAACAGGTATTCCGGTTTATTATCGAGAGACGAGCGTATGGCAGCGTTCTACTGCGACTTGTCGGTATTCAAATCGGCGTGAATGGCCTCGGCCGCGCGTTTGCCGGCGCCCGCAGCCAGGATCACTGTTGCTGCTCCACTTGACGCTCATCGACCAGCAGGCCACCCCATGAGTGTGTCTTGAGTCCCGGCGTGGCCTTGGAAAGCAGCGGGTTTGGCCGCGTGCCGATTGACAGAACCACGTTGTCTACCGGAAAGACAAATTCGGAGCCTTCGATAGGCACCGGCCGCGCCCGGCCGGACTCGTCGGGCTCGCCCAATTCCATGCGCATGCACTTGAGCCCGGTGACCCAGCCGTCCTCACCCAGCACTTCGATCGGATTGGTCAGCCAGTGAAATTCGACGCCTTCCTCGATCGCGTGTTCATATTCCTCAATCCTTGCCGTCATCTCATTTTCGCTGCGCCGGTACACCACCATCGCGTGCTCAGCGCCCAGGCGCAATGCGGAGCGCACGGCATCCATCGCCGTGTTACCCGAACCGATCACCGCCACTCGTTTGCCGACTTTCAGCGGCGTTTCCGCCCGCGGGAACTCGAACGCCTGCATCAAGTTTATGCGGGTCAGGAATTCGTTGGCCGAGTAAACCCCGTTAAGGCTTTCGCCCGGAATACCCATGAATTTGGGCAGGCCCGCGCCCGTGCCTATGAAAACCGCTGAGTACCCCATTTCACCAAAAAGGGCTTCGAGCTGGATAGTCTTGCCAATGATCACATTGTTGATGAACTCGACGCCCAGGCGCCGGAGCGAGTCGATCTCCCAATCGAGGATGTTATTGGGCAGGCGAAATTCCGGGATGCCGTACCGCAAAACGCCGCCGGGCGCGTGCAGCGCCTCGTAGACCGTGACGTGATAACCCATGCGGGCCAGTTCACCGGCGCAAACGAGTCCTGAAGGGCCGGAGCCGACGATGGCAATCTTTTCATCCCGCCAGGGTTCGAGCACCTCTTCATTGACAGGCTGCTCCATCTCCCAGTCCGATACAAACCGCTCGAGATGGCCAATCGCCACCGGGCCAAACCTCTTGGTCATGTGGCATTTCAATTCACACTGGGATTCCTGCGGACAGACTCGCCCGCAAATCGCGGCCAGAGGGTTGGCCGTGCGCAGAATTTCCGACGCCTTGGGCATATTGCCGGCGGCAATGGCGTGCATGAAATCTGCGATCGGTACACGGACCGGACAACCATCTATGCAAACCGGATCCTGGCAGCGCAGGCATCGCTCCGCCTCGAACATCGCGTGGGAGAAACAATAGCCTTCGTTGACCTCATCGAAATCTCGTGCCCTCATTTCGGGTTCACGAACGGGCATCGGAGTTTTATCAGTGCGTTTGACCGGCATCAGCTCGCTCCTGCGGTGGTCCTCTGGCAGGCGGCCGCCTGCTGTTCTTCCTTGACGTACATCTTGCTGCGGCTCACGGCCTCATCAAAATCCACCTCGTGGGCATCGAAGAAGGGACCGTCTACGCAGGCGAATTTCACCTCTCCCCCGATCGTCACGCGGCAGCCGCCACACATGCCGGTGCCGTCGATCATCAGCGGATCCAGAGAGGCCGTGTTTGCGATACCGGCAGCGCGGGTGGTCTTTTCGACCGCCCGCATCATCGGCATTGGCCCGATCGCAATCACATAATCGGGACGCCCCGGGCCGGCGCCGTCGATCAGTTCCTGCAGGCGCTCCGTCACGAAGCCCTTGAAGCCGGCGGAACCGTCGTCCGTGCAGATCTCCACGTTGTCGCAGATTTCGCCGAGTTCATCCGAGAGGATCAACAGATCTTTCTCGCGCGCGCCCATGATAATGGTTGTTTTTTCTCCGCGGTCCTTCAATTCGCGCATCAGGCACAAAAGAGCGGCGGAACCGTAGCCTCCGCCGACACCGACAATGTGGCCTCCGGCCGGAATTTCCGGCGCTTCGCCGAGCGGCCCGACCATATCGAGGATCTCCTCGCCTTCCTCCAGCCTGCCCAGCCGCCTGGTCGTGGCGCCGACTTCCTGGACGACAATGGTGAGCAAACCTTTTTCCCGGTCGTAATCGGTGATGGTCAACGGAATCCGTTCACCGCCTTCACGCACGCGCACGATAACGAATTGACCCGCGCTGGCTGCCTTCGCGATCAGGGGCGCCTCAACCCGATACAACTTGGTGATGGGTGTGAGTTGGCGTTTCTCGACAATCTTAACCATGGTTCAGAGCTCCGGATGTTCGTGCATGGCCTTGATGCGCCTCCAGCGCCGCTCGGCCTCTTCCTCGATGGCCGCGAGTCGTTCTTCGTTGCCATCCGCCATTAAATGCTTGGTCTTGCCCATCTGCCCGAGCCAATCGGTGATGCTACGCCGCCGGCCCAGCAGTTCAGGATCGTAAGTAATGTTGGTCTTGCCGCGCTCGACCTCGTAAATCGGGAAGAAGCAGGAATCGATCGCGACCTGTAACACCGATTCGGCGGCGTCGTCCGTCGTCGTCCAGTTGAGCGGACAGAACGACAGGATCTTGCCGTAAGTCGTTCCCTCGTTCTTGGCGTACCACTGGGCCTTCGCGGCTTTGCGCATCAGGTCCTCGGGGTAACCTTCACTGGCGGTGAACACGTAGGGCATGTGCGCCGCGGCAAAAATCTGCGGCGTATCTTTATGATGCGTGACCTTACCCTTTCGTTTTTTGCCGACTTCGCTGGTTGAAGTCCTGTGGCCTAGCGGCGTTGAATAGGAAAGTTGCGCACCCGTATTCATATATCCCTGGTTGTCGTATTCCAGGATCATCATGTGATGGTTACGGTGGGCCGCACCCAGCGCAGGTCCCATGCCGATATCCATGCCGCCGTCTCCCGTGACCATGACGAAGGTGATGTCGGGTGAGTCCTGCAATTCACCTCGGCGCAGCAATTCGTGGTACATCTCGACCAGCCCGGACAGCGTCGCCGCGCCATTCTGGAAAAGATTGTGGATGTACGTCACGCGGTGAGCGGTCTTCGGATAGCCAGTGGTAACGACCATCGCGCAACCGGTCTGGAACAGCACAACGATGTCGCCTTCCAGAACGCTGAATACCTGGTGCAGCACCGGGAAAGCGCCGCAACCCGGACAGGCGCCGTGCCCCGGGGCGATCCGGCCAGGCACCTCGGCCATGGCCCAGAGCGGCTTGAGCTCGACATTCAGCTTGCCGCTTTCAGTGTCTTCAGTCACCGTAGCCATGCCGCGAGACACCTCGGCTTGTTCGATGGCGGGCAGGCCATGGGCCACGGTTTTACCGGCTTCACCGGCATAGGTTCCGTGGTATGCGAAAGGCTCATCGACCTGGCCGGTTTCCGCCGCCTCCAGCGCCTGCCGGAAAAACTCTTCGGCATCGCTGTCGTCGAAATCCTTGCCGCCCAGTCCGTAAATCCGCGTGATCACCCGCGTCTGGTTGTCGGGATCGATCTGGATAGCTGCCCGGACTTCGAGCGACAGATTGCCGCCATCTGCGCCGTAAGAGTCGGCCCGGTCTCCTACAACGATCGCTTTCACACCGGACAGATATTTCCGCAGCAGGTCAGCCGGAAACGGGCGCAGCACGTTCAGCGACAGGACGCCGGCCTTTTGGCCGTCCCGGCGCAGCCGGTCCGCAACCTCTTTTGCGGTTTCCGCCGCCGAATTGAGCATCACGACGGCTACCTCGGCATCGTCCATGTGATACGCGTCCATGACCGGCCAGCTCCGGCCGGTGAGTTCGGCGAGTTCCCCGAACACCTCTGGAATAATCCGCCTTGCGGCCTCCATGGCCAGTGAATGCTGCTTCTTGTTGTTGATCAGGTCCGGATCATTCATATAAGGCCCGAAGGTCACGGGGTGCTTCGGATCGAGTGCGGTGTAGGGTGTTTTCCGTGTCCCAAGAAATTGTTGCAGCGCCTCGTTATCCTCGATGCATTCGACGCGGCGTTTCTGATGACTGGTGAAAAAACCGTCGTACGCGACCAGGACCGGAAGTTGCACATCGGCGTGTTCACCAATCCGGATTGCCGCCAGGTTCATGTCATATACCGCTTGCGGATCCCTGGCCAGCAGGATGATCCAGCCGGTATTCAGCGCAAAATAGATGTCGGAATGATCGCAGCGGATATCCAGCGGACCGGAAATCGCCCGCGTGGCGACATTGAGAACCATCGGCACCCGGGTGGAAGACTGAACCGGAAGTTGCTCCAGCGCGTATAGCAGGCCCTGGGAGGATGTCGCATTCAGGACGCGGCCGCCGCCGAGTGCGGCGCCGTAACAGATACCGGCTGCGCCATGCTCACCGTCGGCCGGAATCATGACGATTTCATGCTCGCCGTTGGCCTCCATCTTGGAGAGGGTTTCAGCGACTTCGGTGGAGGGTGTGATCGGGAAATATCCCATCACGTGGAACCCGATGTCCCGCGCAGCGCGCGCCGCCGCTTCGTTTCCACTCAGGAAATCTGTCGATTGACGTGCAGTTCCGCCCGCAGGCTTCCCGGCCTTGGATTCCTTGATCACATCTTGGGCTTCTGTAGCCATGTTCAACTCCGTCGGTAAATCGCCTCGTTTATTTGGGGGTGCCCTCCGAAAACAGAGGCACCCGCAGCCGGTCCGCGAGCCCCGGGGTTTCCGTAACGCGGGTCAGCGCCTCGGTCGGGCAGGTTTCGATGCAGCGCATGCATCCCTTACAGTACTGGTAATCGACGCCTTTTAGCCTGACTTTCGGCAATTCGCCGTCACTATCCTCATGGGTCCAGACAAGACAAAAGTCCGGGCAAACCGTGGCGCACAGCCCGCAGTGGATGCATTCTTCATCTTTGAACAATGGCATCCAGCCCGTCCGCGACATGGACAGGTCGTTCGATACCGTGTTGCCCGGG
>CAMYKC010000016.1:0-20919 GCA_947258865.1 uncultured Lysobacterales bacterium
AATGCTGGACGAGGCTCTTCAGGACCGGATTCGAAAATCGATCCGCCGGAACACAAGCCCGAGGCACGTGCCGGCCAGGATCATCCAGGTGGCCGATATTCCCCGAACGGTGAGCGGCAAAATCGTCGAGCTCGCTGTCCGGAACGTCGTTCATGGCCAGCCGGTCAGCAACGTGGATGCGCTGGCGAATCCTGAATCGCTGGATTTGTTCCGCGATCTGCCAGAACTCCAGGACTAGTCGGAACATCGAATGAATGACCGCCTCTCACTTCGCGTTTCCTACCAGGAAGAACCCTCGGCGCAATGGCTGGAGGGGCCGGACGATGTGCTTGCGGTCTTCGAATTCGGCCGCTCTCCGCTCGAATCTTCTGACCCGAGGCATGTACCCGTTGCGCTGGAGCAGCTGGACAGCCCGCAGCGGGTTGAAGTCTGGCGTTGCGATGGCCCGATAAAAACAGGCAGTTGGGACAGTTTGCGATTTGCCCAGGGAGAACAACTCACCATGGGACATCTGGCGCTGGATCTGCGGGCCCATGGCGACATGCGCAATACCAGCCGTCGGGCCTATGACATCCTGCAATCCTATCTGCAACAATCACCGCACCAGTGGCCATTGAAGATCTGGAATTACATACCCGGTATCAACAAAGGCAGCGGTGACGAAGAGCTGTATCGGCAATTTTGCCTCGGCCGGGCTGATGCCGTGCTTATCGATCCGGGCGATCTTCCTCCGCTTCCCGCCGCGACGGCTATAGGTGCGCCATCGGGAGAACCGGCTTTACAGGTTTATTTCCTGGCAGGCGCCCTGCCCGGCCTCGATGTGGAAAACCCTCGCCAGGTCAGCGCCTGGCGTTACCCGCGTCAATACGGCCCCAGGAGCCCGCTGTTCTCTCGCGGCACGATACTGAAGCTCAACGGATCCCGGCAGTTTCTGATATCGGGCACCGCCAGCGTAGTGGGCCACCAGACTCATCACGAAAACCAGGTCGCCAGCCAATTGAGCGAATCCTTTCGTAACGTCCAGAGTCTGTTGGACGAGGGGCACCGGTTGATGACTGATTCCCATGCCCGCCTGGATAACGAAGGTATTCTGAAAGTGTATATTCGCGATCCCGAGGATTTCGAACTGATCCGCCAGACCCTGGAGGCAGAGGCGCCGGCGGACATTCCCAGGATTTACCTGCAAGGCGATATTTGCAGGGAAAATCTACTGACCGAGATCGACGGCATCGTCAGCTGCCATCGCGGTCCTTAACAGGCCGCGCCGCTCCTACTGCAACGCCTGGTCGAGATCGCTGATCAGGTCGTCCACATCTTCGACACCCACCGATAAGCGGACCAGCGTGTCGCCGATCCCCAGGCGTGCGCGGATATCCTCGGGAACCGATGCATGCGTCATGATGGCCGGGTGATTGATCAGGCTCTCGACACCGCCCAGGCTTTCGGCCAGCGAAAACAACCTGCAGCGTTCCAGGAAACCGCGTGTTTTTTGCAGGCCGCCCTCGATGTCGATGCTGATGATCCCGCCCCCCAGACCACCCATCTGTTGCATCGCCAGGGCGTGCTGGGGGTGGTCCGTCAAACCGGGATAAATAACCCGGTTCACCGCGGGATGTCCGGTGAGCCATTCCGCAATGCGCAACGCGTTGTCGCAGTGAGCTCTCATTCTCAGTGCAAGCGTTTTCAGGCCGCGCAATGCCAGGAAGCTGTCGAACGGGCCCTGAATGGCCCCTGCTGAATTCAGCAGGAACCAGAGATTTTCGGCCAGTTCCTCGTCATCCCGGACCACGGCGACGCCGCCAATCATGTCTGAATGGCCATTCAGGAACTTGGTCGCCGAGTGCATGACGATGTCCGCGCCGAGTTCGAGTGGCTGTGTCAGGAAGGGCGTGGAAAACGTATTGTCCACAACGAGCAGGGCACCGTACTCATGCGCAATTTCGGCGGCCGCGGCAATATCCACTATTTTAAGCATGGGGTTGGTCGGCGTCTCCACCCATACCATCCGGGTTTCTGGCCGTATGGCTTCGCGCAGCGAATCTGCCTGATCCAGCGCGGCGAAGCTGAATTTCAAACCCGCCGTTCTTTCGCGCACCCGGTGAAAAAGACGGTAGGTGCCGCCGTAAAGGTCATCACCGGCCACGACGTGGCTCCCCGCATCCAGCAACTCGAGAATCGTGGCGGTAGCCGCCATGCCGGAAGCGAACGCAAATCCTCGAAGGCCTCCTTCCAGGTCAGCGATGCACTTCTCGTATGCATCGCGGGTGGGATTGTGGCTGCGGGAGTATTCCCAACCCTGGTGATCCCCTGGACTGCGCTGCACATAAGTGGAACTGGCGAATATCGGCGTCATGATTGCACCGGTTGCCGGATCAGGCTGTTGACCGGCATGAATGGCTCGAGTTGCAAGGTGGTCTTTATTTTTTTTGTTGTCGCTCATCAGAGGTCTGCTTTCCTGCGCAGGTAGTTCAACAGATCAACCCGGGTAATGAGGCCAAGAAAGGTGTCACCATCCATCACGATGGCGACATAATCCCTGTCAAATATGGGCATCAATTCCCTTACCGGCGCGCTGACCTCAATTTCCGTCAGTTCAGTCACCATCGCGTCGCGGACCAGGTCGGCAAATCGGCCGGAAGTATCTGCAACGGCCAACAGCAGGTCCGATTCGTCGAGGATTCCCACCAGCTTGCCATCGGTAATAACCGGCAGTTGTGAAACATCATAGAGTTTCATCCGCTTGTAGGCGTTGGCCAACGGCTCGTCCGGGCCGATCGTCACCGTGTCATGGGACTCGAAGGGCCGCGCTATCAGGTCGCGGAGATCTCCGTGGCTTTCCACCTCGAGAAACCCCTGGTCTCTCATCCAGAAATCATTGAACATTTTCGAAAGATAGCGGTTTCCGGTATCGCAAGCGAAGGTCAATACACGCTTGGCAGTGGTTTGCTCACGGCAATATTTCAGCGCCGCCGCCAGCAAGGTACCGGTGGATGAGCCGCCCAGGATGCCCTCCCTGGTCAGCAATTCCCTTCCAACCTGGAAACTTTCCTGGTCGCTGATCGAGTACGCCCGGCTGATCCGGGTGAAATCGCTGATGGTCGGCAGAAAGTCCTCTCCGATTCCTTCTACCAGCCAGCTTCCACTCTTTGTTGAAAGAATCCCCGTGTTGATGTAGTCGGCCAGGATGGATCCCTGTGGATCGGCGAGCACCAGCTCCAGCTCGGGTGCTTCCCGCGCGAAAAAACGCGAGAGGCCGGTTACGGTGCCGCTGGACCCTACACCCAGCACGATGGCGTCGAGGTCGTGCCCCATCTGCTCCCAGATTTCGGGCCCGGTCACTTCCTCGTGGGCTTTTGGATTGGACGGGTTCCCGAACTGATTGATGAAAAAAGCATCATCCATTTCGTCCGCCAGGCGTTTTGCCAGATCCTGATAATAGTCCGGGTGACCCTTGGCGACGTCCGAGCGGGTCAGTACCACATCCGCACCCATGGCCTTGAGATTGGAAATTTTCTCGCGGCTCATTTTGTCCGGTATGACCAGGATCAGCCGGTAGCCTTTTTGCGCCGCCACCAGGGCCAGGCCGAGACCGGTATTGCCAGCTGTGCCCTCGACAAGGGTAGCCCCCGGCCGGATTTTTCCGGACGCTTCGGCGTCTTCGATCATCTTCAGGCCGATCCGGTCCTTGATGGAACCAGCGGGGTTTTGGCTTTCGAGTTTTATGAACAACTCGCATGGACCCGTGTCCAGGTGGTTGACTCGCACCACGGGCGTGTTGCCGATCAGTTCCAGTACGTTATTGAGTACTTGCATCTCGCGTTCCAGGCTTCAATCCGGAAAGACCGGAAGAAAGCAAAAAAGAAACGGCCGGGTTGCTTTCCCGGCCGTTTACCATGCTGATTTTTCCAGGTCAGACCCTGGATGCGTCCATGATTCGAGCCAGTTTATCTTTAGCCCAGAGTTTTTCTTTTTTTAGTTGATTCAGGGCAAGGTCCTCCATCGGGGCCGTGCCGGTTTCGGCTGCGGCTACCCGTTTATCCAGCTCCTGATGGCGGTTGTAAACACGAAGAAACTCGTCGTTTTCCTTCATCAGTTTTTCCATTTCTTCCTGGTGGTGTTCAAACATGGGAATCCTCCGATTCAGCATTGATCTACAGATAACGAAGCGCTGCGGCAGACCGCCTGCAAAGGAGCTTCGCTGGAATTTTTTTTTGGTGGTTTGACAGAATGTGGTGGGGTTCAGGACTTGACATAAGGCGGATTTCAGCCGAAACAGCCATTATCCGCGAACTCCATTTTTAAGAAAGTAAACCATCTTGCCAAAGTAAATCTATCGCAAATAAATGTGCACATCAAGTGAAAATCAAGGCTCTCTAAATAGTGATTTCACCGCAAGCTGAGAAGATTTTTCAATTGGGAAGCGCAGCGCAATGTCTGACCGGGTGCCTATTCGTCGAGGAGAATCACATCGACGCGCCGATTCTGCCGGCGCCCCTCGTCGGTCTCGTTGCTGGCAATAGGGAAATCCTGGCCCATTCCCGCTGCCGTGACGCGATCCGCGTCGACGCCCAGGGAGACCAGGGCCTTAAGAACGGCATTGGCTCTTTGCTTAGAAATCTTGAGGTTGGTTACCGAATCTCCCGTCGAGTCGGTGTGCCCCTCAATCCGGATGTTCTTGTCGGGTTCGCTTTGCAGCAGATCCACAACTTCCACCAGGCTGGCCATCGCCTCCTCACGCAAATCTGTTTCGCCGGTTTCGAAAAGTACATCGCCGAGCGTCACCACGACCCCGCTTTCGGTCTGGCGCAACTGGAGATTTTCCAGTTGCCGGCGCAGCGTATCAGCCTGTTCCAGTGCGAGGTCGGCTTCGCGCCGGGCCAGATCTGCGGCTGTCGCACTCGATGCGGCCAGGGCTTTTGCCTGCTCAGCTTCCTCGCGGGCCTGCAAGGCGGTACGGGCTGATTCAGCCTGACGCTGCTGGGCCTCCATGGCTTCTTCCCGGGCTCTTTGGGCATCTTCTGCGGTTGCCTGTGAGATCATCCGGGCCTGCTCGGCTTCGAGACGCGCTCGCTCTGCCTCCAGCTGGCTGGCACGCACCAGCATCTCATTTCGTTCCTTGCCCAGGCGGTGGTATTCCTGCTCCAACTGCTCATGCTGAGCCACGGCTCGGGCGATCTGAATTCTTCGGTCCGCCATGTACACGAGGTGGATTCGGTAGGTCTGGTTGCCCGTCGCGGTTTCGGCCTGGCGGAGGGCCCGTTCTGCTTCACCCAGCGCCAGCGGTGCATACCCCGCCAGATCTTCGTTGGCCTTCAGCCCTTCCAGTTGGTTCCGGACCTGTTCGAGCGCGAGATCCTTCTTGGGGGCAGCGCTGCATGCTCCCAATACCACAGCCAGCAAAACGAGCATCACGGGTGGTCTGCTGAATCCCCTCATCTGAATTCTTCCCCGAAAGTCGACTCAAAATCTTCACGAAGGATTTCATTTTCACGAGCCAGTTCCGCCACCCGCGCTCGCATGATGGCAGTCCGCGACTTCTCAATGGCGAGTTCGGAATTGATTTCGGATTGCTCGATCAGGTAGATGGATTTGTCATACTGCTTGTAATCCATGCCCTTGTGCGCTTCTTTCAGTTTTTCGCGAGCGAAGCGCAATTCGACCGGAGAGTGTTCCTCTGCGCCAGCCCGCACCGCAGCGTCAATGGCTTCTTCGGCATCCGTGAATGAATCGGGCGCCGGTTTCGCGGTGGTGCATGACACCAAGAGCAGCATGAGAAGAAGAACGAGATATTGCATGTTTTTTGAAGTCAAAGAGAATCAACCCAGGATTATGACGCAAGCTTGCAGTCGAGATAAACCCCAAATCACTAATTCTTCCGGGCGTCCGCCTGATTTTCGGGTAATGCCGTTTGAAACGCATCGAGATTGCGGCATCGACTTGAGATGTCATTCAGCCTCGGGAAAGCATCGAGGTTGCAGGAAAATCGCTCGGCGTTGTACACCTGTGGCACCAGGAAACAATCTGCCAGGGAAGGCTGATCGCCGTGGCAAAACAGACCAGTGCCGGAATCGCCCAGCCAGGACTCGACTGCCGCGAATCCCCTGGCGATCCAGTGCGCATACCAGCGGTTGACTTCCTCCCCGGACTGGTCCATTTCTTCTTTCAGGTACCGCATGACGGCCACGTTATTCAATGGCTGAATTTCACTTGTAATCGTCTGAACAATGCTCCTGACCCGAGCCCGGCCATCCGGGTCAGACGGAAGCAGGGCCGTGCCGGCGAAAGTTTCTTCAAGGTATTCGCAAATCGCCACGGACTGTACGATCACGCGCTCTCCATGGACCAGGGCAGGTACGAGGCCCAGGGGATTAATCTCGCGGTAGAAAGGTTGATTCTGCTCTCCACCATCCCGGACCAGGTCAACTGCCCGCTGTTCGTATTCAACACCTTTCAGATTCAGCGCTATGCGAACCCGGTAAGATGATGAGCTGCGCCAGTAGCCGTAAAGCAACACTTTTTCGGCGCCATCAATTTTCATAGGGTTCGATCACCTGCTCGATCGCTCCGAATATCGACCTGCCCTGCGCATCCAGTATTTCAATGCGCACCGTATCCCCAAAACTCATGAACGGAGTTTCGGGTTTGCCCGTGGCAATGATCTCCAGCATGCGTCGTTCAGCCAGGCAGGAAGCGCCCACGCTTTCGTCCTCGTTGGCGATGGTACCGGAGCCGACGATGGTTCCTGCTGCCAACGGCCTGGTCCTGGCGGCATGCGCCACCAACCGGGCGAAACTGAATTGCATGTCAACACCGGCTTCCGGTTCGCCGAATCGCTCGCCGTTCAACCAGGACCGAAGCGGAAGGTTAAGGACGCTGTTACGCCAGCTGTCGCCCAGTTCATCTGGTGTCACCAATACCGGGGACAGAGCTGACCGAGGCTTGGATTGCAGAAATCCAAAGCCTTTGGCGAGCTCAGCGGGGATCAGGTTGCGCAAGCTCACGTCATTTATAAGGCCAAGCAACTGGATGTGTCCGGCGGCCTCCTCTTCCGTTACGGCCATCGGTACATCATCGGTCACCACGATGATTTCAGCTTCGAAATCGATTCCGTATTCCTCGCTGACCACCGGGACCGGATCACGCGGTCCCAGAAAGCCGGCCGAGGTTGCCTGGTACATCAGCGGGTCTTCATAGAATGAAGCAGGAACTTCGGCACCCCTGGCACGCCGCACGCGCTCGACATGCGGCAGATAAGCGCTGCCGTCAACGAACTCGTAAGCGCGCGGAAACGGCGCAGCCAGGGCAGTGAAATCCAGGAGCTGGCGGTCATTTCGTTCACCTGCGTTGAGTTCCTCAGACACTGCGTTAAGGCGGGGGGCTGCGTTCGGCCAATCATCAATGGCCTGCTGCAGGGTTTGGGCAATATCACCAACGGTAACGTAGTACTTGAGCGAACGATCTACAACGACCAACCGGCCGTCGCGGCCGCCCGCTTTCAATGATGCCAGTTTCATTGTTCTCCTCCTGCATTCCAGGATTTTGCATAGCCTTCCCATTCGACCCCTTCGGCACGCTCGTCAGCTTCGAGTGAATCCCGTGTGTCGATCATCACAGCGACTTCGTCCGTCCCGCGCGATTTCTGATCAAACGCATTTTGCAGCGCTTTTGGATGAGGGCCGTGAGTGAACCCCACCGGGTGCCAGCTGATCATGCCCGGATGAATGTTGTCGCGGCTGAAAAACTCACCCTGGTGATAAAAAATGACTTCGTCGTAATCGTCATTGTTGTGGAAAAACGGGACCTTGAGCGCGCCGGGGTCGGTTTCAAACGGCCTGGGTGCGAAAGTACAGACCACGAAGCGGTTCGCAACGAATGTCGTGTGCGCAGAGGGCGGTAAGTGGTAGCGATCGCTCAGCAATGGCCTGATATCCCGCCAGTTGACCCTGACCGGGGCCAAATCGCCCTTCCAGCCAATCGCATCCAGCGGATTGAATGGATAGACGATCTTGCTGACATGCCCGTTCTTCTTGACTCGTACTTCCCATTCTGATTCGTCCTGTTGGGCGAGGAAACGGTCATCGATAACCGGCGTATCCAGGACCGCTGGATCGAAAATCGCGTGCGGCCCCAGCATGCCTTTGTCGGGCAACATGTAGCCGCCACCGCTTGCCTCGATCATCAGGATCCGGACGGGTTCGCTGGATTCCAGCCGCCACATCGTACTGCGGGGAATCACAATGTAATCACCCTCCTTTATCTCGAGGTGACCGTAATCGCAGAACAACCGGCCCGCGCCTCGATGGATGAACAATAAATCGTCGCCATCGGCATTTCGCGCCAGCTGCTCCATGGAGGATTGCATCTCCCAGATGCGCATCTTCATATGGGCGTTCTGGAGCAAGCCGCAGGCATCCCATGGGGTTGGGCCGAATTCGCCCAGGTGGCTGGTATCGAAAGCGCGGGGTTTCAGTTCGCCTTCGAATCGCAGCCAGTCGGTGGGACGGTGGCGGTGATACATGTGGGTGGCAGGGCCAAAGAAGCCCTCCCTGCCCAGTTCACGTTCATAGCTACCATCCGGAAGGTCGCAGTGAGCCTGCCGCGAGGCCTTGCCCTCGCTGCGAGGAAAAGAAATCCAGTTCCGGGACATAATTAAAGATCCGTAAGTCAGCTTGCGATGAAGCGATATATTAGTTACATTTGTAACTATATGCAAGGCATCCAGGATAATGAACACACAAAGATGAATAAACTACGACCACGGCATAGCAGTCCAATCGAACCCTCTGACTTCGAACTGGAACACTTCCTGCCTTACCGCTTGTCGCTATTGACCAATACCGTGAGCCAGGGGATCGCGTCAATCTATAGTGACAAGCACGAAATCAGCGTAACCGAGTGGCGCATCCTGGCTGTTCTCGGGCGATTTCCGGGACTGACCGCCAGCCAGATCACAGAGCGTACGGCCATGGATAAAGTGGCCATAAGCCGGGCGGTAAAGACCCTGATGGATAAAAAGCTGCTACAGCGTGAGACGGATGTCGGTGACCGGCGAAGGCGTCGACTGTTCATCACGGCTGTTCGGGGGCAAGCCGTGCTGCGCGAGGTCGTTCCCCTGGCGCAGCAATACGATCTGCGACTGAGAGCTGCGCTGACACCCGCTGAGGAAAATGCCCTGTCCAGCACCATGCAAAAGCTCCTGCAAGCTGCTTTCGAGATCAATTCCGGAATGAAATGATCCGCCTTCGCTGAATGTTCCAGAAAGGAAATAACGCCAATTCAGTTAAGAAGAAGCCGGGAGTAGCAGCACTCCCGGCTTCAAAACATCCCGACAGAAGGGAGTTCGGGATGTCTCGCTAAAGGCCCGCCGGCACAGGGAATGTGAGGACGGACCTTAAGGAGCCATGGTCGCTACGCGGTCAAAGTGGCGAGTTGCGTAGCTCCTGAACTAAATAGCCAGGGAGGGCTGGCTCCTTGATGCAAATCGAATTAACCCGTCCCGCTGCTCTCGACCATGCAGCGGCGGTTCACAAGACGAATTTTTATTTCACGCGCAGCGGTTGCTGCGCACGGAATTCTGATGGTGTTGTTCATGGCAGTAACCTCCTTGTTACTCTTTTGATCTTCAAGCCTGCCTTCCTGGCGGGCCGTTCATAAATCCGTTTTTACCTGATTACGGACACATATCCAGTAATGTCCCGTTGACCAGAGCATCGATACCGGCCTGGCAGGTCAGGCTTTCATCCAGGCTCGTAGGCAATACGATGGAAATGCCAAGGTAACTATTCGAGTACCAGCATGATGTGGCGAAATTGAAAAAACTGATAAAATTTTCATCGAAAATGGCGCGCTCGGCGGCTGAATAGGTCAGCACGTGATTGCAGGTTGCCTCGAGCAATTCGACCTCACCCCAACAAGGGCAACTGGCTTCAGGGTCGGGATCAGGCTCCGGCTTCAGGCCAGGCACATCATCACCGCCACTTTTACGGATGTAATTTTCGCGTATGCGCGCCCGCGCGTTGTCGTTACCGGCGTTGTAGTAAGCAACACACAAGCCGAAGAGGCCTTTACTGTTTTTATCGCCTTTCAGCGGTTCGCACACGGCGTCCGCACCGGCAAATACCGGACCGGAGAGCATGCCAAAAAGCAGGACACAGACAAACGCTGAAACTATCTTACGCATGATTTGCTACTCCATTAGCTGCGCTGAAAATTCCCTTTCTACATAATTCATCCATTTTTCATGCCAATATAAACACCTTTAAATCATTTCTTATTAATATCAATAACATAAAATTTTTTCCTTTTTTGGAGATTTGAGCATATCCCGACTAATGTGACAAAAATTGTCACTTTGAAGCCTTGCTTTGCGTTCTGTATCTGGCTTGTTGCTTCAGGAATGGGATTCTGGGATAATTCGCCGGTTGTTTAAGCCGATCTCGGCAGGCAACCAAAAACAGGGTGTGACAGCGAGCCGCATGGCGGCCAGGACATCACGCCAAATACGCACACGCACCGCAACGGTTCAGAGGGGTGCCCTTGGAAGAAAAGAGGGTCTCTGCAACGGGTGCGTGGAGGACTAACCCCGGAAATCCGCAGCCGGCTCGGCTCGCTGCAGGTTTTCCCTTATTCGCAGGAATTAAAACATGGCCAACGTTACCATGCGCCAGATGCTTGAAGCCGGCGTGCATTTCGGTCACCAAACCCGCTATTGGAACCCTAAAATGGCTCCCTTTATTTTTGGAGCCCGTGGAAAAATCCACATTATTAACCTCGAGAAAACCCTGCCGTTGCTCACGGATGCGATGAATTTCATCAGCAAGCTGGCAGCCAGGCGAGGCTCCATAATGTTCGTGGGCACCAAGCGCGCCGCGAGCGCCGCCATAGAAGAAGAAGCGAACCGCTGCGGCATGCCTTATGTCTCGCACCGCTGGCTGGGCGGAATGCTGACCAATTACAGAACCATTCGTGCATCGGTCAAGCGATTGAAGCAGCTCGAGGGAATGCATGAGGACGGCAGCATTCAGCATCTGGTCAAGAAGGAAATTCTGCAACTCACTCGCGAGCGCGACAAGTTGCTGCGCAGCCTGGGCGGCATCAAGGAAATGAAGACTCTGCCCGATGCGCTCTTCGTAGTCGACGTCAGCCACGAAGACATCGCCGTCAAGGAAGCCCGTAAACTGGGAATTCCGGTCATTGCCGTCGTGGACACCAACTGTTCGCCAGACGACATCGACTACGTCATTCCAGGTAATGACGACGCGATCCGCTCCATTCGTCTGTACACCCAACTGGCCTCCGATGCGGTTCTCGAAGGCCGTGCGTCCGCGCCTCATGTAGACGTAGAGGACGAATTCGTTGAGCTTGACGAACAAGGCCAGCCGATCAAGCGACAGGCAGAAAAGCCGAAGAAAGAAGCCAAAAAGCCCGGCCGCAAAAAGGTAGCCAAGAAAGTGGTCAGCAGAAAAATACCGGCTGCACCACCATTAGCCGAAGCCAAAGCGGAAGAAGCCGCAGCGACCGAGCCGGAAGCCGAAGCAGCGCCTGCCGAGGAAGCCAAGACCGAGCCGGAAGCCGAAGCAGCGCCTGCCGAGGAAGCCAAGACCGAGCCGGAAACCGAAGCAGCGCCTGCCGAGGAAGCCAAGGCCGAGCCGGAAGCCGAGGCAGCGCCTGCCGAGGAAGCCAAGGCCGAGCCGGAAGCCGAAGCCGGAAAAGAGCAGAAGGCCGATGGAGAAAAGGCTGTCAAAAAGAAAGTAGCGAAGAAAAAGGCCGCAAAGAAGAAAGTCAGCAAAAAGGCTGCAGCCAAAAAAGACGACGCTGACTGAGTTTCAGGCCGAAAAACGGATACCGGCCGGGTGTTCGAGCATCCGGCGCCAGAACTGATTTAAATAAGAGGAATTTCTCATGGCAGTAACAGCTGCAATGGTAAAAGAACTTCGTGAACGCACGGGTGCGGGCATGATGGAATGTAAAAAAGCACTCGTAGAAACGGGTGGTGACCTGGATGCCGCGGTCGAATTTCTGCGCAAGTCCGGTTTGGCCCAGGCGGACAAGAAAGCCAGCCGGGTCGCAGCTGAAGGTAAAATTGCTTTGGCGGTCGCCGCCGACGGCCGGCAAGCCGTCATGGTCGAAGTCAATTGCGAAACCGATTTCGTGGCCAAGGACAACAGCTTCATCGCTTTCGCAAATGCCGTTGCGCAGAACGCATTGCAGCAAAGCCCGGCCGACGTCGAATCACTACTGGATTCGAGCCTGGATGGCGGCACGGTCGAAGAGTCCCGCCAGGCCTTGATTTCCAAGATCGGTGAAAACATCCAGGTACGGCGTTTTGTCCGCGCAAACAGCGAAGGCGCCCTGGGAGCATACGTCCACGGTGGCAAAATAGGTGTTCTGGTTGACGTATCCGGAGGCGATGAAAGTCTGGCTCATGACCTGGCCATGCATGTCGCCGCCATGAATCCGGAATTTGTCTCCGCTGACGATGTACCGGCGGACGTCATTGCCCGTGAAAAAGACATTCTGGTCGCCCAGGCTCAAAGCAGTGGCAAACCGCCGGAAATCATTGAGAAAATGGTCACCGGACGCTTGCGTAAACATCTCTCAGGCATCACACTGCTCGGGCAATCTTTCGTCAAGGACGGCGATCTGACCGTGGGTAAATTGCTGGAACAAAACGGCGCAAGCATCAATGGATTCGAGCGGCTCGCAGTCGGTGAAGGCATCGAAAAGAAGGAAGAGAATTTTGCAGACGAAGTCATGCAGCAGGTAACCGGTGGCTGAGGAAGTTCATCAACGAATCCTTTTAAAACTCAGCGGCGAAGCGCTGCTGGGCGAAGAAGACTACGGCATCGATCCAAACATCATCCACAGAATTGCAGTGGAGCTCAAAGACGTCACCCAACTGGGCGTGCAACTTGCCGTCGTCATCGGCGGCGGCAACATCTTTCGGGGCGCCGGCCTTGCCGAATCAGGGATTGATCGCATCACGGGTGATCACATGGGAATGCTCGCCACGGTGATGAATGCGCTGGCATTGCAGGATGCCCTGGAAAGTATAGGGGCGGACGCCCGAGTCATGTCCGCCGTCTCGGTTCATGACGTGTGCGAAGATTACATTCGACGGCGTGCTGTCCGGCACCTCGAAAAAGGCCGGATTGTCATTTGCGCCGGCGGCACCGGCAATCCGTTTTTTACAACCGATACCGCAGCCGCCCTGCGGGCCATCGAGATCGGCGCCGATATCGTTCTCAAGGCAACCAAGGTCGATGGCGTGTATTCCGCGGACCCGAAAAAAGATCCGTCTGCCGAACTTTTCGAAAAGCTGGGATACGACCGCGTCATTGAGAGCAAGCTGGCGGTGATGGATGCGAACGCGATCGTACTTTGCCGTGACCAGAACATGCCTATTCGAGTGTTCAACGTTTTTGACGAAGGAAACCTGGTGAAGATCACCAAGGGCGAAGCCATAGGAACGCTGGTTTCCTGAACGGGAGCATTGGTTAAGAAACAGGAGGAATTCATGCTCGCAGATATCAAGAAAGACGCCCGGTCTCGTATGACCAAAAGCCTGGAATCACTGCGACACGAACTGGCCAAGATTCGAACGGGCCGCGCTCATCCCAGTCTGCTGGAACACGTGCATGTTGACTATTACGGGAGTGAAGTTCCCATCGGGCAGGCAGCGAGCGTCGCTGTGGAAGACGCCCGCACTCTCAGCGTAACCCCCTGGGACAAGTCCATGGTACAGGCGATCGAAAAAGCCATTCTGAAGTCTGACCTCGGGCTTAATCCCACTACCGCCGGTCAGGTCATCAGGATACCCCTGCCACCGCTGACAGAAGAACGCCGCATAGAACTTGGCAAGGTGGTTCATAACGAGGGCGAAAACGCCAAAATCGCCATCAGGAACATACGCCGGGACGCCAATCATCACATCAAGGGTCTGCTCAGGGATAAAGACATTTCGGAAGACGAAGAGCGCAAAGCAGAGCTTGATATCCAACAGGTGACCGATGTGGCCGTAAGCAAGGTTGACGAAATCGTCGCCGAGAAGGAAAAAGAACTCCTTGAAATCTGACCCGGCGGATATCCCAACACATATCGCCATCGTCATGGATGGCAATGGCCGCTGGGCAGAAAATCGAAAACGCCCCAGGACTTTCGGCCACCAGGCCGGTTTGAAAGCACTTCGAAAGATCGTGGAGCATTGCGGACGGCTTGGCGTGCGGGAATTGACCGTCTTCGCATTTTCGAGCGAGAACTGGAAACGCCCCAAAAAGGAAGTCAACCGCCTGATGGAACTATTCATGCGCGCACTTGACAAGGAAGCACGTGAACTGAATGAAAATAATGTGCGTATCCGTTTCATCGGAAAACTGACCGGCTTCTCCCCCGATTTGCAGAAAAAAGTTCTGCAGGCCACTGACCTGACGAAGGACAACGACCGCATGACGTTGAACGTGGCAGCCAACTATGGCGGACGCTGGGATATCGCCAATGCCACCCGAAAAATCGTGGAGGCAGCAATCAGCGGTGCGGTCAAACCGGAACAGGTCAACGAGGAACTTTTCTCCGAATACCTGGAGCTCAGCGAATCCGGTGATCCGGACCTGTTCATCCGCACCGGCGGGGAAATGCGAATCAGCAATTTCCTGCTCTGGCAGTCCGCTTACACTGAGTTTTATTTCACGCCCGATCTGTGGCCGGATTTCGGCCCGGAATCCCTGGACAAGGCAATCGCCGCATACGGGCAAAGGGAGCGGCGCTTCGGAAAGACGGGTGAGCAAATCAGGAAAAAGACGGCTTGAGGACCTCGATCGTTGCTTAGAATCCGGATCATCACGGCTCTGATCATTTTTCTCACGACCCTTGCGGTTGTATTCCTGACGCCTCCGTGGCTTTTCAGATTACTTGTAGCCCTGCTCCTGCTGACTGGGTGCTGGGAGTTCCGGCGGCTGGCCGATCTTGCCCCGTCGTCCGGCTGGGCCCTGCTGTTGATGCAAACCGCAATCCTGCTGTTGATGTTGTACTTCTGGCCTGTTGTCATGCCCGGGGTTATTTACCTGCTCATGGCAGGCTGCCTCTGCTGGCTGTTGATGTTCATACGGCTGTTGCAATACAAAGACGGAGAAAGACCCGATGGCAATTTCCGGAAACTGGGATTCCTGTCCGCTCTTGCCGCGATAACCTTTTGCTGGATATCGCTGTCGTGGCTGCGGGACCGTCCGGATGGTGAATTCATTGTTTTCCTTTTGCTGTTGGTGATCTGGGCATCGGATGTCGGCGCATACTTCAGTGGGCGGCAGTTCGGAAGGCGTAAACTGGCTCCCGTGATCAGCCCAAACAAAACCTGGGAAGGCGTCTACGGGGGCATCGTACTGGCCCTGGCGGCGGTTTTCCTCTTTGCCAACTACATCGCCGGACTGAGCCTTCCGATCGCTGCGTTGGTCATCATGACCATCGTAACCACGCTGACCTCTGTGGGCGGTGACCTTTTTATCAGCATCCATAAACGCGCAGTGCAACTGAAAGATACGGGACGAATTTTTCCAGGCCATGGCGGTGTGCTCGATCGTTATGACAGCCTGCTCGCAGGGGCGCCATTCTTTGCTTTGGCTTTTGGTATCTTTGCCCAATGAAAAGGCAGAACGTCAGTATTCTCGGCGCAACCGGATCGATAGGCACCAACACTCTGGATGTCATCGGCCGCAATCAGGACGACTTTTGCGTACATGCCCTGACAGCAAACCGCAACGTACGCAAACTGGCCGAGCAATGTGTGCAATACGAAGCCCCGCTTGCTGTTATCGCCGACCCCTCGCTCGAAAGTGAATTGGCCAGGACGTTGCGCGAGATGGGAAGCAAAGCCGAAGTGCTCTCAGGGGAAGCAGGACTGATTGAAGCCGCCGGAATCCCCGATACGGACATTGTGATGGCGGCTATCGTGGGTGCCGCCGGCCTGCAACCCACTTTCCGCGCAGCGCAATGCGGAAAAAAGATCCTGCTGGCCAATAAGGAATCACTGGTCATTGCCGGCGAAGTGTTCGTAGCCGAAGCCAGGCGCAACCAGGCGCTCATCCTGCCGGTTGATTCGGAGCACAATGCCATATTCCAGGCCTTGCCTCAGGGCTTCGCGGAAGGTCTGGATGCCGCTGGAGTAGAAAAGATCATTCTGACCGCCTCCGGCGGCCCCTTCCTGGACATGCCGGCTTCACAACTCAGCCAGGTGTCGCCGGACCAGGCCTGCAACCATCCGAACTGGCGCATGGGAAAGAAAATTTCAGTCGATTCAGCGACTTTAATGAACAAGGGCCTGGAAGTTATCGAAGCCAGGTGGCTGTTCAACGCACACCCGGATCAGATTGAAGTCCTGGTGCATCCCCAGAGCATCGTTCACTCGATGGTGGCCTACCGCGACGGTTCAATCCTGGCTCAAATGGGTACGCCGGACATGCGAACGCCTATTGCCCACGCGCTCGCCTGGCCTCGGCGCATTGAAGCGGGCGTCGAAAGGCTCAATCTTGCACAGATGAATCATTTGTCTTTCAAAGAACCCGATCTGGAGCGATTTCCGTGCCTGGGACTGGCCTTCACGGCCATGCGGGCCGGTGACAGCGCGCCGGTTACATTGAACGCATCCAATGAAGTTGCGGTCGAATCTTTTTTACGGGGCCAAATCGGATGTGACCGGATTCCTCACCTGGTGGAACAGGTCATGGACAGCCTGAACGTGACGCCTGTGCGAAACCTCGATGACGTATTGGGACAAGACCGACTGGCCCGGCAAGCGGCGACTGAATACCTGGCAGCGATGCAATGAGTGAAATTTTTGGTTCAATCTGGTGGTTACTGGTCACACTTGGCCTGCTGATTACCTTTCACGAGTTCGGGCACTTCTGGGTGGCCCGCAAGCTCGGTGTGCGTGTCTTGCGATTTTCCGTTGGATTTGGCAGGCCACTCTGGTCCCGCCGCGGGTCTGATGGCACGGAATACGCGATAGCCGCTTTCCCTCTTGGCGGTTATGTGAAAATGCTGGATGAACGAGAGGGCAATGTAGCCGAGGAAGAACTGGGTGCAGCGTTCAACCGAAAGCCGGTCAGTACCCGCATCGCGATCGTTGCAGCCGGCCCTGTGTTCAATCTGGTTTTCGCCGTGCTGGCATTCTGGTTAATGTTTCTTGTAGGCATTCCGGAATCACGACCCGTTATCGGCTCCGTTTCGGGAATCGCCGCCGAGGCCGGGATAGAACCTGCTGACGCCATCGTATCGGTGGACGGCAGGGACACGAGGACATGGTCCCACGCCATTCTCGAACTGGTCACCCACGCCCTGGATCGAAATAGCGTTCAGGTCACCGTCGAGGATGAGAACGGCATACGCACCGATCACTTCCTGGACTTGTCCAGGCTGGGCGCGGATTTCAGCGAGGAGAAGACGCTCGAGGCTGTCGGTATTGAACCCTGGCGTCTTGTCTTGCCGCCTGTCGTCGGCACAGTCAACGAGGACAGCCCCGCTTTTGCAGCCGGTTTCTATCCGGGTGACCGCATTGTGAGCATCGCGGGGGAGCAGGTGGAGAATTGGCGCAGCATCGGTTACCTCGTGCAAACCCACGGCAGGGAAGGCGAACCATTGCCGGTAACCGTCAACCGCGATGGCTTGTCACTCGAACTGGAAGTTTTCCCGCGCAAGGAAAAATCAGGCCTGTTATCGAGCCGCCTGATACTGGGAGTAACGAACGCGGATATCAGCAGCGAGCAGCGCGCTCTGCTGGAACGAGCAGCTATCCTGCTGCGGCTTGGGCCGGTACAGGGCCTGGGGGCGGCGGTCAAGGAAACCTGGCGCCTGACCGGATCGACTTTGGGTCTGCTGGGCCGCATGATTTCCGGAAAGGCTTCAGTCAAGAATCTGTCCGGACCGATCAGTATTGCACAGTTCGCAAACTCTTCCGCGTCCGCAGGACTTTCGCATTTTCTTTTCTTTCTCGGAGCAATCAGTCTCAGCCTGGGCATTCTCAACCTGTTGCCAATCCCGGTCCTCGATGGCGGTCATCTGCTCTATTACCTGATAGAATTAGCCAAAGGAAGCCCGGTATCTGAACAAGCTCAGATAGCGGGCCAATATTTTGGGCTGATCGCCCTTGCCGGATTAATGAGCCTCGCGTTTATTAACGATATTTTACGGCTGGTCGGATAGACTTCAGCCCCTTGGTTACCCTGTAGCAGGAACCCAGGAACAAGAGCCTTTACGGATCTGAACCAATGATAAGAATATTTGCTCTGATTCTGAGCTGCCTGATGTGGACGACTGCTGTGCAGGGAACCGAATCCTTCGTCATCTCGGACATTCGGGTAGACGGACTGCAACGCATCTCCGAGGGCACGGTATACAACTACCTGCCACTGGACCGGGGCGACACCCTGACGCCGGCCAACGCACGGTCTGCAATCCGCGAACTTTACCGAACCGGCTTCTTTGCGGACGTGTCCTTGAGCCAGGAGGGCAGCATCCTGGTGATCACGGTGCGGGAACGTCCCGCGATCGCAAGTGTCAGCCTGAGTGGCAACAAAGCCATCAACGAGGAAGAACTCCGGCGCGTATTATTCGACATCGGCCTGTCTGAGGGCGAAGTATTCGACCGCCTGGTGCTGGACCGGCTCAGCCAGGAACTGGTCAAGCAGTATTTCAGCCAGGGCCGCTACGCGGTCGACGTGGACACCCGCGTGACGGAACTGGAGCGAAACCGGGTACGCATCGCCATTGTTATCGACGAGGGAGACGTGGCGGAGATTCGGCACATCAATATCGTCGGCAATGAAACCTTCACGGATAAGGAAATCCGCAAAGAATTCGAAGCGGACATCAAGCCATTTTGGAAATTCTGGTCCAAGGAAGGCCAGTACTCGCGTGAGAAACTTTCCGGAGACATGGAGAAACTCAGGTCGTATTACCTCGACCGCGGCTACGTCGATTTCAGCGTTGAGTCGACCCAGGTTTCCATTGGCCCCGAAAAACAAGACATCTACATCACGGCCAACGTGGTGGAAGGTGATGTATACGGCGTGGATGAAGTCCAGATAACGGGCGACCTGGTGATCGACGAAGGAACGCTGCGCCGCCTGATCATTGCCCAGCCAGGCGAAATCTTCTCCCGCAAAAAAGTCGAACAAAGTGTTGAAAACATCACCGGCATCCTTGCCAACATTGGCTATGCATTCGCCAATGTGAACCCGATCACCGACGTCGATCGCGACAACCGCCTCGTTTCGATCAACTTTTTCGTGGATCCGGGCAAGCGTGTTTACATCCGGCGAATCGATTTTGTGGGCAACAGCAAATCCAAGGACGAAGTGCTTCGGCGCGAGATGCGCCAGATGGAAGGGGCCTGGTTCTCCCAGTCCGCCATCGACCGGTCCAAGATCAGAATGCAGCGCCTGACTTACTTTGAGACCGTCGAGATCGAAACACCGGCCGTTCCCGGCACCGATGACCAGGTGGATATCATTGTCACCGTGAGCGAGCGCCCGGCGGGCAGCTTCACGGTCGGCCTGGGTTACTCACAGGTCCAGGGCCTGATCGCTTCGTTGAGCATCCAGCAAGACAATTTTATCGGCAGCGGCAAACGCCTCGGGCTCGGATTGTCCCATAGCAGCATCATCAGCAGCCTGAACCTTTCTTATGACAATCCCTACTGGACGGATGATGGCGTCAGCCGCGGATTTTACGCTCGCTACCAGGAGTTCGACCAGGGTGCGGCCAATATTTCTGTCTTCTCCAGTAGTGAATGGGCGCTGGGCGTCAATTTTGGCGTACCCGTGACGGAAGTGGATTACCTGCGGTCCGGCCTGGGTTTCAGAAACTCGCAGCTTAATATCGGGAGTTTTGCTTGTATCGAAAACAACCCGGACAATCCCCTGATATGTGATGAGTTCGGGTTCGTGCCCCGTCCCGGCGACCCCCTGTCTGCCTCACTCGATTTTAACGGCGACGGTGTCATTTCCCAGAACGAGCGTGAATTCGACGTGGTCGACTGGTCCATAAGCTGGAACCGGGACAGCCGAAACCACTTCCTGAATCCCTCCCGTGGGTCAGCCCAGTCACTGACCCTGCAAATGGCCTTGCCGGGCAGTTCACGCGAGTACTACAAATTATTCTACCGGGGCGCCAAGTACTGGCCCATTTGGGGTGGGCTGGTGTTTTCGGTCAGGGGCAACGTGGGTTATGGCGACGCTTATGACAGTTACGACAAGGACTCACTGGCAACTCAGATCGAATTTGAAGTGCCTATCGGCGAATGCGATCCTACGGACTTGGCCCGGCTGGACACGGGATTGCCCTTTTACGAGCACTTTTACAGCGGTGGCGTGCGCGACCTGCGTGGCTATGACGATAATACGCTCGGTCCAAAAGACGCTTTTTGCCGCTCCGTCGGCGGCGATTTCAAGGTTGCCGGCGGGCTGGAACTGGCCTTCCCGACACCGTTCGCGGGTGGCCGGAGTGGAACGCGGATCGCGCTGTTCGTCGATACGGGCTATGTGTATGAAAATATCAGCGCGTTCGAGGCCAGCAAGTTACGCGGTTCGTTCGGTCTGTCCGTCACCTGGGAGGCTCCCATCGGCCCCATCGTGATTTCCTATGCTTTTCCGTTCAACGATCAGCCGGGTGACCGCACCGAGGACCTCCAGTTTTCCTTCGGAACGACCTTCTGACTGCAACCGTAAAATAGAGGAAGCAACACTCCGGTTTGTGTAGAATACGGAGTATGCGGAGATATGCCCGGACAATTTGTGCCCTGTTGATCGGCCTTGCCTTTAGCGCAACGGTTGATGCGCAGCAATTGCGCATCGGCTATGTCGATATGAAAGAGGTACTGGACTCCGCACCACAGGTCATCGCCGGGCGGATGAAACTGGACCAGGAATTCCG
>CAMYKC010000016.1:20966-24025 GCA_947258865.1 uncultured Lysobacterales bacterium
AAATGGATGAATTGCGGGCTGATTCACTCGAACAACGGATTCAGCAGGGCGACATAACCGCGGACAGCCGCACACAACTCGAGCGTGATCTCCGCGAGCTTCGGCGCAACATCAACCGGCGAAAAGAAGACCTTCGGGATGAACTCTCCTTCCGCCGCACCGAGGAGGTGCAACAGTTGGAGGAGGAGATCAACATCGCCGTGCAGGAAATCGCGCGAAGAAACGGTTTCGACCTGATCGTGTCCAGCCCGGTGATCTACGCTAATCCCGATCTGGATATCACCAACCTGATTCTCGAGCAGTTGGAAGTGGAATACGCTGCTGACCAACTTGAACTGGACACCCCCTGACCGATTCCCTGCAAAGGATGCCCGCCTCGAATAGCCACTACCGCCTGTCGGACCTCGCCGAACGATTCGATCTGGAATTGCGCGGCGACGGTGATCAGACCATAGACCGCGTGGGAACGTTGAACTCAGCCGGGCCCACCGCAATTACGTTCCTGGCCAACCGCGCCTACCGCAAGGAGCTGCCTGCGACATATGCTGGTGCGGTTATCCTCAAGGAGGAAGACGCGGAATCCTGTCCAACGAATTGCCTTGTCACCGCTGATCCCTACCTGGCTTATGCTCGCGTCGCGACGCTTTTCGATACGCGTCCGGCGGCAAAACCCGGCGTCCATCCCTCCGCTGTCATTTCCGAAACGGCACGGCTCGGCAAGAATGTCAGCATTGGCGCCAATGCCGTCATTGGGGACGATTGCGAAATCGGCGACGGTTGCACGATCGGACCGGGCACGGTTCTGGAGGCTCAGTGCCGACTCGATGAAGGCTGCCGGCTTTTTGCAAACGTTTCCCTGGGCCACGGAGCCATACTCGGAAAGCGGGTGATGATTCATCCCGGAGCCGTTATCGGCGCGGACGGATTTGGCATCGCCTTCGCCACTGACCACTGGGAGAAAGTGCCACAGCTGGGCAGTGTGGTGATTGGCGATGACTGCGAGATCGGAGCCAATAGCTGCGTCGACCGGGGCGCGGTGGAAAACACGGTGCTGGAGGAAGATGTCCGAATCGACAACCTCTGTCAAATCGGGCACAACGTGCGGGTCGGGGCCCATACGGCAATTGCCGGCAGAGGCGGCGCTGCCGGAACTGCAACCATCGGAAAATACTGTCTGCTGGCCGGCGGAGCAGCAGTGGCGGGGCATACTGAAATTGCCGACCGAACCACCCTCGCAGCGGACAGCATCGCCTTCCGTGAAATCAAGGAACCCGGAACGACGTGGTCCGCGCAATTACCCGCGCGCCCTATCCGGGAATGGCAACGCAACCTGTCCCGCCTGCGTAAACTTGATGAACTGGCACGAAAAGTTCAAATGCTTGAAAAACAACTTGGAAAATTGACTGAAGATGAATAACAACGTGCTGCCCAAGCCGGTCGAGGCCATGGAAATCGAGAAATTTCTACCCCATCGCTACCCGTTCCTGTTAATCGACCGGGTCCTTGAAATGGAGATCGAGCCGCAAAAAAGGCTCATCGGTGTCAAAAATGTCTCGATAAACGAGCCCTTTTTCGAGGGACACTTCCCGGGTAACCCGGTGATGCCGGGTGTACTGATCATCGAATCCATGGCCCAGGCCGCCGGTATGCTGGCGAACCTGGACGCCGAACTGCAGGGTAAAAGAGGTGAATTGTATTACCTCGTCAAGGTCGACAAAGCCCGCTTCACCAAAATTGTTCTGCCGGGAGATCAGCTTGTCCTCGAGGTAATCCAGAAAAGAATCGTGCGCCGCATGGGATTATATGAATGCTCGGCTTCAGTTGAAGGGAAACGTGTAGCCAGCTGCGAAATCCTCTGCGCAGGGAGATAAGAATGAGCAAGATTCACGAAACGGCGCTGGTCGATCCGGCAGCCGAGATTGCCGATGGCGTGGAAATAGGCGCATTCAGCATCGTTGGACCCAAAGTGACAATCGGTCAGGGCAGCTGGATTGGGCCGCACGTGGTCGTGACCGGCCGCACCACCATCGGGGAGAACACCCGGATATTCCAGTTCGCCTCTATCGGCGAAGAACCCCAGGACAAGAAATACGATGGTGAAGACACAGAACTCATCATCGGCGACAACAACACGATCCGCGAGTTGTGCACTTTCAGCCGCGGAACCATCCAGGGCGGCGGCAAAACCATCATCGGCAACAACAACTGGATCATGGCCTGCGTGCATATCGCACATGATTGTGTACTTGGAGACAACATCATCATGGCCAATAACGCTTCACTGGCGGGACACGTGACGGTCGGCGACTGGGCCATCCTTTCGGGGTATTCACTGATTCACCAGTTCTGCAACGTCGGTGAACACAGTTTCACCTCTTTTGCGAGCCACGTGAATCAAAGCATTCCGCCCTTCGTTACCGTTTCCGGCGAAAAAGCGAAGGCCAAAGGCATCAACACCGAGGGCCTGAGGCGTCGGGGCTATACATCAGAACAGATCCAACAGGTCCGCCGGGCGTACAAGCTGCTTTACCGTTCCGGCCTGCCCCTGGAAGAAGCAAAGGAGCAACTTCACGAGATGGCTGAAGGACATGATGAAATCAAGCCCTGGGTGGAATTCCTGGAAACCACGGTCAAGAGCTTCATTCGTTGAGCGGGCCTGAAGCCCCTTCATGAGCAGACAATCGCCAGTGATTGCCCTTGTCGCGGGAGAGGCTTCAGGCGACCAGCTGGGAGCCGCCCTGATCAAGCGCCTGAACGAGAAATACCCGCAGGCACAATTTACGGGGATCGGCGGCAAACAGATGAAAGCGGCCGGCATGGACGCCTGGTGGGACGCCCAGGACCTCGCCGTGATGGGCCTGTTCGAAGTCCTTTCCCATTTTCCAAGGCTGGTCAGATTACGCCGTGAGCTTTACCGGCGCCTGCTCGCCCTCAGACCGGATGTCTTCATCGGCATCGACGCGCCCGATTTCAACCTGGGCCTGGAGATCAAGCTTCGAAAACACGGCATCCCTACTGTGCATTATGTGAGTCCCACGGTCTGGGCCTGGCGGAAAAGA
>CAMYKC010000016.1:24058-26722 GCA_947258865.1 uncultured Lysobacterales bacterium
GACCTGGTCCTGTGCCTGTTTCCGTTCGAACCGGACTTTTACTCGGATCACGGCGTTACGGCTGTCTTCGTCGGCCACCCGATGGCGGATCAGATCGCACCGGACAACGACCCCACCGCCGCGCGAACACACCTGGCGCTCGATGCCGGCGCCACGACGATTGCGCTTCTGCCCGGTAGCCGGGTCAGCGAGGTGTCGCGCCTCGCAGAGCCAATGATTGAAGCCGCTGCCTTGCTGTCCTCTCAGAGGGATGGGCTGCAATTTGTCTGCGCCATGGCCAACGACGCGGTCCGAGGCGTGTTCCAGGATACGATGGAAGCCCTGGGATTCAATGACATCAAGCTGGTGGACAACAATCCCAGGACGGTGATCGCGGCCGCCGATGTGGTGATCTGTGCATCCGGCACGGCAACCCTGGAAACCATGCTGGTCAACCGCCCCCTGGTCATGACCTACCGGATCGCCGCGTCGAGTTATCACCTGGCGAAACACCTTCGGGTGATCAGGCCCCAACTGTTCTCCCTGCCCAACATCCTCGCGGGCGAAGCCCTGGTACCTGAACTCATCCAGACTGAGGCGAGCGCAGAAAAGCTCGCCGAAGAGACCGGCAAGTGGCTGGACGACGAAAACGCGAGAACGCGGCTGCGGGCCCGTTTCCTCGAATTGCATGAACGTCTGCGTCGCGACGCCAGCGGCAAAGCAGCTGAAGCGGTTTCAAAGCTGCTGGAAGGCGGCAATCCATGAGGGCAGACTCATGCCCGGCCAGGTAGCGGGGGTGGACGAAGCCGGCCGTGGCCCGCTGGCCGGACCGGTGGTGGTTGCGGCTGTCATACTGGCTTCGGGTAATCCGATAAACGGCCTGGATGATTCCAAAATGCTGAGTGAACGGCAGCGCGAGGCGCTTTATCCCCTGATCAAGGCCCGGGCAATCGCCTGGTCTGTGGTTGAAATTCACAGCGAAGAAATTGACCGCATAAACATTCTGCAGGCGACATTGCTGGGCATGAAAAAAGCCATCGGGCAATTGTCGCCGGCGCCGACACTGGCCCTCGTCGACGGAAATCGCGCCCCGGACCTGAGCTGTGAAGTCAGGACCATTGTCCAGGGCGACCGCCTGGAACCGGCGATCTCCGCCGCCTCAATCCTGGCAAAAGTCACGCGCGACCGCGTGATGAAAGAAATGCATTGCCGCTACCCGGTTTACGGGTTCGACCGGCACAAGGGGTATCCCACGCCAGAGCACCTGCGGCGCCTGGAAGAGCACGGACCCTGTGCCATACACAGGAGATCGTTCGCCCCGGTACGAAATGCGCTTCAGCAGGAACTGCTCTGACAAACAGGATTTGAACTGCCGGGCCGGCTATTCGCCCGTTCCGTCCACGAACCGTTCGATCGCTTCACCGGTAACCGGGCCGAGAAATGCCTTCACCGCTCGCCCTTCCCGGTCCAGGATAATCGTGGTCGGCAAGACTTTGGGCGCGCCAAACGGCTCCGGTGGCTGGTAGACATCGACTTTCAGGATGGGGTAGGTAACAGGCGCGTCTTCGAGAAACGCACTGAATGCCGCGTCATCGATGTCTTCGTAAGCCAGGCCGAGCACCGTCAAGTCATCACGCGCATCGTGCAATTCAGACAGCTCGGGCATTTCCTTGCGGCAGGGGGCGCACCAGGTTGCCCAATAGTTCACAACCACCCACTCACCCCGATAATCGCTGAGCGAAATTTCCCCGCCCCCCAGTTGTTGCAAGGTAAATTCCACCGGCTCTTCCGTTTCGTAAGCGGCGTTTGCGGCCACGGCCGCAAATACCAGCCCGGCGAAAAACCAATTGCCAAGCGTTTGATGTCTGATTTTCACGATGTCTGAGTTTCCATTTTTTGTTCAACCAACAGGCCCTTGAGTGACTGCTCCCATACACCCTTGCTACCCTCGTTGATGTGCTCGAGGGCTGAGACATAAGCCCGATCCCTTTGCGAATCTACGGGCAAATCCCCGATTTCGGCGACCGGCAGGTAGTAATCTCCCAGCGAATAAAGGTCCCCCAGGCTCATTTCACCCAGGTCCCTGGCGAGCATCCAGCTACCGTCCTCATTTCGGGTGACCACGTTTTTCTTCTTGAGGCGGGTCATCAACTTCACTATCTGCTGTTCGCTGGCTTGTGTTTCAAGCTCCATCAACTCTTCGCGTGACCGCGAAGCCCCCTCCTTCTGCGCGTTCCACAAGTGGCCGACAAGACGGTAGACCAGTTGAAACTCCCAACGCTGCGGCCACTTGCTTTCGTATCGGCTGTAATCGGAAAAGGTCGTCAACGAAGCCGCCAGAGACGCACCGAACAGGACCACTATCCAAACCAGGTACAGCCAGAAAAGGAATATCGGCACCGTGGCCAGCGCACCGTATATGACCTTGTAATTCGCATTACTCACATAAGCGACAAAACCGGCTTTCGCGATTTCAAACAGTACCGCGCTCAGTAACGCACCCGCCAGCGCATGCTTGATCCGAACGGTACGATTGGGCACAAGCAAGAAAAACAGCGAAAACATCATCCAGGAAATGGTGAACATCCCGATTTTCTGAATACCGGGTGGCATGCCAGCCATAAATCCCGAGGCGCCGAAGATTTTCTGTGCGCTGAGTGCGACAGCCGCCGCGATCAACAAAGG
>CAMYKC010000017.1:0-3289 GCA_947258865.1 uncultured Lysobacterales bacterium
GATCCACGAGTAGGTTAGGGAGTTCCGCGGGTGCATCCATCATCGCGGTGCGATGACAACCGTTCCCTCGGAACTGAACAGATGACTCTGCGGTTGGCGCTGTGCGCCAAAGCAGAGATGGAAAAGAGCTTAAGCGAGTAAGACAATGGCTGACCAGAGAATTCGCATCCGACTGAAAGCATTCGATCATCGTTTGATCGACCGTTCAGCGGCTGAAATCGTGGAAACCGCAAAGCGGACCGGCGCCCAGGTGCTGGGCCCGATTCCCTTGCCCACGAGGATCGAGAGGCACACCGTGCTGATCTCGCCTCACGTGAACAAGGATGCGCGCGACCAGTACGAGACCCGCACTCACAAGCGCCTGATGGATATCGTGGATCCCAACGACAAAACCGTGGATGCATTGATGAAGCTGGATCTTGCGGCCGGTGTCGATGTGCAAATCAAACTGTACTGATCACCTGGTCTTATTGGATAGAAGGCAAAGCAATGAAGATTGGATTAGTAGGACGTAAGCGTGGCATGACCCGCATATTCACCGAGGAGGGCAACAGCGTTCCTGTCACGGTGATCGAGGTCGATCCGAATCGCGTGACCCAGGTAAAGAGCGACGATAGCGAAGGCTATCGTTCAGTCCAGGTCACTTTCGGCAGCCGCCGGGCCAACCTGGTCAACAAGCCGGTCTCCGGCCACTTCGCCAAGGCCGGGGTCGAGGCGGGTGAAGGCCTGTGGGAACTCAGGTTGCCGCAAGGCGAGGGCGAGGAGCTGGAAACGGGCTCCGAACTCAAGGTGGACATGTTTGAAGAAGGTGAACTGGTCGACGTAACCGGCACCAGCAAGGGCAAGGGGTTCGCGGGTACGGTCAAGCGCCATAACTTCTCCATGCAAGACGCCACCCACGGAAATTCCCTGGCCCACCGCGCACCGGGCTCGATCGGCCAGTGCCAGACTCCAGGCCGCGTGTTCAAGGGCAAGAAAATGGCCGGGCAGATGGGTGATGAGCGCGTGACTACCCAGAATCTCGAAGTGGTGCGGGTGGATGCTGAACGTAACCTGCTCCTGATCAAGGGTGCGGTCCCCGGTGCAGCAGGCGGAGCGGTGATGGTCCGTCCCGCTGTGAAGGCCCACTGACAAGGAATTTTGTAGAGATGACCATGCAACTCACAGTATCAGGCGGAAAAGACATCAAGGTGTCTGAAGCTACGTTTGGCCGGGAGTTTTCCGAAGCCCTGGTCCACCAGGTCGTGACGGCCTACATGGCTGGCGCGCGCGCAGGAACCAAGGCGCAAAAAAACCGCTCGACAGCCAGGGGCGGCGGCGCCAAGCCCTGGCGGCAGAAAGGCACCGGCCGGGCCCGGGCGGGCACGATCCGCAGCCCGATCTGGCGGGGTGGCGGAAGGACGTTCGCGGCAACGCCGAGGGATCATTCGCAGAAAGTGAACCGCAAGATGTATCGCGGAGCCATGCAGGCAATTCTTTCAGAATTGGTGCGCCAGGAGCGCCTCGTGGTGATCGATTCGCTGGAAATGGCGGAGCCGAAGTCCAAGACACTGATTGCAAAGCTTTCAGAACTCGATTTTGGGAAAGGGTTGATCGTGACCAGCGAATTGAATGAAAACGTATATCTCGCATCTCGTAACATTCCGGGACTGTACATGGTGGACGTGTCCGGAATCGACCCGGTCAGCCTCGTGGCTGCCGACAAAGTGATCATGACTGTCGATGCAGTCGAAAAGATCCAGGAGTGGCTGGGATGAGCAACGATCGTTTGTACCAGGTATTGCTTTCACCACGCGTTACCGAAAAAACGACCTTGGTGGGAGAGGGCAGCAACCAGTATGTGTTCCACGTAGTCAATGATGCCAGGAAATCCGAGATCAAAGGCGCGGTCGAACTGCTGTTCGACGTAAACGTGGAATCCGTTCGTGTTGTCAACGTTAAGGGTAAGAACAAGTCTTTTCGCATGCGCCCCGGAAAGCGCAGTGACTGGAAAAAGGCTTATGTTCGCGTTCAGGAAGGTCAGGTGATCGACTTCCTGAGTGGTGAATCAGTTTAAGGACAAATAGTCATGGCAATTGTTAAGGCAAAACCAACATCGCCAGGACGCCGAGGTGTCGTTCAGGTCAAGCATCCGCACCTGCATAAAGGAGCGCCGCATTCGAACCTGGTAGAGAAAAAATCGAAGTCTGGTGGTCGTAACAACACCGGGCGGATTACGACGCGCCATCGGGGTGGTGGACACAAGAAACACTATCGGATAATCGATTTCAAGCGCGACAAGGACGGCATCGCCGGTCGAGTTGAACGCATTGAGTACGATCCGAACCGCACGGCGCATATCGCACTGGTGCTGTACAGCGATGGCGAACGCCGTTACATCATCGCGCCCAAAGGCCTTCGTTCTGGTGACAAGGTGCTGAGTGGCCGGGATGCAGCGATCAAGCCGGGCAACTGCCTGCCGCTGCGAAACATCCCGATGGGTTCGGTCGTTCACTGCGTTGAAATGAAACCCGGCAAAGGCGCGCAGCTGGCGCGCAGCGCGGGTGCTGCGGTTCAGCTCGTCGCTCGCGAAGGACAATACGCAACGTTGAGGCTGCGATCCGGAGAAATGCGCAAGGTTCCTTCGCGTTGCCGTGCGACCATTGGCGAAGTATCCAATGCGGAACACAATCTCGAAAAACTGGGTAAAGCCGGCGCCAAGCGCTGGAGAGGCGTGCGGCCGACAGTGCGTGGCGTCGCCATGAATCCGGTTGATCATCCACACGGCGGTGGTGAAGGGCGCACGTCCGGTGGACGTCACCCGGTTACCCCCTGGGGTGTCCCGACCAAGGGATACAAAACACGCAAGAACCGGACGACGGACAAGTTCATCGTCCGTAAGCGTTCAGGTAAATAACAGGTAGAGCCATGCCACGTTCGATTAAAAAAGGACCGTTCGTTGATCACCACCTGATGAGCAAGGTGACCGACGCCGTAGCAACGAATAACAAGCGACCCATCAAGACTTGGTCGCGGCGCTCCATGATCCTGCCGGAAATGGTTGGCCTGACGATTGCGGTGCACAACGGACGTCAGCACGTTCCGATCCTGATCAGCGATCAGATGATTGGCCATAAACTCGGTGAATTCGCCGCCACCCGGACCTTCAGGGGTCATTCGGGTGACCGCAGGACGAAATAGGTGTCGCCATGCAAGTGACAGCAAGATTGAGAAACGCGCGCATTTCGCCACAGAAAGTACGCCTGGTTGCAGACCAGGTCAGGGGCATGCCGGTCGAACAGGCAGAACA
>CAMYKC010000017.1:3323-46544 GCA_947258865.1 uncultured Lysobacterales bacterium
TTGCCAATGCGGAACACAACGAAGGCGCCGACATCGATGAATTGAAGGTGGCCACGATCATGGTAGACGAAGGCCCAACTTTCAAGCGCGGGCGCGCCAGGGCCAAGGGCCGTGGAACTCGAATTCTGAAACGGAACAGTCACATCACCGTGACCGTAGCCGACGACAATACGGGACAAGCATAATGGGTCAGAAGGTACATCCAACAGGATTCCGGCTTGGCATCGCCAAGGACTGGAACTCAACCTGGTACGCAGAGAAAGCCGACTACGCCGAACAGCTGAAGTCAGATCTTATGGTCCGCGACTACCTGACCAAACGGCTTTCGCAGGCGGCCGTCAGTAGAATTCAGATCGAACGTCCGGCCAAGTCAGCGCGTATCACGATCCACACAGCGCGCCCGGGTATCGTGATCGGCAAAAAAGGCGAGGACATTGAACGCCTTCGCCGCGACGTCAGCCGGTTGATGGGCGTGCCAACGCACATCACCGTCGCCGAGATTCGCAAGCCTGAACTCGACGCACAACTGGTCGCCGAGGGTATTGCCCAGCAACTGGAGCGCCGCATCATGTTCCGTCGCGCGATGAAGCGCGCTGTCGGCAATTCGATGCGCCTGGGTGCGCTTGGTATCAAGGTCTGCGTCTCAGGCCGGTTGAACGGTGCCGATATCGCCCGCAGTGAATGGTATCGCGAAGGCCGTGTGCCGCTGCATACCTTGCGCGCGGACGTCGATTACGGCCTTTACGAAGCCAAGACCACTTACGGTGTGCTGGGTGTAAAAGTCTGGATCTACAAGGGTGAGGTTTTCAACCTGTATGGTTCGGACGGTGAAAACAAGCGCAACCAGAAGGTTGCCAGCTAGGAGACAGAATAATGCTGCAGCCCAAGCGAACAAAATTCAGAAAGCAGCAGAAAGGCCGCAACCGTGGCATGGCGCAAATCGGTAACCGCGTCAGCTTCGGTGAGTATGGTCTGAAGGCGACGACCCGCGGTTTCGTTACTGCCCGGCAGATCGAGGCGGCCCGTCGTGCTATTACCCGCTATGTGAAACGTGGCGGCAAGCTGTGGATCCGGGTTTTCCCCGACAAGCCGGTTTCCAAGAAGCCAGTGGAAGTCCGTATGGGTAAGGGTAAAGGTAATGTTGAATACTGGGTGGCTCCGATCCAGCCGGGCCGCGTGATGTACGAAATCCAGGGTGTGACTGAAGAACAGGCCCGGGAAGCGTTTCGTCTCGCATCGGCCAAACTGGCGGTAAGGACCGCCTTCGTCAAGAGGTCTGTGCTGTGATGGATGCGCAAGAATTGAGAACCAAGAACGAGAACGAACTCCGCGAGGAGCTTTCAGGGCTGTTGAAGGAACAGTTCAACCTGAGAATGCAGCGCGGTATCGGTCAGTTGGCCACGCCGCACGACTTGCGTCGGGTGCGCCGGGACATCGCTCGCGTCAAAACCGTGCTGAACGAGAAAACGAAAGAAGGTAATGCATCATGAGTACGACCGAATCAGTGAAACGCACCAAGACGGGCCGGGTGACCAGCAACAAGGCTGACAAGACCGTGACTGTAATGCTCGAGCGCCAGGTGAAACACCCTTTGTACGGTAAGTACATGAAACGCTCGACCAAGGTGCACGCGCATGACGAAGAAAACAGTTGTGCCAAAGGCGACCTGGTTAAGATTTCAGAATGCCGCCCGGTTTCAAAAACCAAAAGCTGGCGGGTCGTGGAGATTTTGGAGCGCGCCCAGTAAGGCCGCGGGCCTGGGGACAAGCGTAGCAGAGGACATCAAAGATGATTCAGATGCAAAGCATGCTTACAGCCGCCGACAACAGCGGCGCACGGCGAATACAGTGCATCAAGGTGCTGGGCGGATCCAAGCGCCGCTATGCCCGGATTGGCGACGTGATCAAAGTCACGGTCAAGGAAGCCATTCCGCGCGGAAAGGTGAAGAAAGGTGAAGTTTACAACGCGGTTGTTGTGCGTACGCGGTCGGGAGTCCGTCGCGGTGACGGTTCGCTGATCCGATTCGACGGAAATGCGGCGGTATTGCTCGACGCCAAACATGAACCAATCGGTACCCGTATTTTTGGCCCGGTGACCCGTGAATTGCGTTCCGAGCAATTCATGAAGATCGTCTCGCTGGCGCCCGAAGTTCTGTAAACGGGGGAAGAAGGAAGATGAAACGAATTCGCAAAGGTGACGAAGTCATCGTGACAACAGGCCGCAGCAAGGGCCAGCGAGGACACGTTCTCCGTGTCGTTGGCGACAAGTTGCTGGTTGAGAATGTCAACATGGTGAAAAAACACCAGAAACCAAACCCGGCCCTGAACCAGAGTGGAGGCATTGTGGAGAAGGAATCACCGATCCACCTGTCCAACGTAGCCTTGTACAACCCGGGTACCGGCAAGGGCGACCGGGTGTCTTTCAAAAACCTGGAAGACGGCCGCAAGGTAAGAATTTTCAATTCCACCGGCGAAGCCGTGGATATTTAAGGATAGTCAGATGTCCAGACTACAGAGTTATTACAAAGAGACCGTGGTGCCCCAGCTGCAGGAAAAATTCAGCTATGGCAACGTCATGGAAGTGCCCAAGGTCACCAAGATCACGCTGAACATGGGCGTGGGCGAGGCCGTGGGCGACAAAAAAGTGATGGACCGCGCTGTTGGTGACATGACCGCGATCGCCGGGCAGAAACCTGTGGTAAGGCTTGCGCGCAAGTCAGTGGCCAGTTTCAAGATTCGCGACGGTTGGCCCGTGGGATGCAAGGTGACCTTGCGCCGCGAGCGCATGTACGAATTTCTCGATCGCCTGGTGAATGTCGCCATTCCCCGAATCCGGGATTTTCGCGGACTCAACCGCAAGTCGTTCGACGGCCGCGGTAACTTCAGCATGGGCGTGAAAGAGCAGATCATGTTTCCCGAAATCGACTACGACCAGATCGATACGATTCGAGGCATGGATATAACGATCACCACCAATGCGAAGAACGACGAAGAGGCGCTGGCTCTGCTGCAGGCGTTCAACTTCCCGTTCAAAGACAAGTAAGGACAGGAATCACGATGGCAAAAGTATCAATGATCAATCGCGAGAAGCGCCGCACCAAACTGGTGGCCAGGTTCGCCAGGAAGCGCGCAGAGCTCAAAGCGATTATTTCTAACCCGGAAGTCAGTTTCGAGGAGCAGCAGGATGCAATGTTCAGGCTGCAGAAACTGCCCCGTGATTCGAGCCCGGTGCGTCAGCGCAACCGGTGCGCTATCTCCGGCCGTCCGCGCGGTTTTTACCGCAAATTCGGATTGGGCCGTAACAAGTTGCGTGAAGCAGCCATGCGCGGTGATGTACCCGGTCTGCGCAAGGCCAGCTGGTAGAGAGGAAACGAAAACATGAGCATGAGCGACCCCATTTCGGACATGCTGACGCGTATTCGCAACGCCCAGGCGGTGCAGAAAACGACAGTCAATATCCCGGCTTCCAAGGTGAAGACGGGTATCGCCAAAGTCCTGAAGGAAGAAGGCTATATCAGTGACTTCCGTGACTCGGATGTCGACGGCAAACCGGCGCTTGAAATCACGCTCAAGTACTTGCAGGGCAAGGGCGTTATCGAAACGCTGAAGCGCTCCAGCCGTCCAGGCCTGCGTCTGTATCGAGGCAAGGATGATTTGCCCAGGATCCAGAACGGTCTTGGTATCGCAGTGGTGAGCACGTCACAAGGCATTATGACGGACGTTGCTGCACGAGCTGTCGGGCAGGGCGGTGAAATCCTGTGCATCGTGACGTGATGCGGTTGAGGATTGGGAGAATAACATGTCACGTATAGCGAAAACCCCGATTGAATTGCCCTCCGGTGTTGATATCAGCATCAAGGACAGTGAAGTCAAAGTGAAGGGCCCGAAAGGAAATCTTTCTCTCCAGTTGCACTCGAATGTAAACCTGGAACAGGAAGAAAAAACCATCGTTGTGAAGCCGGCGAGTGATTCCGATATCCCGATGGCCGGAACCTTCCAGGCATTTCGATCGAGGCGCCAAGTCAGACGGAACTGGTGGTCAGGGGTTGTGACAAGCAGCAGGTCGGCCAGGTTGCTTCGGAAATCCGGGCGTTCCGTCCACCGGAGCCTTACAAGGGCAAGGGTGTTCGGTATTCAGACGAACGCGTGGTGCGCAAAGAGGCCAAGAAAGCCTGACGTCCGCTAACAGGACGCTTTCTTGATAGCCAGAGAATACGAGGAATTAGAGATGGATAAGAAAAAGGCAGCACGCCTGCGCAGGGCCAGAAAAACCCGCGCGCATATTCGCCGCCTTGGCAAGCCCCGGCTGACGGTTTACCGCAGCGGACGGCATATTTACGCCCAGGTCATCAGCTCAGAAGACGGCAACGTGATAGCGGCGGCATCAACATTGCAGAAGGACTTGAAGTCTGATTTGAAAAGCACTTCCAACAAGGAAGCAGCGGCAGCTGTGGGCAAGGCCGTTGCCGAAAAAGCAGTCAAGGCCGGTATCAAGGATGTTGCGTTTGACCGCTCCGGTTACCGTTACCACGGGCGCCTCAAGGAACTGGCGGACGCCGCACGCGAAGTCGGATTGAACTTCTAATTACAGGGTAAGAATCATGGCGAATATGGACAAAGACTCAGGCGACGGCCTGCTTGAAAAACTGGTAGCCGTCAATCGTGTGGCCAAGGTGGTCAAGGGTGGACGGATTTTCGGTTTTACCGCCCTGAGCGTGGTTGGCGATGGCAACGGCAAGATTGGATTCGGATATGGCAAGGCGCGTGAAGTACCCGTCGCCATTCAGAAATCCATGGAGAAAGCGCGCCGTAACATGGTCAACATTTCATTACGGGACGGCACGCTTTGGCATGCCGTAAAAAGCAGCCATGCGGGATCGCGCATTTACATGCAGCCGGCTTCTGAGGGTACCGGCGTCATCGCCGGTGGCGCCATGCGCGCCGTTCTTGAGACGGTTGGGGTGCGAAACGTACTGGCCAAAAGCGTGGGTTCCAACAATCCCATCAACCTGGTACGAGCCACAATCAAAGGGCTGCAGGCCATGCAGAGCCCGGAATCGGTGGCGGCCAAACGTGGCAAGTCAGTTGACGACATTATGGCGAACGTTGGGTAAGGACAATGGCTAAGAAGAAAAAGCAGATAAAAGTAACACTGGTTCGTTCGCCGATTGGATTCCAGCCGAAACACCGCGAATGCGTTCGCGGGCTGGGACTGAAGCGCATGCACCAGACGGTCGTGCTCGAGGACACTCCGTCCATTCGCGGCATGGTGAACAAGATCGATTACATGGTACGAGTCGATGAAGCTGAATGAATTGAGCCCGGCAGCGGGCAGCAAAAAGAACCGCAAGCGTGTGGGCCGTGGTATCGGTTCCGGTGTTGGCAAAACAGCGGGTCGGGGCCACAAGGGCCAGAAATCGCGTTCAGGCGGGTACCACAAGGTAGGTTTCGAAGGCGGCCAGATGCCTTTGCAGCGCCGCTTGCCCAAGCGTGGATTTGCTTCGCGCACGGCACGTTACAACAAAGAAGTGCGTTTGTACCAGATTGAGGTCATGAAGGCTGACGTGATCGATCTCGAAACACTGAAATCCGAGAAAATCGTGGGCCACGATGCGCGCAAGGTGAAAGTGATCAACACCGGCGAGCTCACTCGTGCAATCACCATTAAGGGTCTGGCTGTCACCAAGGGTGCACAGGCCGCGATTGAAGCTGCCGGAGGCAAGGTAGAGTAATGGCTCGCTCCCCGTCACAAATGGCGGAAACGCTGGGCGGATTGGGTCGCCTGACCGAATTGCGGCAGCGCTTGCTGTTCGTGTTCATGGCGTTGATCATTTATCGCATCGGTACGTTCATCCCGGTGCCCGGCGTCAACCCTCAGGCTCTGCTGCAGTTCATGAATTCGCAGCAGGGCACGATCGTGGACGTCTTCAACCTGTTCACGGGCGGTGCACTGGAGCGTTTTTCCCTGTTTGCACTTGGCGTGATGCCATACATTTCTGCGTCCATCATCATGCAATTGATGAGCAGCGCCGTTCCCCAGTTGCAGCAATTGAAGAAAGAGGGTTCGACCGGACGCCAGAAAATCACGCAATACACCCGGAATTTTACGGTGATCCTCGCGGCCGTCCAGGCTGGTGGCGTGGCTTTTGCGTTGCAGGGTCAGTCCACTGTTGTATTGCAGCCTGGCTTTGGTTTCCTGTTTACCGCAATGGTTTCACTCACCGCCGGGACAATTTTCCTGATGTGGCTGGGCGAACAGATTACCGAGCGCGGTGTGGGTAACGGTATTTCACTGATCATCTTCGCCGGCATCGTGGCCGGGCTTCCCCGCGCGGTGGCGGGGACCCTGGAACTGGTGAACACCGGGCAGTTGAGCATTCCGGCAACCCTGATCATTCTCACGCTGATTCTGGCTGTCATTTATTTCATCGTGCGGGTAGAGCGCGGGCAGCGCCGAATCACGGTAAATTATGCGCAGCGCCAGGGCCGCGTTGCTTATCAGAACCAGTCTACGCATTTGCCATTGAAGGTGAATATGTCCGGTGTTATCCCGGCCATTTTCGCTTCCAGTATCGTGATATTCCCGTCTACCCTGGCCACCTGGTTCAGCGGTTCGGAAGGTCTGTCTTTCCTGACGGATGTGTCGGCAGCCCTGACCCCGGGCAACCTGGCGTACACCATTCTGTTTTCAGGCCTGATCATTTTCTTCTGTTTCTTCTATACCGCAATGGTATTCAATTCGAAAGAAACAGCGGATAACCTGAAGCGTTCAGGCGCCTTCATACCGGGAATCCGGCCCGGGCGCCAGACAGCTGAATATATCGACCACGTGCTGACTCGCCTGACCATGGTGGGTTCCATTTACCTGGTGGCGGTCTGCTTGTTGCCGGACATATTCAGGGTGCTTTGGCAGGTGCCGTTTTATTTTGGCGGTACTTCGGTGCTGATCGTTGTGGTCGTCATCATGGACTTCATCGCTCAAATTCAGGCGCACCTGATTTCGCACCAGTATGACAGCCTGATGAAGAAGGCGAACCTGAAGTCTTACGGGCGCTCGGGAGTCGTCCGGAGATGATGAGATTTTATGGAGATAAGAGATGAAAGTGCAGGCTTCAATAAAAAAGATCTGCCGTAACTGCAAAATCGTGCGCCGCAAGGGTGTGTTGTACGTGATATGCAGTGAGAAAAAGCACAAGCAGCGGCAAGGCTGACGGCAGGCGATCGCCGGTAGAAAGCAAATAAATTCACGCTTTTACCGGAACTTTGGATTAGATATAATGTGCTGTTAACATTCGCGGCACCAAGCTGACAGGAGTTTAAGAGTATGGCTCGTATTGCAGGAGTCAACATACCGGTTCAGAAGCACACATGGGTGGGCTTAACGCATATCTATGGTATCGGGAGAACCCGCGCCTTCCAGATTTGCGATGCAGCCGGGGTTGCCCCCGAAACAAAAATAAGGGATCTGACTGAGTCGGAAATCGAAGGCATCCGTGCAGCAATCGGCAGGATCCCGGTCGAGGGTGACCTGCGCCGCGAAGTGGCAATGAACATCAAGCGTTTGATGGACCTCGGTTGTTACCGTGGCCTGCGGCACCGTCGCGGTCTGCCGGTTCGCGGTCAGCAAACGAAGACAAACGCACGCACCCGTAAAGGGCCGCGCCGTCCCATCAAGCGTTAAACAACGGAAATACCTATGGCAAAGCCAACCCGAAAAAAGAAGGTAAAAAAGACTGTCGTGGACGGAATCGCCCACGTGCATGCGTCCTTCAACAACACGATCATCACGATTACCGACAGGCAGGGTAATGCCCTGTCATGGGCAACCGCTGGTGGTGCAGGCTTCCGCGGATCACGCAAAAGCACGCCTTTTGCTGCGCAGGTCGCTGCCGAAACAGCAGGCCGCGCCGCACTGGACTACGGCCTCAAAAACCTCGATGTCCGGGTTAAAGGCCCCGGGCCCGGCCGCGAGTCATCCGTCCGGGCGCTGCATGCGGTGGGGTACAAGATTACGAACATTACTGACGTGACGCCGATTCCGCATAACGGCTGCCGTCCGCCGAAAAAACGTCGCGTCTGAGTGGAGTAAACAGAATGGCAAGATATATCGGTCCCACCTGCAAACTGGCTCGCCGCGAAGGCGTCGACCTGGAGCTGAAAAGCCCCGCACGCGGACTTGAATCCAAGTGCAAGCTGAATCAGCTGCCTGGGCAGCATGGTTCATCACGTCGGGTGCGCCTGTCGGATTACGCTTTGCAGTTGCGTGAAAAGCAGAAAGTGCGCCGGGTTTACGGCATCCTGGAGCGGCAGTTTCGTAACTATTACAAGCTTGCAGCCAAGCAGAGAGGCGCTACGGGTGAAAACCTGCTGCTTCTTCTTGAAAGCCGGCTCGATAATGTCGTGTACCGCATGGGTTTTGCCGTGACCCGTGCACAGGCGCGCCAGATGGTGTCGCACAAGAGCATCTCGGTGAATGGCCAATTGGTCAACATTCCTTCCTATCGCGTCAAACCGGACGATGTCGTGGCGGTTCGTGAAAAAGCGAAAAACCAGCTGCGTGTGAAGGAAGCCATTGCGTTGAGCCAGGAAATGGGCCTTGTTCCAGCATGGATGGAGGTCGATTCCAAGAAAATGGAAGGCGTTTTCAAGGCTTTTCCGGACCGCGCAGAATTGTCAGCGGACATTAACGAGAATCTGATCGTAGAGCTGTACTCCAAGTAAGTATCGACATACAAGCTTTTTTCAGATTAGTGCTGGGGCTTTTGCCTCAGCGACCAGGAACACATCAGAAACATTATTTGCGAGGGCGATCCCTATGATGGGTGTTATAGATCAAATGCTTAGGCCCAGCGCGGTGGGCGTTGACGAAGTCAACCCAAACCGGGCAAGAATTACCCTGGAACCACTCGAACGTGGATTCGGCCACACACTGGGTAATGCACTCAGGCGCGTGCTGCTGTCATCCATCCCGGGTTGCGCCATTGTCGAAGTCGAGATGGATGGAGTCCTGCATGAATACACGGCTGTCGAAGGCCTGCAGGAAGACATCATTGAAGTTCTGTTGAACCTCAAGGGCATCGCACTTCGCATGCACGAACGCGAAGAGGCTGTCCTGACCCTGAACAAATCAGGATCGGGTCCGGTCACTGCCGGTGATATCCAGGTCGATCACACGGTCGAAGTGGTCAACCCTGAGCACGTGATCTGCAACCTGACCCAGGATGGCAGCATCAATATGCGTATCAAGGTATCCCGCGGCGTGGGCTATCAACCGGCCGCGCAACTTACCATTGGGGAGCAGGAGAGCCGTCCAATTGGCCGATTGCAGCTGGACGCTTCATTCTGTCCAGTCCGGAAGGTCGCTTACTCGGTTGACGCGGCGCGTGTTGAACAGAGGACCAACCTGGATAAGCTGATTCTCGATATCGAGACGAACGGCACCATGGATTGTGAAGGTGCGGTAAAATTGGCCGCCAACATCCTCGCCGACCAGCTGTCGGTATTCGTGGACTTCAAGGCTCGACAGGTCGTGGAAATTGAGGAGAAAGAACAGGAAATTGATCCGGTTCTGCTCCGCCCCATCGACGACCTGGAACTGACCGTCCGTTCTGCGAACTGCCTCAAGGCGGAAAGCATCCTGTACATTGGCGATCTCGTGCAGCGCACTGAAGTCGAATTGCTGAAAACGCCAAACCTGGGAAAGAAATCCCTGACGGAGATCAAGGACGTATTGGCGTCACATGACCTCTCGCTGGGCATGAAACTGGAAAACTGGCCGCCGGAGAGCCTGATCAGCGCTTGAGCTGGCAGGTTTGAGATAACAGCGGATATTCAAAGGATAAGACCATGCGTCACCTCAAATCCGGAAGGAAACTGAATCGCAACAGCGCGCACCGTAAAGCCATGTTCCGCAATATGGCGACCTCGCTGTTCGAGCATGAAATCATAAAAACCACGGTTCCAAAGGCGAAAGAACTTCGCCGTGTTGCAGAACCGCTGATTACGCTCGCAAAAGAAGACAGCGTGGCACACAGGCGCCAGGCGTTTGACCGTCTGCGCGACCGTGATGCCGTGACCAAGCTGTTCAACGAACTGGGGCCGCGGTATACGAATCGCCCCGGCGGATACCTGCGCATCATGAAATGCGGTTTCAGACCGGGTGACAAAGCTCCAATGGCCTATGTCGAGCTGGTAGACCGTCCTCGCGAAGAAGAAACCTTCGAAGAGTAAATGTTTGTGGCATTGGAGCGGGCCATGCCCGCGAAGATCTCAAAAGCCCGGCATTGCCGGGCTTTTTATTGAAAATGTGCAAATGCAAATCTGCGCTCAAGCGGCCAATGCCTGCTCCAGTTTTTCCAGCAGCATCCGGGCGTTGGATTCTGAAAACACCAGGGGTGGGCGGATTTTGATGACATTGTTCAGAGGGCCGGTCGTGCTGAGGAGCACACCATTTTCCCGTAAAATCTCGCTCAGGTTTCGCGCTTCGGCTTCGCCGGGTTCGAGCGTGGCCCGGTCGCGTACAATCTCCACGCCGTAGAAAAGGCCTTTGCCACGCACATCGCCGATCAATTCATATTTTTCGGCCAGCGCTTTCAGGCCGGCGCCCAGGAAGGCGCCGACCTCGTGAACGCTCTGCAAGATATTTTCTTTTTCAATCACATCCAGCACTGCCATGCCAACCGCCGCTGAAACCGGGTTACCACCGAAGGTGTTGAAATAATGGAATTTATATGCGAACTCTTCTGCGATTGCAGGGGTTGTCACCACTGCTGCCAGGGGGTGGCCATCTCCCAGGGGTTTGCCCATGGTAACAATGTCGGGGACGACGCCGAAATCTTCGAAGCCCCACATGTGATCGCCCAGGCGGCACAGGCCGGACTGGACCTCATCCGCCACGCACAATCCACCCGCTGCACGGACTTGCTTATAGACTTCGCAAAAGTAACCGGATGGTGCGGTCAACGCTCCGTTTGAATCGAATATGGTATCGCAAAGGAACATCGCTGGATCGTGGCCACGCTCGGACAACTGGTTAATGGCTTCACCTACCCGGGTGGCATATCGCGCCCCCAGGTCGGGCTCGCGATAACGATAGGAACCGCGGTATGGATTGGGTGGCTCAACGGCCACCAGGTAATCCGGGCGTTCCGAGGCAGGATAGTCTCCGGTGGACAGCTTGCTGACCACCGCAGAGTTGCCGTGATAGGCGTTTTCCATGACGATGGCTCCTTCATTGCCGCTTACGGTATTGGCAATGCGAAACGCCAGGTCATTGGCTTCCGTACCAGTGCACACGAACATGCATACGCTCAGGTCGCCCGGAAGGCTGCTGGCCAGCCGTTCCGCGTAACGCACGACATGCTCGTGCAGGTACCGGGTATGCGTGTTCAGGGTCGAAGCCTGCCGGTTCAAGGCTTCAACGACATGGGGATGGCAGTGTCCGACCGACGCAACGTTGTTGTAGCAATCGAGGTATTTTTTGCCATCCACGTCGTACAACCACACGCCCTCGCCGCGAACCAGGTGCACAGCTTGCCTGTAAAACAGACGATAAGCCGGGCCCATGGCGCGATTCCTTCGTTGCAGTAAATCTGCTTCAGGCGGCATTCCGGCCCTCCTGATCTCGCCCCGGCCCGAACAGTTCTTTGACGAGCTCTTTATAATCCTTGATGTGTGCGAGTCCGGATGCAATGCTGGCGCCGCCGATATCCCCGCTGATCAGGGCGAAAGAGTCGCCGGTATGATTACCGCCTCGCCCGGTCTTCAGTTCGTGCCTGATGGTCCCGATTTCATTTGAATGAATCTCCGTCGCCGGTGCGGCGGGCGCCCACTTCAGTGCAATATCCGGAAGCAGCAAACTGTGATCGCCCGGATACAGCTCGTGCACATCGATTACGTCACTAACCAGCGCCTCACCGCTGTTTACAACCCTGATGTCCAGGATGTGTTTTGTCAGCCACTCCACGTAGCGTTCCCGGGAGCCATCGCGGGAGGAAAGGATACCTTCGCGCTCGCGCCCTTTCAGGTTGAGACGGATCAATCCCTCGCCTCCGGTCACCAGGGGGAAAGACGGCGTGTATACCCAGTTCAGCGCGCCGGTGAATTCGCGGTTCACGACCCAATCCTGGACCTTTTCTCCCAAGGCCCGGGTTGCTAAGAACTGGAAAAGCGGTGGAACCCGGTCTCTCATCCTGGCCATCAATCCGTCACGGCCTCTGGCCATATCTTTTGGGTATTCTCCCGTCAGGTAGAGCCTGTTCAGCCTGCTCAATATCTGCGGCAGAAAATGGTTTTGCGCTTTGTTGGGAGCCATGCCATTCAGCGTAAAGAGAATAACGGAGGTGTTTTCGTCCTGCAGTGTGGTCAGAATCCGTGCAATTGCCTGATCCATCGCCTGGTACACCCGGAGCAGGGCACCCGGTGCCACGTCCGAGGCGAAATCGCCCTCAACCGGCCAGAAATTGTGGCCTGCCCGGTGTAGGTCCTGGATGGATGCCAGGTAGAACTGCCAGTCCCGGGACTGGCCCAGCCAGATGATGGCGTCTGTTTTCTGTTTCACCGAATGCAGTGCCTGGGCGAGCAAAGACGATGTCAGGCGGCGTGATTTGGAAACTGGGACATCGGCACCGATCGGTCGGCGCCCAAACCGTCGCTGCAGCTCGTCAAGGACCTCGGGGTCCGATGTCAGGGCTCTACCGGAACTTTGTGCGGACCAGTTATTGATTTCCAGGCAGGGCGAATCTGGGCGGGGTAATTCGTGCCAGAAAGGTTCATAATCCAGTGCGCCGCGCCAGGCTTTTCCGTAAGACCGGTAAAAATACATGTCTTCGGCGTGCCATTGAAACGGAAAATAGTGGCCATGCTCGCCGGGTAATTTTCCGCTTGCAAACGTGGGCCAGACGCTGGCGCTGGCGATGTCAGCCGTGCTGCCTGTTTCCACCAGCCTGCCTTCAGTCAGCAGTTTGGCGATCATCTTGAATTTGTCGAGATTCTCCCTGATAAAGGACAGGCTCAGTGAATCCAGCTCGAGCATCAGGACTCGTTTCATGTCAACTTATCCGGCCATACTTCCGATTTGATAGATCAGTAGCGCACCAACGTAACCGATCACGGTCATGTAGGTCCAGGCGAAGACCGGCCAGCGCCAGCTGTTGGTTTCTCGGCGGATAATGGCGACGGTCGCGGCGCACTGAAGGCACCAGGCGTAGAACAGGAGCAGGCCCAGCACCATGGGCAGCGTGAAAACGGAGCTGCCATCGGGCCAGGTAGCCGATTTCAGTTTGTCGGCCAGGCTTGCCTCTTCGACCTCTTCCCCAACGGCGTAAATCGTGCCCATAACGGCCACAACGACTTCGCGCGCCGGAAATCCGGCAATCACCGCGGCTGACACGCGCCAGTCCCATCCCAGCGGGGCAAAAACCGGCTCGACCAGCCGTCCGGCGCGCCCGAGGTAACTCTGTGCCAGTTGATCCGCCGCCGCATCGTTTTCCAGTCTCCGTAGTTCGGTTGCCAGCGGTTCGCCGGCGTAGGCGGTTTCAGCCTGGGCCATCGCGGACTGCAGGTTTTCCTGGATATCGGCCGAACGGGGGAAGTAAGCGAGCGCCCAGACGATGATCGCTACAGTAAATATTACGGTGCCGGCGCGTTTCAGGAAAATGCGTGCCCGGTCCATTAATTTGATCAGGACGGTTTGCAGATTGGGCCAGCGAAATTCCGGCAGGGCAAGGGCAAATTGCGGCTTGGGACCTCGTAAAGCCGATCGTTTCATCAGCCAGGCTGTTGCCAGCCCACCCATGATGCCCAACAGGTACAGGCCGAGCAGCACGAGTCCCTGCAGGTTGAACCAGCCCACGGAGTCATCAGGAACGAAGGCAGCAATCAACAACGCATATACCGGCAGGCGGGCGGAACAGGTCATGAAGGGGGCCGCCAGGATGGTCGCGATGCGGTCTCTGCGATTTGGAATGACGCGCGTTGCCATGATGGCGGGTACTGCACAGGCGAAACTGGACAGCATCGGGATCACGGACTGGCCGGACAAGCCGACGCTGCGCATCACCCGGTCCATCAGAAATGCGGCCCGTGCGAGAAAACCGGAATCTTCCAAAATGATAATGAAAAGGAACAGGATCAGGATTTGTGGCAGGAAAATGATCACGCTGCCAACGCCGGCAATTACACCATCGGTCACGAAGCTTGAAAACGCGCCTTCCGGAATTTGGGCGCCGACCCAACCCGCCAGCATGCCGGCACCGGCATCGATACCATCCATCAGTGGTGTGGCCCATGAGAACACAGCCTGGAAAACCAGGGCCATGACCGCGAAAAACAACAGCGTTGCCGGCCATGGCCGATTTATCCACCGCCGGGCCTTTGCACCGAAACGGTCCAGTAGCGGGGCCTGCCGCTGGGCTTCGCGCAGCACACTGCGAATCCAGCGGTAGCGATGCCTGGCCTCTGAAGCCTGTGGTGGTTCATCGCCAAACAGCCTGGAACGCCGTTCGTTGAGTAGCGCCGCGCCGACCTTATTTTCAAGAGTAGCGGCCCGTTCACCTTGAGGATGTATCAGCGCTTGCAAGACATCGATCCTCGGCATGGCGTCTCCGGCCAGTGCCGCCAGTTCGTCAGCGGTGCTGCTCAATTCTGGCCAGGATTCAGGAATTGCCGGTGCAACCGCTTCGCCGATGCCTTCCAGCGCCAGCTTCAAGTTGTCCAATCCGCGTCCGGTGGTGGCGACAACCGGGCAGATCTGGATTCCACCCAGGTGCCGTTGCAGTACTTCGATTGAAATATCGATCCCGCTGGCTGTCGCCACATCGGTCATGGTCAGGGCCACCACCATGGGGACCTGCATTTCCATCAGCTGCTGCAGCAGGTAAAGGCCCTGGTAAAGATGCGTTGCATCCAGAACGACCAGCATTCCGTCCGGTGGTTTCGAGTGGTTGATCCTGCCGAGGATAACTTCCACGGCGATGCGCTCATCAGTGGAAAAACCACCGAGGCAGTAAATACCGGGTAAATCCACCAGCTCGAGAGCGCTGGAACCGAGCTGCATCGTACCGGAATGTTTTTCCACGGTGACTCCGGGGTAGTTTCCGGTCGTCTGGCGCAGGCCGGTCAAACGGTTGAACAGGGTGCTCTTACCCGAATTGGGATTTCCAATGACGGCGATGGAGGCGGCCGCACGATGCCGGATGCCTATCTTTTCGAGCGAAACGTAGACCGCGGTCTGTTCAGACATTCGGGTCCAGCGGGGAGATCTGGAAGCAGCCTGCCTGCTGTTTGCGAATGGAGATTGCAGTGCCGAAAACCGAGACTTCCATCGGATCGCCACCGATCGCGGAGTTCCGGGCCTGAACCTCGACTCCTTCGATCAGGCCGAGCACCATCAGACGAACGACACCCGGTTGCCTGGCGTCTACTTCTTCGATGCGGGCCGATTGTCCCGGACGTAATTCTCTTAAGGTCATGGCTTTGCCGCTAATTGAGAATGATTTTCATTTAGACTAATTTTAGTTGAAAAAAGAGCGCCAGTACATAGACCTAGGTCAAGAAAACCCGATGAATTGCCGAATGCTGGAGCCGGTCATGCCGGCGAATGATGCGTTGCTCGATTACCGGTATCGGGTGGGGTATGCCAAGGACACGCTTCAAGACATCCCTGTGCGCTCGATAATCCGCTCCCGGCGGATTACGGTCCTGCTCATACCCACCCGACACCGGCCAATTCAATCAGATGTCGCCGGGCCGTCCGAATCGACGATCAAATCCAGCGCCCGTTCTTGAGGACTGCCCTGCAGGCGTTTGGAGTGAAGTGATACAGCCAGTGGTTGAGTGAGGGTGCGTCGATAATGGCCAGATCTGCCTGGTAACCCGGTAGCAGGGAGCCAATGTGTTCCTGTGCGGAAACGGCCCGGGCAGCAATGGTCGTGGCGCCATTGAGTACTTCCTGCGGCGTCATGGACTGGTTGAGGCACGCCAGTGTCATGGCCAGTGGCAAATGGTAACTGGGCGCCGAACCGGGATTGAAATCCGTGGCGACCGCCACCGGTACCCCCGCTGCCATCAGTTTTCGCGCGGGTATATAAGGTTCGCCCAGGTAGAGTGAAGCCAGGGGCAGGCTCACCGCGACGGTTCCACTTGCCGCAAGAGCTGCAATTCCCCGGTCATTCACGTATTCCAGGTGCTCAGCGGACACCGCGCCCATCTCGGCGGCGAATTCTGCTCCGCCACCGTCAGACAGCTGATCAGCATGTACCTTGAGCTGCAAGCCATGCTCGATGGCGGCCGTGAAAATACGCCGGGCTTCTGCTGTCGTGTAGGCACCCTCCTCAACGAAGGCATCACAAAAACGCGCCAGGCCCTGCTCGGCGATTCCTGGGATCAGCACGTCGCACAGCAGCCTGATATATCTGTCCCGGTGCTGGCTGTGCTCCGTCGGGATGATGTGGGCGCCAAGAAACGTAGGCACCAGGTCGACCGCATGTGCTTCATCAAGCCGGCGGTAAACTTCGAGTTGCTTGAGTTCGCTGGCCTCGTCCAGCCCGTAGCCGGATTTGCACTCAACCGTGGTTATTCCCAGTTTCAGCATTTCATCCAGAAAGGCGTGTGCCCGGCGCTGAAGTTTGCCGATACTGGCTGACCTGGTGGCAGTCACCGTGCCGGTGATTCCACCACCAGCCGCGGCAATTTCCTGGTAACTCGCCCCGCGCAACCTTGATTCGAATTCGTTTCCCCGCCAGCCGCCAAAACAGAGATGCGTATGACAGTCGACCAATCCGGGTACGACCAGCCTTCGATCGCAGTCGACCACCGGTTCTGCTGAATATTGGGAAGGCAGGTCGAGCAATCGCCCGACCCAGCAAATGCTTTGATCTTTCCAGACCAATGCTGCATTGCTGATGAGGCCGGCATCCGCCTGCGGATTATCCGGCGGACAGGTTGCCAGCTGGGAAATATTATGCAGAACCGGCATCAGGCAAGTGATCCGGAATGTCGGCGCAGGCATCCAGGTCGTTTCGCACCTCGTAGTCATGGTGCGCATGGCCGATCTGCTTTCTCAGCAATTCATGTGCGACGCGTACCCCTTCGCCGGGTTTCAGCGGCGCACGAAAATCCAGGGCCTGGGCCGCGGTAAGAAATTCCACTGCCAGGACCCGTTCCACGTTTCGAAGCACGGAAAACAGTTTCAATGCGCTGATGGATCCCATACTGACGTGGTCTTCCTGGCCCAAGCTGGTCGGGATGGAATCGACGCTGGCCGGGTGGCAAAGCACCTTGTTTTCCGAAACCAGTGCCGCGGCCGTGTATTGCGGAATCATGAACCCCGAATTGATCCCGGTATCCTTCATCAGGAGTTTGGGTAATCCATCATGCCCTTCGAGCAACAGGTAGGTTCGACGCTCGGAAATACTGGCCAGCTCGGCCAGGGCAATAGCCGCAAAATCCATCGCCAGGGCCAGGGGCTGGCCATGGAAATTTCCACCTGAAATGATATCGCCGTTTTCGAAAACCAGTGGGTTGTCGGTCACCGAATTCAGTTCGGTTTCAATCGTTCTTGCTGCGTAGGCCAGGGCGTCCCGGCTGGCGCCATGGACCTGTGGCACGCAACGAAGACAGTAAGGATCCTGGATTTTTCCGCAATCACGATGAGAATCCATGATTTCGCTGTGTTCCAGCAGTTTCCGGATATTGGCAGCCACGCTTTTCTGACCCTCGTGAGGCCTTATGCGGTGGATGCGCTTGTCAAACGGAGCAGCGCTGCCCTGCAGCGCTTCCAGGCTCATGGCGGCCAGGATGTCGGCTTCTTTCTGCAGCACCAGTGCACGCTCGAGGACAAACGCACCGTAAGCCGCCATCATCTGAGTGCCGTTGATCAGCGCCAGGCCGTCTTTTGCCTTCAAACGGACCGGTTCAATTCCGAGCAGGCGCATGGCATCGGCGGCGTCCTTTTTTCCGGTCTCGGTCTCGTTCCACACTTCACCACGGCCAATAAGGGGCAGGCAAAGGTGCGCCAGTGGCGCCAGGTCACCCGATGCGCCAACGCTGCCGCGGCTTGGGACCCAGGGCGTCAAGGCATGCTTTTCGAAAGTCAATAACTGCCTGAATGTAGGGCGGGATATTCCAGACTGGCCGAGGCCAAGCGCATGGATTTTCAATTGCAGCATCAGGCGAGCGATTTCCGGCGGAACGGGATCGCCGACACCGCAAGCGTGGCTCAGCAGGAGGTTTTGCTGAAGTTCCGCCAGTTGCTCATCGCCGATTCTCTTATCGGCGAGCACCCCGAATCCGGTGTTGATTCCGTAATGTGTGCCGCCATCCGCCATGGCGAGCAGGACGACTTCGCGGCTGCGGTCGACTGCGTCGTGGTCCGAGCGAAGTGCCTCCATGCTTCGATCGAGGTCAGAATAGAGTCTGGTGATACGGATCATGATGGGTCAGCCATTAATCATCGGCAGGTCGACACCCCTTTCATTTGCGGTCTCCACGGCGAGGTCATAGCCCGCGTCGGCATGTCTCATGACACCGGTTCCCGGATCCGCGGTCAGCACACGTTCCAGGCGCCGGTCAGCCATTTCCGTCCCGTCAGCCACGCAGACCATTCCGGCGTGCAGTGAATAGCCGATGCCCACGCCTCCGCCATGATGGAAAGAAACCCAGCTGGCCCCGCAGGCCGTGTTCAGAAGGGCGTTGAGGATGGGCCAGTCCGCAATCGCATCCGAGCCGTCTTTCATCGCCTCGGTTTCCCGGTTCGGGGAAGCGACCGAGCCCGTATCCAGGTGGTCACGGCCGATCACGATAGGCGCATCGATCTTTCCCGCATTGACCAGCCAGTTGAATTTGAGGCCCGCCTCGGCGCGTTCGCCATATTCAAGCCAGCAAATTCGAGACGGCAGGCCCTGAAACTGGATTTTTTCCTGCGCTTTGTGTAACCAGCGATGCAACGCCTCCTTTTCAGGAAACAATTCCAGGAGGGCGTCATCCGTTGCCTTGATATCGGCGGGATTGCCACTGAGGGCAGCCCAGCGGAAGGGCCCGGCACCCTTGCAGAATAGTGGTCGGATATAGGCGGGCACGAATCCCGGGTAGTCAAAGGCTTCGGCCATGCCGCGGTGATCGGCTACCTGGCCGCGCAGATTATTGCCGTAATCGAAGCACACAGCGCCCTTTTTCTTCAGGTTCAGAATCGCTTGTACGTGGACCACCATCGAGTCCAGGACTTCGTTGTCGTATTTCTGCGGATTGGATTGCCTCAGTTCATCGGCTGCCTCCAGCGAATAGCCCGCCGGAATGTAACCATAGCGGAGATCATGTGCTGAGGTTTGGTCCGTGATTACGTCGGGAACGATACCGCGCCGCTCGAGTTCCGGCATCACATCGGCAATATTGCCCAGGAGTCCCACGGAGAGGTCTTCCCCGGCCTTCTCCAGCAGATCAAGCGCTTCATCCAGGCTTTCCGACATGACATCGCAGTAGCCAGTTTCAACCCGTCTTTGAATCCGCCATGGATCGACTTCGACAGCAAGGCACAGGCCGCCGTTCATCGTCACTGCCAACGGCTGCGCGCCGCCCATTCCGCCGAGTCCAGCCGTTACCACAAGCTTGCCGGATAACTGGCCGTCGAAATGCTGGTTGGCGCATTCAGCGAAGGTCTCATAGGTTCCCTGAACGATGCCCTGCGAGCCGATGTAGATCCAGGATCCGGCCGTCATCTGGCCATACATGGTCAGGCCTTTCTGCTCCAGCTCGCGGAACACGTCCCAGTTACCCCAGCGGGGCACCAGGTTCGAGTTTGCGATGAGCACGCGAGGCGCTTCTTCGTGGGTTCGGAACACGCCCACTGGTTTTCCGCTTTGCACCAGCATCGTCTCGTCGTTGTCCAGTCTTTTCAGTGTCTGGACGATACGTTCAAAACAAGCCCAGTTTCGCGCCGCCTTGCCCGTGCCGCCGTACACGATCAGGTCATCGGGTTTCTCGGCCACCGCCGGATCGAGATTATTCATCAACATGCGCATGGCAGCTTCCTGGTGCCATCCACGGCAAGTAAGCGAAGTGCCCGTGGGAGCGTGGATTGGGCCGCTTGACCCGGTCTTGTATTTTTGCGGATTTACACTCATTATCTTGCCCTTGGAGTCCGTCATTGGCAGGACATTCAATTATAAAGGAACCCGGCTTCGTCAGCCGGGTCTTTATTCTGTGGGCCGGTGTGGCGGATACCGGCATTAAATCAGGAGAATATCCAACCGTGGCCGTATTGTTTCGACCGAGAATCTGGTTCCTTTTTATCGCGCTGGCCTGCGCCGGAATGCTGTCCTTTGCGCTGTATGTCCAGCACGTCGATTTTGTGGACCCATGCCCGCTATGCGTTTTTCAGCGCATGGCCTACCTGTGGATCGGAGCAGTCGCCCTCCTGGCATCTATTCACAACCCGGGTCCGGCAGGCAAATGGGTTTACGGCGGACTGCTTAGCCTGGGCGGCATCATGGGTATGTCAATTGCGGGCCGGCACCTGTGGTTACAGAGCCTTCCCGCCGATCAGGTGCCGGACTGCGGCATGGGCTTGAATTACATGCTGGAAACGATGCCGTTCACCCAGGTGCTTTCAGAAGTTTTTTACGGGTCCGGGGAGTGTGCCGAAGTCTACTGGACTTTCCTTGGCCTCAGCATGCCGGGTTGGACCTTCTTCTGGTATACCGTATTCACTATGGGTACCATCTTGGTTTTGACCATGTCGAACAAGGCAAAGGCTTGATATAGAAATGAATGTGCCCGTTCCTACTGGCCAGGTAAGTCCACTTCACGAAGTCAATCCGGCAAAAGACTGGACCCCAAAATCGTGGCAGAAATTTCCCGCGCTCCAGCAAGCGAATTATCCGGACCAGGAAGCTTTGTCTGCTGCCCTGGAAAAACTGGGCGAATTACCCCCGCTGGTGACTTCCTGGGAAATTCTCGCGCTGCGTGAGCAGATTGCCGAGGCCCAAAACGGCAAGCGTTTCGTGCTGCAGGGCGGGGACTGTGCGGAAAGCTTCGATGAAGTGTGCTCGCCCCTCATCACAAACCGGTTGAAGGTCCTGCTGCAGATGAGTCTCGCGCTGATTCATGGCCTGCAAATGCCGGTTGTGAGAATTGGGCGGTTTGCCGGCCAGTACGCCAAGCCACGGTCATCCGATATGGAAACCAGGAATGGAGTGACATTGCCCAGCTACCGCGGCGACCTCGTTAACTCGGTCGAATTCACGGAAAAAACACGCATACCGGATCCGGAACGCCTGCTCCAGGCGCATGCCTACTCAGCAATGACGATGAATTTCGTCCGTTCCCTGGTCGATGGAGGTTTTGCGGATGTCCACCACACCGAATACTGGGACCTCAGCTGGCTGGAGCATTCGCCACTGGCCGACGAGTTTCACAAGCTGACGGAAAGCCTTGGCAAGTCGTTGCGTTTCATGGAGACCATCACCGGACGTGACGTAGGCAGTTTACGACGTGTCGATTTCTTCACGTCTCATGAAGCGCTGCATCTGCCTTACGAGCAAGCGCAAACCCGGCAAGTTCCACGCCAATGGGGTTGGTTCAACCTCGGCACGCATTTCCCCTGGATTGGAATGCGCACTGCGGACCTCGATGGCGCCCATGTAGAGTATTTCCGCGGCATCAGGAATCCGATCGGCATCAAGGTGGGCCCCGGCATCAGTCGTGACTGGCTGGCCGGCCTGCTGGAAAAACTCAATCCCGGCCGTGAACCCGGACGTATTGTCCTGATCCACCGGATGGGAGAAGCCAACATAGAGGACAAGCTTCCGGGACTTATCAATGCCGTGCACGATACAGGCAGCCCGGTGCTCTGGATTTCGGACCCGATGCATGGCAACACCGAATCAACCGGGGATGGCATCAAGACCCGCCGCTTCCGCAAAATCATGCGTGAAATGGAGCTGGCGTTCGATGTTCACCGGGCCCATGATTCGAGGCTGGGCGGGGTTCACCTGGAACTGACGGGTGAAAACGTGACGGAATGCACCGGCGGCGCCAGGGATCTCTCCGATGAAGATCTGAAGAGAGATTACAAGTCGACGGTGGATCCGCGGTTGAACTATGAGCAGTCTCTCGAAATGGCCATGTTGATCGTCCAAAAGCACGCCCGGAATGCCAGTTGATTATCGACGAGAACGAAGGTTGCATAACCTGAAGAAAAAGGCGGGCGCCTGCTGGGGTATGGTCATTTGCTGGTTTCTCATTATCGCCACGATGATGGTTCCGGCGATTGGCGCAGCTGACGAGCAGGTGGTGCGGCACAACCTGAGCTTTCCTCAGAAACACAACCAATATGTGCATGTAAGTTCCAGTTTTCCGGTCAATGCCGGTCGTATGGAACTGACCATGCCATCCTGGACGCCGGGATCCTACCTGATAAGGGATTTTGCGGCGCATGTTGAAGATATCAGCGTGACGGATGACGCCGGCCGGCGACTGCCATTGAACGTGAGTACGAGCTGGATCGATTCCAATACCGCCCTGCTCAACGGCGCCAGCATTTTTCTGTTCAGCCAGGACACCCGGGAATTTCCGCAGGAAATCACGGTACGATTGCCGGCCGGCTGGTCCAGTGTCCACACTTCATTGGACCCGACTTCCGCAAAACACGTTTTCCTGGCCGGTGATTACGATGAACTGGTCGATAGCCCGATCGTTGCCGGCAACTTTATCGATTACGATTTCGAGGTTGACGGCCATCCGTATGCCCTGGTGCTTTCAGGGAAAAACAAGCTGTGGGATGGTGTGCAATCGAGAGATGACGTTGCCCGGATCGTCAAGGCTCATCTGGACTTCTGGGGCGTCAGTCCCTTTGACAAGAAATACCTCTTCATCAACATGTTCATGGGCCCCTGGGGCGGCCTTGAACACGACCACAGCACGGTGATGATGAGCAGCCGCTGGCAGATGCGGGAAAGGCAGGATTACATAAAGTGGATGGGGCTGGTTTCGCACGAGTTTTTCCACGCCTGGAATGTCCGCCGGATGCGTCCTGAGATTCTTGTCGAATACGATTACGACCAGGAAAGATATACCCGCGAACTCTGGCTCGCCGAGGGCCTGTCCAGTTATTACGACGATCTGCTCCTGTTCCGGTCAGGATTGATAGACGTCAATGATTATTTCGCTCTGCTGGCCATGGAGATTCGGAATTACGAGACCATGCCGGGGCGGGAGATCCGTTCGGCTGAGCTCGCCTCTTTCGACACCTGGATCAAGCAATACAAACCGGATGAAAACAGCATAAACAGTACGGTTTCCTACTACCGCAAGGGTGCGCTGATCGGACTTGTCACCGACATGGCGATACGGAGGGAAACCGATAACCGGGCCAGCCTCGATAACGTGATGCGGCAGATGTATGCCCGCTATGGGCCGGAGGCCACCGTCAGGCCGGGTTATCCTCCTGGCGCCTTCGAGGACATGGTTGAATCGATAGCCGGCACCGGCGTCAGAAAAATTGTCGAGGACATGCTCCGGACAACCAACGATCTGGCCGTGGATGAAGCGCTCGCATGGTATGGCCTGAAGCTCAACCGGGACCTGGCTCGAACGTCTGCGGAAAATAACGGGGCTCTGACCCCGACAGGCTTTGGCGTCAGTTGGGATACTTCCGGCCCTCTCCTTCTGATCGACCAGGTGATCAGGGGTAATTCAGGAGCGGAAGCCGGCCTGCTTCCCGGTGATGAACTCTTGGCGATCGATGGGTTCCGCGTGACTACCGAAGACTATGTGTCCCGTGTTCAGCGGCTGCGGCCGGACGAACAGGTCGTGTTGACCCTGGCCCGTCACGGCGAGTTAATCGAAATATCCGTGCGCGTCCAGTACGAAGTCCCGGAGTCGTATGCCATTTTTCCCAGCGAAAAAATAACCAGGCGCAACAAAAGCCGCCTGGAGGCATGGCTTGGACGGGAACTGCTGTTTTCCCGGTAGTCGGGAGCCGGCAAGTTCGAGTTCACATAGTCCGGGCTGCTGAAGTGCCTCTGCTGGAGATAGAAATGACAACTCGACGCAATTTCCTGAACGACCTGGGCGTATTGGCTTCAGTTATGGCTACTCCCGCTTTATGGCCGGCCCTTGCCCTCGCACAGGAGAAGTTGCCGCGACGTGGCATTCCAGGAACCAACGACAGCCTGCCTGTTATCGGTCTGGGGAATTCCAACGCTTTTCGCCAGGGCGACGTGCCCGCGTCAACGGCCCTGATTAAGCTCTTCCATGAGCGCGGAGGCGCATACATTGATTGCATGGGCTCCAGCCGGTTTATCGTCTCCGAGGCAGCCAGCAAACTCAACATCGGTAACGAGCTGTTCCTCGGCACCTATTTCATGAATGATGAAGAAGATGTGATGCGGGAAAACATTCAGCGCTTGCTGGAGATCACCGGTAAGAAGCGACTCGACCTGGTGCAGGCGTATCCCGAATTTGCGGTGTCCAACTGGCAGATGTTCCGGAGGTGGAAAGACGATGGACTCACGAGGTACATCGGCATTGCTCGTCACCGCAGTAGCTATTACGAAACCATGCTGAAGCTGATGGAGACTGGTACCGTCGACTTTCTGCAAGTGAACTACTCGCCATTGGAAACCGAGGCAGATCAACAGATTTTGCCGATGGCGATGGACAAGGGGGTAGCCGTGACCATCAACCGGCCGTTCATTAATGGCGATTATTTTTCCCGCGTCCGCGGACACGAACTACCGGATTGGGCGGCGGACTTTGACTGCGGGAGTTGGGCGCAATTCTCTTTGAAGTTCATTCTCTCGCATCCGGCAGTCAATTGTGTGCTCACGGAAACCGCAAACCCTGATCACGCGCTCGATAACATTGGGGCAGGGTTCGGACGTTTGCCGGATGAAGATACCCGGCAGCGGATTGTGAAGCATTTGCAAAGTCTATGAGGAAAGGTACCGATTGAGGACAGGTTATTCCTCGTCCTTTTTCCTGCCGGCGCGCTTGCGCTCGTGCTCGAGAAGGTGTGTCTTGCGGATGCGGATGGCCCCGGGCGTTACTTCCACCAGTTCGTCGTCTTCAATGAACTCCAGCGCCTGTTCCAGGGTCAGTTTCATCGGTGCGGCGAGTTGGACGGCATCGTCTTTCAATACGGTCCGGATATTTGTCAGCTGCTTGGCTTTGAGTGGATTGACCGTGAGATCATTCGAACGGCTGTGCAGGCCGATCACCTGGCCCTGGTAGACATCAACGCCGGGCTCGATGATCATCCGCCCACGATCCTGGAGGTTGAACAGCGCGTAGGCCAGCGCTTTGCCGGTGCCGTTCGAGATCAGGACGCCGTTGTTTCTCCTGGAGATGTCACCAGCCCGGTAAGGGCCGTAATGATCGAACACGTGAAACATTAGTCCAGTACCTGCAGTCAGCGTTCGAAACTCCGATTGGAAGCCGATCAGTCCACGCGCCGGTATGAGGTAGTCAAGGCGCACGCGGCCCTTGCCGTCGAGCTGCATGTTCTGCAGTTCCCCCCTGCGTTCACCGAGCCGTTCCATGACAGCGCCCTGGTAATCAGCCTCGAGGTCTACCACTAGTTGTTCAAAAGGTTCTTCCCGACCATGTTCGGTTTCATGAAAGATGACCTCGGGCCGGGAGATGGCCAGCTCGTAACCCTCTCGGCGCATGGTCTCGATCAGGATGGACAGATGCAGTTCTCCACGGCCGGATACCTCGAATCGTTCCGGGTTCTCCGTGTCTTCCACCCGCAGCGCCACGTTGTGGCTGGCCTCGCGCATCAACCGCTCGCGCAGCTGGCGGCTCGTCAGGTATTTACCTTCCTGCCCCGCAAAAGGCGAATTATTGACGCGGAAGGTCATGCTGATCGTCGGTTCGTCAACGGTCAGGGCGGGCAGGGCATCGGGTGCGTTACGGTCGCACAGTGTGTCGGAAATCTGAAGGTTTTCCACACCGGTCACCGCGATGATGTCGCCAGCCCGGGCGGAGGCCACCTCAACACGTTTGAGGCCATGAAAGCCCAGAATCTGCAGGATTTTCGCATTGCGTTGCCGGCCGTCACAATCGATCACGCAGATCTGCTGATTGGGTTTGATAATGCCCCGCTGCACCCGTCCGATTCCGATAACGCCTACGTAGGAGCTGTAATCGAGAGAAGAAACGCGCATCTGGAAAGGCCCTTCGACATTCACCGGCGGCGGAGCCACATGCTCGACAATGGTTTCAAAAAGCGGGCGCATGTCACCATCGGTGACATTTTCGTCCAGGCTGGCATAGCCATTGAGCGCCGATGCGTAGACGACGGGGAAATCCAGTTGCTCGTCACTGGCGCCGAGTTGATCGAAAAGCTCAAAAGTCTGGTCCAGGACCCAGTGGGGGCGCGCTCCATCGCGGTCGATCTTGTTGATCACGACGATCGGCTTGAAGCCCATCTCGAATGCTTTCTGGGTCACGAACCGGGTCTGTGGCATCGGACCATCGACGGCATCGACCAGCAACAGCACGGAGTCGACCATGCTCAGGATACGTTCCACTTCGCCACCGAAATCGGCATGGCCGGGGGTGTCTACGATGTTGATATGATAGGTTTGATCCCCATCGTTCCAGTTAATCGCCGTGTTCTTGGACAGGATCGTGATGCCGCGCTCCCGCTCCAGTTCGTTGGAGTCCATCACCCGCTCGGGCGTTGCTGCACGATCGCCCAGCGTGCCCGACTGTTGCAGCAGTTGATCAACCAGTGTTGTCTTGCCATGGTCGACGTGGGCGATGATGGCGATGTTGCGAAGTTTCTCGATCAATTTATGGTCCTTTCCAGCAGGCGCGCGCACGTTACAGGGTTTGATCCCTGAAAGCAAATCAATATGGAGCGTTCACCGAAAATCCAAGCCGGTCAAATAGTTGCGCCTGTTCAGGATCGGGGCAATGAAGGCTCCAGGCCTGGAAATCACGCCGTGTCGGGTAGTCCCGGCGGAGCCGGTCGAAACCGGCGGCACGATCCTGTTCGGTAAGCCCTGAGAGCCGACGCATTGCTTCGTCATGACTCCGGACGAAGCAGGCAGCATCAAGTGCTTTTGAAAGCCCGTCTTCGCCCGGCTCGATGGTCAATTTCGGCCGCTCTCCGCAATCGGGCCGTGCAGGGACGGGTTCAAGTCCTGCCCACCGGCAAAATGCCTCGTAGACAATCCAGGTGCCTTTGCGTTTGCCGTCATCGCTGTACCCGGCTACGTGGGGAGTGGCGACGGTGCTGGCTTCGAGCAGGCGATGGTCAATCCTCGGTTCCCCGGGCCAGACATCCAGGGCGGCGTGAAGCCGGCGGTCCTGGAGTTCCGCGAGCAATGCCGGTCCGCAGATGACATCACCGCGGGCGGTATTGACCAGCAAGGCGCCCTTTGGCATAAGCGCCAGTTGCGCGGCATCGATAAATCGAAACGTGGGGTAAGGGCCATCCGTGGTGAGGGGAACATGAAAGCAGATAATGTCCCTTTGCAGCGCTTCCTCCAGGTTCACCAGCCCCGGTTCACCCCCATCCGCAAGCGGTGGGTCATTGGCAACCACCTCCACGCCAAGCGCCTCCAAGAGCCGCTGAACGCGTGATCCGACATTGCCGCGCCCGATAATCGCGGCCCGCTGCCTTTTCAATTGACCCCCAGTCCGCAAATTGGCCAGCCAGATCATCGCCAGGGTGTACTGGGCCGCGGAATCGGCATTGCAGCCCGGGGCGCTGGCCCAGCATATTCCGTTTTGATCCAGCCAGGCGGTGTCCAGGTGGTCCGTGCCGATACTGGTCGTTCCCACAAAACCCACCCGGCTGTCTCTCAACAATTGTTCGTCGACTCGGGTTGCGGTTCGGATGATCAGGACGTCGGCATCCAGTACCTGGGCCCGGAAAATTTCTCGTCCATCCATGAAGTGGAGGTTACCGTGCTGGCCGAAAGTATCTCCGGCACCGCGGATATTCTGGTCAACGACAATTTTCATTGGAACGAATTCAGCGGGGCTAGTAGCCGGCAGCCTGGCCGTCCTTGCGTGATTCAGACGCTCCGAAATAAACACCATGTGCAGGGTGCTTCATGATGGCCTGGTATCCGCCGTACGGTCCCTTCGCGAATTCTATCCGGTGCCCGCGGCTCATCAGATCCCGGATTACCGCGTAGTCAATCCCCGTCTCGAGATTAACGATGCCTCCATCAGTCATGTGCTCCCCGGTGGGCTCGCTGGAGCCGCTGTGGTAGATACGCGGCGCATCACCCGCCTCCTGCAATCCCATACCGAAATCAAGCAGGTTGGCGACGATCTGGGCATGGCCCTGGGGTTGCATGCCACCGCCCATCAGGCCAAAGCTGATCCAGGGCTTGCCTTCCCTGGTGATGAACGCAGGGATGATGGTGTGGAACGGACGTTTACCCGGTTCGAAGGAATTGGGATGACCGGCTTCAAGGTTAAACAGCTCACCGCGATTCTGCAGAATGAACCCAAGACCAGGCGGCGTCATGCCGGATCCCATGCCGCGATAATTGCTTTGGATCAGCGACACCATGTTGCCGGCCGGGTCTGCCGTGGTCAGATAGATGGTGTCGCCTTCGCGGAGAACCTCGGGGTCGCCATGTGGAAATGAAAGCGCCGCATTTTTCATGTCGATCAATGAATTACGTTTGGCGGCGTACTCCTTGGACAAGAGTTTCTCTACGGATACGTTCATGAAGTCAGGATCGGCATAGAAACGCGCCCGATCCTCGAAGGCAAGCTTCTTGGCCTCCAGGAAAACGTGGATGTAATCCGCAGAGCCGAAACCCATCGAAGCCACGTCGTGCAGTTCCATGATATTCAGTATCTGGAGCGCAGCGATGCCTTGCCCATTGGGTGGCAGTTCCCAGACATCGAAACCTCGATAGTTGATCGATTGCGGCTCGACCCACTCCCCCTCATGCGATGCGAGGTCCTCGTAAACCAGAAATCCGCCGTTGGCCTGCATGTATTCACCGATTACCCGTGCGATCTGGCCCTTATAGAATGCATCCCGGCCTTCGTTCGCTATTTGCTCCAGGGTGTTGGCCAGGTTTGGGTTCTTCCAGATTTCTCCCGTTTGCGGAGCCCTGCCGTCAATGGTCATCTGCTCGACGAAGCCCGGATATTCCGACAGGCGTCCGACGTAGACATCCCAGTAATACTGAATAGTCTCGTGCACCGGGTGGCCGTTGCGGGCGTAATCGATCGCAGGTTGAAGAATGCGTTTCATCGGCAGTTTGCCGAAACGTCCGTGTAGTTTGAACCATCCATCCACGGTCCCGGGCACGGACACCGGCAGTGGGCCGTAAGGCGGGATTTTTTCATAGCCGTTCTGATTAAACCATTCTCGAGTCAGCGAAGCAGGCGACCGGCCGGAAGCGTTCAGCCCATACAGTGATTTGCTGCCAGCATCCCAGACGATCGCAAACAGGTCGCCGCCAATCCCATTGCCGGTTGGCTCCATCAATCCAAGCGCTGCGTTGGCTGCAATGGCTGCATCGACGGCGTTGCCGCCTTCCTTCATGACAGCGAGAGCGATTTGCGTGGCCAGCGGATGGCTGGTCGCCGCCATGGCGCTCGGCGCTATGATTTCCGAACGCGTGGCGAATGGCTTGCCGGTGACCCGGTCAGCAGCCATGGCATTCAGTCCGGTACACAGGAAGAGCAGAGTGCATAGAAGTTTTGCAATGACCAGTGAGAAACGGTTCATTATTACTCCTGGAAAAGTAGATTATTAACGTTTGCAACGGACGGAAAAGGGTCATTATCGGCTACAATGATAGGGATTTGTCGCGTGTCCGCCCGCAGGCCGCGAGCGACAGCTGCAATTCCTGATTGAATCTTAAGGAGTCGTCCATGAAAAGTCCTGTTCGAGTTGCCGTTACCGGCGCTGCTGGCCAGATAGGCTACCAACTTTGTTTCAGAATTGCAGCAGGAGATATGTTGGGTCCCGACCAGCCGGTCATTTTGCAATTACTTGAAATCACGCCGGCGCTCGGTGCTCTCCAAGGCGTAGTAATGGAGCTCGGCGACTCGGCGTTTCCACTCCTGACGGATATAATTGCCACGGATAACGCCGAAGTGGCCTTCAAAGAGACGGATTACGCCCTGTTGGTGGGAGCCAGGCCCCGTGGCCCGGGCATGGAACGCTCAGATCTATTGTCGGCAAACGGTCAGATTTTCGGCCCGCAAGGCGCAGCCATGAACAAAGTGGCCAGCCGCGACATCAAGGTGCTCGTGGTCGGAAATCCCGCGAACACGAACGCACTCATCGCGCAGGCCGCGGCACCCGACCTGGACCCGCGAAATTTCACGGCAATGACTCGCCTGGACCACAACCGCGCCCTGGCGCAGTTGGCGAGCAAGATCGATACACACCATTCTAAGATCTCGAGGATGGTTATCTGGGGCAATCACTCCTCCACCCAGTACCCTGACATCCGTTTCGCGGAGGTCGGTGGCGGCACGGTCGCTGGCGGTGTTGACCAGGACTGGTACCGCAACACCTTTATTCCGGATGTGCAACAGCGCGGTGCCGCCATCATCAAGGCACGCGGCGCCTCCAGTGCAGCCTCGGCGGCGTCCGCGGCTCTTGACCACATGAGGAGTTGGGTTATGGGTACGCCTGCCGGCGACTGGGTATCCATGGCTGTACCTGCAAACGGCAGTTACAACATCGAAACCGGAATTGTCTATTCCCATCCCTGTACATGTGAAAACGGTGACTATCGGATCGTGCAGGGTCTGGACATCGATGAATTCAGCCGGGAGCGCATGGATGCCACCGAAACGGAGTTGAGAGAGGAGCGGGCCGCGGTCGAAAACCTGCTCTGATCATGACACAGTCATCACCCGGACTGAGATTAAGACAGGCGGTGGCGGAATATGCGCCTGTGCAGGTCGTGGGCACGATCAATGCCTTTACCGCCAGGATGGCAAAAGAAATCGGCCACAAAGCCATCTATCTTTCCGGTGGCGGCCTGGCGGCCAATTCGCTGGGCCTGCCGGACCTTGGCATCAGTTCACTCGAGGATGTGCTGACTGATGTAGACCGGATTACGCACGCTTGCGATCTTCCTTTGCTGGTCGATGCTGACACAGGTTTCGGCGGTGCCTTCAACATAGCCCGAACCGTTCGTTCGCTCACCCGGGCAGGCGCTGCCGGGATGCACATCGAAGATCAGGTTGCAAGCAAACGCTGTGGCCACAGGCCGGGCAAGGCCGTCGTGCCCCAGGCCGAGATGGTCGACCGGGTCAAGGCGGCTGTGGATGCGCGAACGGACGGGAACTTCATTATCATGGCCCGGACCGATGCGCTGGCCGTTGAAGGAATGGAGAGCGCGATGGAGCGGGCGCTGGCCTGTGTCGAAGCCGGCGCCGACATGATTTTTCCCGAGGCCATGAGGGAACTGCGGCAGTACACGGAATTCAAGCAGGCCGTTGCAGTGCCGATTCTGGCCAACATAACGGAATTTGGCCACACGCCGCTGTTCACCACGCCTGAACTGGGCGAAGCTGGAGTGGATATTGTCTTGTATTGCTGTGGTGCATACCGCGCCATGAACCGTGGTGCCGAGACGGTTTACAAGGCACTGCTGAAAGAAGGGCATCAGCGAAACGTGATCGACATCATGCAAACCCGGGCTGAATTATACGATTATCTCGGTTACCACGAATACGAGCAGAAGCTGGACGAACTATTCGCCGCCTCCGCCGATGAACTGAAAGAAGAGGAATGAACATGGCAGAAGATGCAACAGTAAAGAAAAATGCGGGCGCAGGCTTGCGCGGACAAACAGCGGGGCAAACAGCAGTGTGCACCGTCGGCGCCGCGGGCAACAACCTTCGCTATCGTGGCTTTAACGTCGTCGACCTGGCGGAGCATTCGACCTTCTACGAAGTAGCGCACCTGATATTGAAAGGTCACCTGCCGACCCAGGCAGAGCTCGATGCCTGGAAGATCAAGCTGAAAAGTCAACGTGGTTTGCCTCAGCCGTTAAAGGAAGTGCTCGAACGCATCCCGGCCGATGCACATCCGATGGACGTAATGCGCACCGGCTGCTCATTTATCGGCAACATCGAGGCGGAAGGTGATTTTTCCAATGAACAGGATGTAGCCGACCGACTGCTGGCCGTGTTTCCGTCCATTCTCATGTACTGGTACCGTTATTCACACGATGGCGTGAGAATTGAGACCGAGACTGACGACGACGGCATCGGTGCGCATTTCCTGCACCTGCTTCACGATAAAGCACCCGAAGACATCGCCGCGCGCGTGATGGATGTCTCCCTGATCCTTTACGCCGAGCATGAGTTCAACGCATCCACCTTTACCGCGCGGGTCGCTGCATCCACCCTGACCGACCTCCATTCCTGTGTAACCGCCGCAATCGGCTCGCTCCGTGGCCCCCTGCATGGCGGCGCCAACGAAGCGGCCATGGACATGATCGAGCAATACAGCTCTGTGGATGAGGCCGTGGAAGACGTTCTGCGCAAGTTAACCGCCAAGGAGCTGATCATGGGTTTTGGCCATGCGGTCTACCGCGTGCGTGACCCGCGGAATGCCATCATCAAGGAGTGGTCGCGTAAGCTGTCCGAAGTGAAGAACGAAACTCTTTTATACGCAGTTTCCGACGCCGTTGAACGGACCATGAAAGAAGAGAAGAACATGTTTGCCAATGCGGACTTCTTCCACGCCAGCGCCTACAACCTGATGGGTATACCGACAAAGCTGTTCACACCGATATTCGTCATGTCACGGGTTACCGGCTGGTGTGCGCATATCTTCGAGCAACGGGCCAATAACCGGATCATTCGTCCGGGCGCGGAATACACAGGACCCGCGGCCAGGGAATATATCCCGATCGGGGAGCGTTGATTTCAGGAACAAGACTCCCGTTCTGACCCCGCCCCTGCGGCGGGGTTTTTTCGTTCAGTCAGAGCGGCCGGCAAGCCGGAAGAATATCGCGTCTCCATTGCTTAATTGACCGGGATCAAAAGCAGCCGCTTTCGCGGTGTTTTGTTGTCTGCCGTCATGGCGGGCGTAACCCTACTCAACTAAAATCAAGGGTCAATTCTAGCCCATTCCAGGAAAGAGGTTCCCATGTCACAGATTGGTGTCCGAACGGCAAAACGGCCGGATTACGACCAGGTCATGGTCGATATCGCAGACTATGTCTGCAACTACGAGATCGACAGTGAAGAAGCTTATTCAACGGCCAGGTATTGCCTGATGGACAGCCTGGCGTGTGCCATGCTCGCCATGAAGTTTCCCGGATGTATCCAGCTGCTGGGCCCAATGGTGCCCGGATCGGAGATGCGGGGCGGCGCCCGGGTTCCCGGCACAGCCTTCGAGCTCGAACCTGCGCAGGCTGCCTTCAATCTTGGCGTCCTGATCCGCTATCTCGATTTCAACGATACATGGCTGGCGGCGGAATGGGGACACCCCTCGGATAACCTGGGCGCCATTCTCGCCGTGGCCGATTACGTGTCACGGCGAAATATCGCTGAGGGCCGGGCGCCGCTGGCGGTGAAGGACGTGCTATCCGCGATGATCAAGGCCCATGAAATCCAGGGCGTGCTGGCACTTGAAAACAGCTTCAACCAGGTGGGGCTCGATCACGTCCTGCTCGTTCGGATCGCGTCCACCGCGGTTGTGACCCGGATGCTGGGTGGAGACCGCGACCAGGTCATCGATGCGGTTTCAAATGCCTGGATCGATGGCGGCGCGTTGCGAACCTACCGCCACGCACCCAACACCGGATCACGCAAGAGCTGGGCAGCCGGGGATGCCTGCCGCAGGGCTGTCACGCTGGCGCTGACGGTTCTGCGCGGCGAGATGGGCTATCCCTCTGCATTGAGTGCCGATGTCTGGGGTTTTTACGATGTTCTGTTTAAAGGCCGGGAGTTCAAGTTCCAGCGCGACTACGGCAGCTACGTGATGGAGAATGTCCTGTTCAAGATCTCATTCCCGGCGGAGTTTCACGCCCAGACCGCGGTCGAATGCGCGATGACGCTGCATCCCAAGGTCAGTGGCCGGCTGGACGACATCGAACGGATAACGATTGAAACCCAGGAGGCCGGTGCAAGGATCATCGATAAAACCGGCCCGCTGGATAACTACGCCGATCGTGATCACTGTATCCAGTATATGGTTGCCGTGCCGTTGATTTTCGGCGAGTTGACCGCGGCCAGCTATAACGATGACGTTGCTTCCGACCCGCGTATCGATGCCCTTCGCGACAAGATGGAAGTGCGGGAAAACGAGAGCTTTACCACTGACTACTTCGATCCGGAGAAGCGCGGAATCGGCAACGCAATCCAGGTGTATTTCAAGGATGGCTCATCGACGGAACGCGTGGAAGTCAGCTTCCCGATCGGGCACCGCCGCCGCCGCGCTGAAGGGATACCGGTTTTGGTCAGGAAATTCCAGAGCGCCATCGGCGATCACTACGAGCCGGGGCAGGCCGAACGCATCGAGTCGGCCCTCAGCGAACAGGGTTCGCTGGAATCGATGCCGGTAAGCGATTTCGTCTCGGAACTTGTGGTCTGACGACCATTGATGCAAAAAACTGGCGGCGCCGGATACGGCGCCGCTTTTTTTTAGCGTTTCATGAAATTGAAGAATTCAGCGTTGGTCTTGGTCGCCTTCATCTTATCCAGCATGAACTCGATCGCCTGGGCCTCGTCCATCGGGTGCAGGAGTTTACGCAGAATCCACATTTTCTGTAACTGGTCCTGGCCGATCATCAACTCTTCGCGGCGCGTGCCGGACCGGTTGATGTCGATGGCCGGGTAGGTTCGGCGTTCCGCAATGCGTCGGCTGAGGTGGATTTCCATGTTGCCGGTGCCTTTGAACTCCTCGTAGATGACCTCGTCCATCTTGGATCCGGTTTCCACCAGGGCTGTCGCAATGATGGTTAACGAACCGCCTTCTGTCATGTTCCGCGCCGCGCCAAAAAACCGCTTAGGGCGCTGCAAAGCGTTTGCATCCACCCCGCCGGTCAGAACCTTGCCGGAGGAGGGTGCGACCGTATTGTAGGCCCGGGCCAGTCGGGTAATGGAATCCAGAAGGATTACGACATGGTGTTTGTGCTCGACCAGGCGCTTGGCCCGCTCGATCACCATTTCCGCTACCTGGACGTGGCGTGATGCCGGCTCGTCAAACGTGCTCGAAATCACTTCGGCGTCGACGGACCGCTGCATTTCCGTCACCTCTTCCGGCCGCTCGTCAATCAGCAGGATGATCATTTTGCCGTCAGGGTTGTTACCTCGAATGCTGGTGGCGATGTTCTGCAGCATGATGGTCTTGCCGGCTTTCGGCGGAGAAACGACCAGGCCACGCTGGCCCTTGCCGATCGGAGATACCAGATCAATGATGCGCGCAGTGATGTCTTCCGTGCTGCCTGTTCCCCGCTCCAGAATGAACTGTTCGGTCGGAAATTCGGGCGTCAGGTTTTCAAACAATATTTTACGCTTGGCGGCATCGGGCGATTCGTAGTTGATCTCCTCGACCTTGAGCAGGGCAAAATATCGTTCACTGTCCTTGGGCGGCCTGATCTTTCCGGCCAGCATATCCCCCGTGCGCAGCGCGAAGCGGCGGATCTGGCTGGGTGAGACGTAAATGTCATCTGGTCCGGCGAGGTAGGAACCTTCGGCGGAACGGAGAAAGCCGAACCCATCCTGCAGTATTTCCAGCACACCATTTCCGAAAATGCTTTCGCCGTTCTTGGCATGTGCCTTGAGGATGGAAAAAATAACGTCCTGTTTCCTGGAGCGCGCGACGCCCTCCAGGCCCATTTCATCGGCGAGTTCCAGCAGTTCTGAAATCGGTTTCTGCTTGAGATCTGATAAATTCATTGAATGACTCTGTATTGAGGCTGTGCCTGTTTTTGAGATGGTGATCGGTTTTTGAATAGTCGATTCGAAATTGTTTACCCGGCCAGCAGCCTGGTGTTCATGGATTCAGTAAACGGTCCACGGCTTACATGCAGCGTGATGCTAAAACCTTCTTATGCTTGGCCGGTTTTACGGTTCAATCAGTCCGGCGGTCAAATAGGGAAGTTGTAAAGCCGGGCGGGGGCCCGGCTACAGATGGGATAAAACTAGCACGATTGTGGGGTAGCGTCCAGTTATTACCCAAGAAGATTGATTGCGGTCACCGTTTGTCGGTTCAGACAACCTCTTCTACAAAAGCTTTCAACTGGCCTTTGGTCAGGGCGCCGACCTTGGTGGCCTGCACTTTTCCATCACGGAAAATCATTAACGTAGGGATACCCCTGATGCTGTATTGCTGAGGCGTCATCATATTGCTGTCAATGTCCAGCTTGGTCACTTTCAGGCGGTCACCGTATTCGTCAGCAATTTCATCGATAATGGGTGCAATCATCTTGCAAGGCCCGCACCACTCCGCCCAATAGTCGACCAGAACAGGGCCATCGGCATTCAGCACTTCCTGGTCAAAACTGCCGTCCGTGACATGTGTAATTTTTTCACTCACTGTATTTCTCCATATTGCGCTTGGCTTTCACACTGGAACATGCAAAGCAGCGCGGTTACTATGTTCTATCCCAGGGCCCGGATCAAGGAACAGACGGCCGAAAAAGGCAAAGTCTGGTATCGGGGCCATCATTTCAACCGAACTGTTCAACGATTTCAAGGCATGAGCAGTAAAATTCAAGTCCTCGGCCGCCTCTTTTCAACAAATCAATGATCAGAAGCCGGTATTGAGCACCCGAACATCACAAGTGAACCCATATGCCCGATAAAAATTCAAACAAGCCGCTAACCGATGTGGCCTTCAGTTCGCTGGATCTGCTGACTTCTGTCCAGGCAGGCCTTGAGGCCGCCGGATTCACGCACTGCACGCCGATCCAGGCGCTTACGTTGCCTTCGGCGCTCAAGGGCAAGGATGTGGCGGGTCAGGCACAAACCGGAACGGGTAAGACGGCGGCGTTTCTGCTTGTCATTTACCAGCGCCTGTTGGAATTGAAACCGGAAAAGCCCGGCCGTCATCCGCGCGCCCTGGTGCTGGCGCCAACCCGGGAGCTGGCGCTTCAGATCCACAAGGACGCCGTTCTGCTCGGCCGCGAGACCGGGCTCAGATTAGGCCTGGCTTATGGTGGCGTGGATTACGAGAAGCAGCGCAAGGCTCTGGAAGACGGCGTAGATATCCTGATCGGTACGCCCGGCAGGATCATCGATTACTTCAAACAACACGTTTTCAACCTGAAGCAGATCGATGTCATGGTGCTTGACGAAGCCGATCGGATGTTCGACCTGGGTTTTATCAAGGACATTCGCTATGTGCTCAGACGGCTGCCACCGCGCGATCGTCGTCAATGCCTGATGTTCTCGGCCACGCTTTCCCATCGGGTGCTGGAACTCGCTTATGAGCACATGAACGAACCGAAACTGTTAAAGGTGGAAACCGGGCAGGTCACGGTAAAAAGCGTCCGCCAGACGGTTTACTACCCCGCCAACGTAGAAAAACTTCCGCTACTGGTCGCTCTCCTGCGTGGCATAAGCGATGGCCGTGTCATGGTTTTCGCCAACACCCGGGCCGCAACAGACCTGGTCGAACGCACACTCAATGCGAACGGCATCCATGCCGCCGCCATGTCTGGCCGCGTGCCGCAAAAGAAGCGCCAGACCCTGTTGAGGCGCTTCCACGATGGCGAAATCCCGGTACTGGTGGCGACGGATGTCGCAGCCCGTGGTCTTCATATCCCGGATGTCACTCACGTGATCAATTTCGATCTTCCCCAGGATGCCGAGGATTACGTCCACCGGATTGGCCGGACCGCACGGTTGGGCGCCAAGGGTGAAGCCATCAGTTTTGCTTGTGAGAATTACGCATTCCATCTGCCGGAAATTGAAGATTTCATCGGCTACGCGATTCCGACAGAGCAGGTGGAAGGCGACATGAAACCCAAGCTTAACAGGGCGCCACCCGCACCGCGCCGTCATGACAACCGGGGCGGTGGACGCAGGCGTGGGCCGCCGCAGAGTAACAAGCCCGGAAGCGAGAAATCCCAGAGTGGAAAACCACGGCGCAGACGGAGACGCCCCAAGTCATAGATGGTCACCTTCGAACATGTAAGTAAGCGCTATTCGGGCAATGTAAATGCCCTGCAGGATGTCAGTTTTCATCTCGACCCGGGCGAAATGGTCTTCCTTACCGGTCATTCCGGAGCCGGGAAAAGCACATTATTGCGGCTGATTCTGATGCTCGAGAGAGCCACGCGCGGGCAAATTGTGGTCGACAAGCGGAACCTGGGTAAAACCCCGTCACGGCTGGCACCCCGGATTCGTCAGCGGATCGGCATGATATTCCAGGACCACAAGCTCCTGAGCGATAAAACCGTATTCGACAACGTGTCGCTGCCGCTGATGATCGCCGGTATGCGCTATCCGGATATCCGTAAGCGGGTCCGGGCGGCGCTGGACAAGGTTGGCTTGTTGAGCAAAGAGAAATCATGGCCTTTGATGCTGTCCGGGGGTGAACAGCAGCGTGTAGGGGTTGCGCGCGCTATTGTCGGAATGCCGCCGCTGTTGCTGGCCGATGAACCTACCGGGAACCTCGACCCGGAGTTGTCGGAAGACCTCTTCGTCCTGTTCAGACAATTGAACGCACAAGGCGTGACCGTGTTGGTCGCCAGTCATGACCTGGCTTTGATTCGTGCCATGGGGCAGCGTGTCCTCGTGCTTTCGCACGGCCGGCTGGTGGATGACATACCGGCCTGTGATGTCGGCAGGCTGCGGCCGTGAGCCTGCGGCAAATCCGCAGGAAGATTCGCGCATGGGGCAGACGCCAGCTTTACAGCTTTTTTTCAAGCCTGGGCACGCTCCTGAGCCATCGCCTGGGCACCCTCATGACGATCCTGGTCCTGGGTATAGCCATGGTGCTGCCACTCGGGCTCTATGTGAGCGTCAAAAATCTGCGGGCCATCGATCTGGAGCGCGAAGAGTGGGGAACCATTACCGTTTTTCTGCAACTTGGCGCGGGTGAAGAAAAAGTAAAAACATTTGCGGGGCGGATTGGCCAGGAGCGGAATGCGGACGTGGTCACCGTGTCACCCGAGCAGGGGATGGAAGAATTCAGTGCGGTGTCCGGTTTCGGGCAGGCCATTGATATGTTCGAAGAAAATCCGCTGCCTTGGGTCCTCCAGGTTACACCCCGGCAAGTAGAAAACGAAAAATTCGAGGAGACCGTCGCTGATCTCGGAGCCTGGCTGGAGGGGCAGGACGGGGTCGATCTTGTACAGGTGGATTACAAATGGCTCAAGCGCCTGGCGGGCTTATTGGAACTCGGGGATGCTTTTGTCACGGTGCTTACCGTGATGTTTTCACTGGCAGTGGTGGTGGTGATTGCCAATACCATCCGGCTGGACGTTGCCAGCCGTTCAGACGAAATCTCTGTTTTGAACATGGTTGGCGCAGGCAACAGCTTCATCCGCCAGCCATTTCTGTATTCGGGTTTCTGGTACGGTCTGCTCGGCGCATTCCTCGCGCTCCTGCTTCTGAATCTCTCCATGTTTTATCTCCAGCGGCCACTCACGCAATTGCTGGACGCCTATGGAAACACCTTCGAAGTCATGGGCTTGGGCGGCCGGGGATCGCTTTTGGTATTGCTCGCCGGGGGGGTGCTCGGTTTCCTCGGCGCCTGGCTTTCGGTGCGACGTTACCTGCGTCAGTTCAGGCTGGAAGACCCACCCCGTCGCAGTTGATTCATATTAATAAAAAGTTATATATAATAACTATCTGTTTTAATTACCTTTATTACGTATGGAACCTATCCGTTCAGGTCATGTCTTATGCTAAAGTTGAGACTTTGAGCGGCAGCGTTGACGAGATCGCCAGCAGGCGTTCCCTGAAGGGGCTTTTTTTGGTATTGAGAGCATAAATTTATGCTAGACTGGTCCGCTGCCCAGGAGGATAAATGAGCAAAGAACTGGTACCAAGTCATCTTTTGGTTCCCGCGGGAACAGGAAGCCTGGATGCGTATATCCAGGAGGTCAATAAGATTCCTGTGCTGACGCTGGAAGAAGAGCAGGATTTTGCCCGCCGTTACCGTGACGATGGCGACATTGAAGCTGCCCGCAGAATGGTGCTTGCCCATCTGCGTTTCGTCGTGCACGTAGCAAAAGGCTACACCGGTTATGGGCTGGCGCTCGGTGATTTAGTCCAGGAAGGAAACATCGGCTTGATGAAAGCGGTCAAACGCTTTGATCCGGACCATGGCGTCCGCCTGGTTTCTTTCGCTGTGCACTGGATTCGGGCGGAAATGCATGAATTCATCTTGCGGAACTGGCGCATCGTCAAGGTTGCCACCACCAAGGCGCAGCGGAAATTGTTTTTCAATCTCAGGAAATCCAAGAAGCGGCTCGGTTGGTTGAGCTACGCGGAAGTTCATACCGTGGCCGAAAACCTGGGCGTGAAACCCGAGGTCGTGCTGGAAATGGAATCTCGCCTCTCCGGTCAGGATGTCGGATTCGATCTGCCGCCGAATGCAGACGATGAGATTCCCTACGTCGCTCCGGTTGCCTACCTCGAGAGCAAGTCCAGAGATCCGCAGACTGAATGCGAAGCTGAAAATCTGTCGGAACATAACAACACCTTGTTGTATGCTGGCCTCGATGAGCTGGATGAGCGCAGCAGGGACATCATCCGCAGCCGCTGGTTGCAGGAAGACAAGATGACCCTGCAGGATCTGGCCGATCGCTACGGTATCTCGGCCGAGCGAATCCGCCAGTTGGAAGCAAACGCACTGCGAAAGATGAGGGCGTCAATTACCGCCTGATTCCGCAGTACGCCAACGATATACGAAACGGCCTCCACAGCGGAGGCCGTTTTCATTTGGAGAGAGTGAAATGCAGGAACAAGCAGACCGCCAATGGCTTGTGATGAAATTCGGAGGCACCAGCGTCAGCTCTGCCGACAGCTGGACGACGATTTGCGAGCAGGCGAGTAAGCACATCGAGGCAGGCAGGCGGGTGCTGATCGTGGTTTCTGCATTGTCCGGGGTGACGAACCAGTTGACCCGCTTGGCCAATGATGCAAATCCTGGCGAGAAGCGCGCTATCCTGGCGGACATCAGCCTGAAACACCACGCACTTCATGACGAACTCGGCATCGAGCCGTCAAAGGAGTTCCTGGAACACTGGGTCAGCCTTGAGAAGCTGATGGCACAGTCAACATCAGCGATGAAACCCGAACAACGAGCGCGCTTGCTCGGTCAGGGCGAACTTCTCTCCAGTTGCCTGGGTTTCCAGGCGCTGGCCGCGGCCGACCTCGAACCCGCCTGGCAGGACGCACGAACCTTGCTGGAGGCCAGGCCGGAATATTCGCCGGAATCCGGTATCGATGTGCTGGCCGCGCGCTGCGGCGACCATGCAGACCCCGATCTGGAGCAAAAGCTGGCGGGCCAGGCGCAATTGCACATCACCCAGGGCTTTATCGCATCCGGGCCCGGTGGAAGTACCTGTTTGCTCGGACGGGGCGGTTCAGACACATCCGCGGCCTGCCTGGCCGCCAGGCTTTCTGCTGCCGCGCTGGAGATCTGGACTGATGTGCCGGGTATCTTCAGTGCCGATCCGCGGGTGGTTCCCGAGGCGCGCCTGTTACGCCGCCTGAGCTACAGCGAAGCGCAGGAACTGGCCTCGATGGGCGCCAGGGTGCTTCATCCCCCCAGTATCCAGCCGGCCAGACGCCATGCCATACCCGTGTATATCAAGGATACAAACCGGCCCGCCGAACTTGGTACCCGGATCGGTGCTCGCAGCCCGCGTGAGGAGGCCCAGGTCAAAGGCGTGGTCAGCCGCGACAACATCACCGTCATGACGATGGAGAATCCATCGATGTGGCACCAGGCAGGTTTCCTGGCGGACGCTTTCGCGGTTTTCAAACGCCATGGCTGTTCCGTCGACCTGATATCCACTTCGGAATCCACCGTAACGGTGAGCCTGGACCCGCAGGTACCGGCACATCTCGACGAACAGCGGATGGCGGCTTTCCTCGATGACCTCGAGGCGCTTTGTACAGTCACTGTCCATAATGGCTGCATGTCGATCAGCCTGGTGGGTAATGCGATCCGCACCATCCTGGGCCGGCTGTCTGCCGCCCTGGACGTCTTCCAGGATCGCCACGTTCACATGGTGACGCAATCAGCCAACGACCTGAACCTGACCCTGGTCGTAGACCCGGAACACGCGCCGCGCCTGGTCCGGAAGCTGCACCAGTTGCTGATTGCGTCCCAGGCCGAAAACCGTCCGGAATTTGGCCCCAGCTGGACCGAATTGACCCGCGTGGTGCAGCCTGCGGACCAGGCGGATCCCTGGTGGAAGGACAAATCGCAGCAATTATGCAGCGTGATGCAGGGACGTGATTCGGCCTATGTCTATGATCTGGATGCGGCCCGCCAGGCTGCGCAGCGGCTCGTCGACCTGGATTCGGTCAGCCGCATCCTTTACGCGGTAAAAGCCAACGACAACGCGGACCTTCTCAATACGCTGGCGGGTGAAGGCGTCGGATTCGAGTGCGTTTCGATGGACGAAGTCGACCACGTGATGAAAAGTGTCCCTGCCACCGCGCCTGCAGACATACTCTTCACTCCGAATTTTGCCCCCCGTCATGAATACGAGGCTGCACTGCAAACCGGAGTCCGGCTGACCGTCGACAACTCCTGGGCCATCCAGCAGTGGCCCGAGGTATTTGCCGGCAGGGATATTTTTCTGCGCCTGGACCTGGACACCGGCTACGGTCACCACAAAAAAGTGATCACTTCCGGTGCGGATTCAAAATTCGGCATCTCCCTGGAGCACCTTCAAAAAGTCAGCCGCTCATTGCAGGAAAACGGCACGCGCGTGACCGGCCTGCATGCCCACACGGGAAGCGGCGTCATCAACGCCGACGTGTGGCGCGAGCAACTGGAGCGCTTTCTCGAGGTTCTGCCGGCAGTTCCGGACGCCCGGGTTCTTGACCTCGGCGGTGGCCTGGGAGTGCCGGACCGGCGTAGCCAGGCCGGTTTCGACCTTGGCAGGATGGACGAGTTGCTGGCCGAAACGATCGGTGGACATGGCATTGAGCTGTGGTTGGAGCCCGGCCGTTATCTCGCAGCCGAGTGCGGCGTATTACTGTCGCGGGTGACTCAACTGAAGACCAAGGGCCAGTACCATTACCTGGGCGTCAGCACGGGCATGAACTCACTGATTCGCCCCGCGTT